>JAFGIW010000089.1 GCA_016929415.1 Chitinispirillaceae bacterium | reverse complement strand
GGTAAAAGAAACATGCGTTCCCGCCGGAGCATCGAAATTCGTTTTTCTTTCTGCACCAGTATTCGGAATTGCAGCGGTAAGTGTGGCATCAACCATTCTCTGGCGTCCTGTTATATGGCCCGACAAATCCTTCATCGGCGACTTGATCGTCGTGCTATATCTTTTGACAATACCCGCCGTTTCGGTGGTCATCGGCTCATTCGCCTCGGCAAACCCGATCGCCTCCATCGGCGGCAGCCGTGAAATGAAGTTGATCCTCTCGTATGAATTGCCGTTTATTCTGGCCTGTCTTGTCCCGGTGATAAAAACCGGTTCAATCGAATTCAGCAGAATTCTGGTTGAACCGATGGCAGCGGTGTCGCCATCGGGAATTATTGCACTTATCGTGGCGATTTTATGCATGCAGGCCAAATTAACGCTTGTGCCGTTCGATATGCCGGAGGCTGAAACGGAATTGACCGGCGGAGCGTATATAGAGTATTCCGGACCGCCGCTCGGAATATTTAAATTAACACGTGCAATGATGTTTTTTACGATGCCGGTATTCATCATTACCGTTTTATGGGGAGGAATTCCATTGACCGGTGGAGTTGTGCCGGTACTTCTCGGCGTTGTAAAATATGTGGTTCTGATTGTGCTTACGGTACTCATCCGTAACACCGCCCCGCGGGTCCGCATTGATCAGGCTATGAAATTTTTCTGGGGTCCGGTAACCCTGTTCGGGGTGATTGCAATAGTTTTGGCTTTTATCGAGGGATTAAAATGAGTTTTACGGTCAATGCACTTACCCGATCGCTCAACGTTTTCCATCTCAGTGGGAGTGCATGCAATAATTGTGATATAGAAATACTTGATGTATTGACACCTCGCTATGATGCCGAACGATTCGGTATGGTTTTAGTGGGAAGCATTCGCCACGCTGATGTGCTTTTACTATCAGGGGCCTTTAACAGGAAATCCGCCATCAGATTGAAAAGAGTTTATGAAGACGCCCCCAAACCGGTTGTCGTTATAGCAGTTGGAAGTTGCGCCTGCACGGGGAATATATTCACGGGGTCGTATAATATTTCGGAACCCGTATGTAATTATATCCCGGTCGATGCGTTTTTACCGGGATGCCCTCCAAAGCCGGAGGCGATGATTTCCGCAGTAGTGAAACTTATTCAAAAATTGAAAGGAAAGTAGACAGGTGATAGCCGCCCGAGAAGAAATTCTTCCCATTCTACGGGAAAAATTGGGAAATGCCATTCAAGAGGTGTTTGAAAAATCGCCAAAACGAATATATTTGGAAGTCAAATCGGAAAATATTCCCGAAGTCTCCCGGGTGATGTTCAGGGAACTCGAAGCCCGTTTTCAGATAGCCACCGGAATCGACACGCCGGGTGCAATTGAGATTCTTTATCATTGGGCTTTCGATCTATATGAATGCCTGGTAACGATCAGAACAAAACTCGACCGTGAAAAACCAGAAATAGAATCAATCGCGCCTTTCTGCCCGGCGGCGGAGTGGATTGAGCGGGAAATGTGGGAACTTCTCGGCATCACCTTTAAAAACCATCCGGATATGCGGCACTTGCTATTGAAAGACGACTGGCCGGAGGGGAACTATCCGTTACGGCGGAATTCTAAAAAGGATCAGGCATAACATGCCGAAAAAAACGATAATACCGATCGGGCCCTATCATCCGCTTCAGGAAGAACCGGAGTTTTTCAAACTTCATGTTGAAGGGGAAAAGGTAGTAGGGCTTGATATCGAGATCGGCTACAATCATCGCGGCATCGAAAAACTGTCGGAATCAAAGACTTTTGAACAGACGGTATTTCTCGTTGAGAGAATCTGCGGCATCTGTTCGACGTCGCATCCCATCGCATGCGTCCAGGCAGTCGAAGATGCGGGAGATATCGAAGTGCCGGAACGGGTGCTTTACATTCGATCGGTTATCGGCGAGCTCGAACGGATCCATTCCCATCTGCTCTGGCTTGGTCTGGCAGGCCATTTCTTGGGATTCAATACGGTATGGATGTGGGTATGGCGTTACCGGGAAAGCGTTCTGGATATGATGGAGCACATCACCGGTAACCGTAACCACTATGCCATGATGAAACCGGGCGGCGTACGCCGGGATATCCTGCCGGAAGACATTCCCGGCATCAAAAAAACGCTTGACGGGCTGGTCAAACCGCTGGCCCTTTTCAGGGATGCGGTCATCGACGATCCGGTAATCCACGCACGAACAAAAGGCGTCGGCATCCTTACGAAACAGCAAATTATCGACTACGGCGCTCTCGGGCCAACGGCGCGGGCATCCGGCGTAAAAATCGATACACGCAAAGATTATCCCCATGCAGCCTACGGCCTTGTCGACTGGAAGGTCATTACCGCTGAAAACGGTGATGTTTTCGATAAAACGGTGGTTCGCATACTGGAAATGTTCGAATCGATAAAAATAATTGAACAGTGCCTGGACAAATTGAAAACCGTACCCGGACCGGTAGATTCGAATCCGAAAGCGATTAAACCGGGTGACGGAATCGGCCATTACGAAGCGCCGCGTGGAGAGGTGTTTCACTATATTCGGAGCGACGGTACCAATCGTCCGGTTCGTCATAAAGTGCGCGCGCCGAGTTTCATGAATGTTCCCACCGACCGAGTTGCCGTTATGGGCCAGAGTATCGCTGATGCGACCATCATTCTTGCTGCCGTCGATCCCTGCTATTGTTGTACCGAGCGGATGATCGCAATCGATGCGGATACCAGAAGAACTGCCCTGCGTTCACCTGATCTGCTTCGTTTGTCGCAGGAAAAAACCGAACTGCTCAAACGCGAACTTGGCAAAGAGGGACCAAAACTTGATTTTGGAGTACCTTCATGAATGATTTGATTTCTCAATCAACGATTCTCCTCAATGAGTTGTCGGTGCAGCCCATGGTACTCATCATTGCCGTTCCGTTGCTTGCCGGACTCTTGTGCAGGTGCATCCCAACAAAGGGTGGAGTTGGTACCGCAATTATTGCTTTCCTGACGGGAATATACGTACTCCTTCTTGCCTGGCCCCTCTATAATTCCGGCGCCGGCACTTTTTCGTACCATAACTGGCTCTCTCTCCGGCTCGACGGGATCAACGGTTTTATTCTTCTCGCAACAGCTGTTTTCAGTCTTCTTATTCTGATCTATTCCTTCGGCTATATGAAAGGGAAAGTTCGCCAAAACCAATACTACGCGTATATTTTATGGACCCTAGGCGCTTCATGCGGCGCTCTTCTTGCCGCCGAGTTTATTCTCCTGCTTGTTTTCTGGGGCATAATAGGGGTAACACTTTACCTGCTGACCGGTATTTCAGGACCTGATGCGGCGACTGCGGCGAAGAAGACCGCCATTGTTATTGGAGGATCCGACAGTATTCTTATTTTAGGGATAGCGCTTTTAGGGGTACTCCGGCATACCACTCAAATGCAGGGAGCACCGGTGGAATTCAGCGGGCCACTCTCCTATATAGCGTTTTTCTGTCTTGCTATTGCAGCGTTTGCAAAAGCAGGCGCAATGCCTTTTCACTCATGGGTACCGGATTGCGGTGAAAAAGCACCCGCCTCGGTGGCGGCTTTCCTTCCCGCATCGCTCGATAAACTGCTCGGGATTTATTTTCTGTACCGCACCACGACTCTGTTTGCGATGAACGTTGCGATAAATACTACACTCGCTTTTATAGGCGTGGTAACAATCATCTGTGCAGTAATGATGGCGCTGGTACAACACGATTTAAAGCGGCTGCTCTCCTATCATGCGGTAAGCCAGGTAGGATACATGGTATTGGGGATAAGTACCGGTACGCCTCTGGGTCTGGCCGGTGCTCTGTTTCACATGTTAAACCATGCAATGTACAAATCGTGCCTGTTTCTTTGCGCCGGATCAATCGAGAAACAAACCGGCACGTCGGATCTTGATAAATTAGGAGGTCTGGCAAAGACTATGCCGATGACTCTTTTTTCCTGCATCGTTGCTTCAATGTCAATTTCCGGGATTCCGCCCCTTAACGGATTCGCGTCGAAATGGATGATTTACCAGGGAATTATCGAAAGCGGCAGGGGTGGCGGCGTGCTGTGGATCATCTGGTTGACTGCTGCCATGGTCGGTTCTGCCCTTACACTGGCCAGCTTTGCCAAACTGCTTCATGCATCGTTCTTCAGGCAGCCTTCTCCCGAAGTCTTGGCGGCAAAACCACGTGAAGTCGGATTCAGCATGTGGTTGCCGATGGCTTTTCTTGCAGTAATGTGCGTTGCATTCGGAGTGCGCTACATGATTCCGCTCAATCGGTTTATTCTTCCCGCAGTCAATGCCCCGGTCTCCTTTACCGGCAAATGGTTTGTCGGTCCGGCGACAATAATGCTCCTTGCCGCATCTTTCGGCGGTTTTCTGTTGTATCTTATCGGAACCGCTAAAAAACCGCGGGTATGCCGTACCTATATCGGCGGTGAATACCTCGAAGAGGTCTATATTTCGAATACCAATAAGGGTGCGGCCCGTGATGTGGAGGTAACGGGTGTCGATTTTTATCAGACAATCAGAGAAATGTCGCCGTTTAAACAGGCTTATGCGATGGCGGAGATGAAACTTTTCGATATCTATGAGGTGGGAACTCATGTTTCGTTCGGCATTTCGAAAATATTCCAATTGTTCCATACCGGTGTGTTGAGACATTATATTTCGTGGTACATTCTTGGTCTGGTTATTTTATTATGGTTGCTGAAATAAGGTTTTAAAATGATGGATATCAATCTCATTCTGATACTGATGATTTTCGGATCAATCATTGCCATCGAAACGAAGGATATACTTTCCTGTGTCGTCGTCGTGGGAGTGGTAGGACTTTTTCAATCGCTTGCGTTTCTTGTTCTCAAGGCGCCCGATCTGGCAATTGTGCAGTTAGTCGTCGAGATATTAAGTTTGGTGATTCTACTACGTGTTATACTACGAAAAGAAGCGCCTGAACCGCAGCACCACCCCGATTATTTTCCTATGGTGGTAGGGATATCCCTTGCGGCACTGGTCCTTCTATTCGTTTATCCGATCATTCATGAACTGCCGGAGTTCGGATATCCAATAATGAGAGTGGCAAAAGAATATATAGAAACCGGCATGAAGGCAACCGGCGCCACCAATCTGGTAAGTGCCGTCATCCTTGATTTTCGTGCGTATGATACATTGGGAGAAGCGGTCGTGCTCTTTACGGCGGTATGCGGAGCGCTTATCGTATTGAGAAAAACGGGAAGAAAGAAAAGCGGAGAATCGGAAACGGAAGCATGAATAAAGAACCAGGCATGACTCTTATTGTCAAGACCGTAACGCGGCTTACCGTAGGGATTATCCTCATGTACGGCATTTACATCGTCCTGCACGGCCATCTCTCTCCCGGAGGGGGATTCGCGGGCGGTGTGATCATCGCCCTCTCCTTCGTCCATCTTATGCTTGCTTATGGTAAAGAGGCGGCATTGAAAAAGATCAGTCTGCCGGTCGCGTCGGTGCTTGAAAGCATCGGAGCGATTATGTTCATTTCGATTGCGTTTCTGGGACTTCTCGGCGGATACTTTTTTTTCCATACACTTGGAACAGGTGAACCCTTTTCATTGTTCAGCGCATACACGGTACTTTTTTCCAACATCTCAATCAGTTTAAAAGTGGGATGCGGTCTTTTTCTTGTGCTGGTTTCCATTGCTCTGGCTGGAAAAGAGAAAAAAAAATGACCTACTTCCTTTGCATGATCATTTTTGCCGTAGGACTCTACGCCGTAGTGGCCAAAAGAAACATGATTAAAATCATAATCGGCATCATGGTAATGGAGTATGCACTGAATATGTTGTTCGTATTATTCGGCTACCGGCAGGGAGGACGTTCACCGATTTTAGAAAGGTTTCAGGAAATTAAAAATATCGTTGATCCGTTACCGCAGGCACTTATTCTGACGGCCATCGTGATCGGATTGGCTACAACGGCGCTCATGGTGGCTCTTGCGGTAAGGATTTATGAGAAGTATGGGACATTCGATATCACGAAAATCAGGAAACTGAGAGGTTAGCGATCGTGACAGATATGAATTATACAATGATTCCTCTATTCGTTGCTTTACCTTTGACGGTTTCTTTCCTTATTATGCTTCTTGGAAACCGGGTGCGCTGGATAAGCGATATTCTTTGTACGCTGTGCACGTTTGTTCTCTGTCTGTTGTCTTTTTATGCAATCGGGGTAGTCAACGGCCATGCGCCTTTAATTTACAAGGTCGGCGGATGGTTTCCTCCGGTGGGAATATGCCTGGTGCTCGATTCGCTTTCCTGTTTTATGCTGGTGATAGTGAACAGTATCACGTTGATCGTAACGATTTACTCTATTAACTATATGGAAAGATATACGGCTAAAAACAAGTTTTACGCTCTGTTCCTGCTTATGCTGGCCGGAATGAACGGCGTCATTGTCACCGGTGACATGTTCAACCTTTTTGTTTTTCTGGAAATAGGTTCTATTGCGAGTTATGGACTGGTCGCCTTTGGAACCGAAGAGGAGGAGCTGGAAGCTTCCTTCAAATATATGATCATGGGTTCTATTGCCGGACTTTTTATCCTTCTGGGTATCGGGCTTCTTTATTCATACACTTCGACGCTGAATATGGCGGATATGGCGCAGGTAGTGAGTGAAAAGAGCGGATCAAAACTGATAGGATTCGTATCGGTCTTATTTCTGGTCGGTTTCGGTTTGAAGGGTGCTCTCTTTCCGTTTCACTGGTGGCTTCCAGATGCGCATCCGTCGGCTCCCGCCCCTATTTCGGCAATGCTGTCGGGATTATTGATTAAAGCGCTTGGCGTCTATGCGCTCATACGTGTTTTTTTCAGTGTGTTGGATGCTACGTCTTTGCTGCCGGTTTTAATGGTTCTCGGAACCATGTCGATGGTTATAGGTGTGTTTCTTGCGGTCGGACAGTGGGATTTCAAGAGGCTTCTTGCGTATCATTCCATAAGCCAGGTGGGGTATATAATGCTGGGCATCGGACTTGGCACACCGCTTGGCATCATGGGCGGACTCTTTCACCTGTTTAATCATTCCATGTTCAAGTCGCTTCTGTTTCTCAATTCAGGAGCGGTCGATTACGCGACAGGTACCCGTAACCTGAAAGAGCTTGGCGGATTGCGGGAACGCATGCCGATAAGCGCTTCCACCAGTATGGTGGCTTCAATGTCAATCGCAGGACTGCCGCCGTTTAATGGATTCTGGAGCAAACTGATCATTATTATTGCCTGTGTCAATGCAGGACGTCCGGTGTACGCGGCCTGGGCGGTACTGGCGAGTATCATGACCCTGGCATCATTTATGAAAGTTCAGAAATACGTCTTTTTCGGTGAACTGAAGGAAAAGTTCAAAGCAATCCGAGAAGTCCCGTTCGCGATGCAATTCTCGATGGTGCTTCTTGCTTTGATCTGCTTTTTAGGTGGTCTGCTGCTGGTGCCGGCTGTTTCAGGCGACTTTCTGCAATCGGCCGTCGATGTCATTACCAACGGAAAGGAATACGCAAAGATTGTATTTCAATCTTTGCGGTAAATAGAAGGTTCATACAGTGAAAAGCAGAATCGCATTTTTCGTTGTGGTATTTATCCTGTGGCTTCTTCTTTGTATGACATTTGACTGGGTGCATGTTGTTTCGGGCGTAGTGATCGCATGTTTTATCTCGCTTGTTGCCGGAGATATGTTCGTCACGCGACCTTATGTTCTGAAAAACCCTTTCCGGTATCTGTGGTTCATGTACTACGTGCCGCTATTTATATGGGAGTGTTTGAAAGCGAACATCGATGTGGCATACCGGGTGATTCATCCGATGCGTCCCATCAAGCCCGGTATTGTAAAAGTAAAAACGAGGCTGAAATCGGAGACGGGATTGACATTCCTGGCGAATTCCATCACGTTGACGCCGGGAACGATGTCCGTTGATCTCGACGAGGAAAACGGCATCATATATATCCATTGGATTAATGTGGTATCGACGGATATCGATGAAGCGACCGAGCGTATCGTATCCCGATTTGAACGTGTTTTGGCGAAAATCTTCGAATAGCATATCGAAAGCAAACGGATCGCATGAAACGGACGATTATATGGCTGGCAGGTACAATAGGCATTTTGGCGGTGCTCTATATCATTTTTTATCATCCGTTCCCGTTTTCATTCTTTCCGGAGTTGCCGCATCTCTCTTTTTATGGACGGTGCTTCTATGTACTGCTGCTTTCCTCAGCGCTGTGCCTTCTACGGGTTGCACTCGGGCCGACTGCCGCCGACCGGATCGTTGCGGTAGATATACTCGGTATCCTTATTGTTGGTTTTTGCGCGATATTGAATATTCCGACCGGACGCGGTTGGTATATGGATATAGCCATTGCATGGGCCCTGCAGAGTTTCATTGCAACCATCGCACTGGCAAAATACCTTGAAGGGAAGAACCTTGATGATTGAAATCGCGGGAATGGCTTGTATCGCCATAGGGCTGCTGTTCGATCTGCTGGGATGTATCGGCTTGGTGCGGATGCCAGATATTTACAACCGGCTGCAGGCTGCAACCAAATGCGTTACCTTCGGTACGTGCAGTATTATGTTCGGTACATTTCTCATGGTCGGATTCAGCTCGACAGGTGTAAAGGCATTGCTCTGTATCGTCTTTGTCGCCCTTACCGCGCCGGTTTCGGCCCATGCATTGTCACGTGCGGCTCATAAATCGGGAATCAAACTCTGGGATAAAAGCGTTATTGATAAGTATCGTGAGGATTATCCGAACGAATAGAATATCATAGGGATTGGTAATGAAGCTTCCTTGTCTTTTTCAGTTCAGAATACTTAAAGTTGCGCTTTCATCACTTTTCGGGCGTCCTTATACCAGCCCGTTTCCAAAGGGCGGCTATCAACCGATAGAACGGTATCGTGGAAGACCGCGATACGATGAAAAAGAGTGTATCGGCTGCGGTGCCTGTGCCGAGGTGTGTCCTTCCAATGCAATTGAAGTGGTGGATGATACAAAGCTTGATACACCGGTTCGTCGACTGGTCCAGCATCTGGATACATGCATTCAATGCGGGCAATGCGAACGGTACTGTACTTCCGAGAAGGGAATCAAACTCACCACCGAATGGGATTATGCCGGGTTTTCAAGGAAAGATTTTGAAGAACGTGTCGAAAAGAAGCTTCTTCTCTGCGAAGTATGCGGTAAAGTTCTTGCGCCGGTGGACCAGATACTGTGGCTGGTAAAACGCCTCGGCGCCCTTGCATTCTGTAATCCTACCCTTATGCTTGTATCGCATACAAACCTTCAGGTGGTCGATAAAGGTTTCGAATCGGGAAATGAATATCCGATTCGTGCCCGGCGGATAAATATTCAATGTCCTCATTGCCGCCGGAAAACCGCTATGACCGTATAGCAATCATCATATCAAGTATATCGGAAGTGCACAATTTCATCATGCACAATTGCTTTGCAGAGGTGGTGAACAATGGAAGTGACAGCCCTTTTTCCAGCGCCGGTAACTGTTGACAAAAACAGTGTCACCTCACTGTATACCGAAATCACAGAAATCATCTCCGGTAAAACAATACTTGTGGGTATCGGTAACAGCATGCGTGGCGATGATGGGGCCGGACCCGCTCTGATCGATAGCATTGTCGATAGAATCTCCGCAGAATGTATTAATGCCGGATCGGTACCGGAAAATTATCTCGAAAAAATGGCAGCCCTTCAACCGCAAACGATTTTATTTATCGATGCCGCCAATTTCTATGGACTGCCCGGTGAAATAAGGATGTTAAGTCCCGAAGCCGTATGCGACGGCATCTGTTCTACCCATACAGGATCGATGGAACTGATTACCGCCTATCTGCGTCGTCGAATACCCGGCGTGCGACTCACTGTCATTGGCATTCAGTCACAGGCATTGAAATTCAACGCTTTGATAAGCCGAAAGGTGCAACACGCGATCGATGCACTTGCATACGTTTTTTTACAGGTATTCCAGCATGCATGAATTCAACGTCTGCCAGTCTATTGTCGATACCGTGAATAAACAATTAACCGCCCGGGGACGAGAAAAGTGCAAAGTCATAAAAACCACGGTTGTTATCGGCGCATTACGTCCGATTGTTTCCGAGTATCTGACTTTAACCTATGCGCATCTGACAAAAGGTACTATCGCCGAAGGATCGGAATTGGCTGTCAGGCGCCCACCGGCAAACGGTAAATGCCGACAATGCGGATCAACCAGCATGGTAACGGGCCGTTGTTTCCGATGTCAACAGTGCGGTGCGAATGAAGGGGAAATTACCGGAGGACGGGAACTGTATATCGACCACATAGAACTGCAGGGATAACACTACCAAAAAGAAAAGGAGCGCATACCATGCCCATTACTTTTAATGCCGATGAAGTCTTTACACTGGCCGAGCAGATTGAACGAAACGGCGCGGCGTTTTACCGTAACTGCGCCGAAATCATTCCGGAAGCGAAGCAATTCCTTCTGGAACTTGCTGAAATGGAAGAGAGCCATCTCAGACGGTTTCAAGGTATGCATCTGCTGGTAACCTCGCATGAATCCGAACTTTTCGCTGCAGATCCCGACAATGAAGCGTCGGCATATCTGAATACTATGGCCGGAGGGTATGTATTCGATACCCATAACGATCCATCGGCCATGCTGAACGGTTCCGAGAGCCTGCCGGATATTCTCCGTATTGCGATCGGACTCGAAAAAGATTCCATTGTTTTTTATCTTGGTATGAAGGAAGTGGTTCCGCGAAACGCCGGAAAGGATAAGGTGGAATCGATCATCAGAGAAGAGATGCAGCACGTTACGATGCTCAGCAATAAATTAAAGGAAGTAACGGGAGCTTGACATGTTTCATAAAAAATCGATGTAAAAGGAGGTTGCCTATGAAAGCAAAGGAACTCATCGGTGTCGAAAATTCGGTAATGCATACAATCGACAGAGATACGACCATACATGCTGCTATTACAAAATTAACCGATTTTAAAATTGGTGCGTTATTGGTGGCCGAAGGAGAAACAGTCTTCGGTATCATTTCCGAACGGGATATTCTTACCGTTTGTTCCCATTGCAAGAACGATTATATATGCAGCATGAAAGTGAGTGAAGTCATGACCACCAACATCGTTTATGCCGATATGGAGGATGACCTCGTAGAAGTGATGAAAACTTTTCGAAAGAACCATATCAGGCACATCCCGTTGAAAAGTGATGGTAAGGTCAAAGCCATGATTTCCATGCGCGACATCAACCGCACGCTTATCGACGCCATCTCGACCGAAAATGAACGGCTTGTGGAGTATATTACCGGAAAGTATATGGCGTGAAGGGCAACCTGCAATGGCCAAGTGAAGCCTTTTATAACAAATCGTCTTGTGATAAAAAAATAAGCAATGAAGAGTATAGTGATGAGTAAAACCGTATTTTTTGTTAAAACCGCGTTAATCGTGTTTGCTGCTGTTCTGTGTTTTGCCGCAGAAAAGCAGCCCGATGCACCTGCACCCGACAGCATTACCTCAGCAAGCATGTCGGCTACGAAGAAAGCGGAAAGCGGCGGCGCGGCGCCGCTTCGTTCACTTACCATCGAAGAACTTGCCGGATACAACGGCGCTGACGGGAAAGCGGCGTATGTCGCCATTGACGGGGTTATCTATGACGTATCTCCCATCAAGGCGTGGAGGAAGGGAAAACATAAAGGCCGGCATATCGCCGGAACCGAACTCGGCGATGCCATCAGGAAGAAAAGCCCGCATGGACTCAAGGTTTTGAAGAATCTGAAGGTTGTGGGGAAGCTGGTTCCCGCCGCCGAGTAGTCTTTACTGACCATTGGCCGGCAGCTCACATCTGTTCTTATAACTGCCGGCCAACCGCGATTTACGATCCTCCGCCGGCGGAAGCCGCTTCAGTAATTGACCTCTCCGACGAACAATAGTAGACTATATATCAATTATTTGCGGTAATGCATTTACGTTTCCGTATTTCCCGGCTGCCGGGAAGAGCGGAGGTGGTATGGAATTGGGATTATCGGTATATCAATCGGAAACGACGTCGATACTGCGCGTCGTCGGTTCGGTAAGCGAAATGGAAGTCTATCGGTTTTCCCGCGCAATCCGCGACCTGGTCCAGCAGGGGGCAGACCGTATCGCGATTGATATTTCTCAGATCGATTTCATGGAAAGCCATGCGTTGGGGATCCTGGTATCTCACTTTTTAACCCTGCAGCGTCAGGGCCGCGAACTGTTTCTCATCAACTCGAACAATGATCCATCATTTTATATGACACGGCTTCTGGACTCGACACGGCTTAACGAGATGATACGGATCGTCAATCCGACGCGCCAGGGGTGAAACGGGAGATGGTATGGCAATATCGATTCAGATCATGAACGGCGGTTCGGCGGCGGTTCTCACGTTAACGGGCCGTGTGGTTGCGAGAGACAATGTTGCGCTTCGTAAACATATCGAACAGTTGATGGGCGGCGACGCACCGCTGAAAGCGATCGATCTTACCGATATCGCCTATATCGACAGCTATGCATTAGGGCAGATTATTTACTACTGTAACAGCGCCCGTGGACGGCATACTACGGTATATATCGTGAACAAAAAGGGAAACGGTAACTCATACATCGACAAGCTGATCGACGTTTCCGACCTGAAGCAGGTGTTTTCCATTGTTGATTCGCTCGACAGGATCGCTCCGGCAGCCCCCGCGTCCGGAGCATGACGGTGTTTACCATACCGCTCATTTCCGATAATCGAAACCGGGTTACGGCCATCGAACGCGCACTGCGAAAAGGGCTGTCTCCTTCCGATACGGTGCAGACCGTTCCGATGGACACGTATGATGAGGCGCTTGATTATCTCAATATGGAGATGCCCGATCTCGCGTGCATCGATTTTTCTTCCTGCGGAGTCAAACCGTACAAACTGCTCGATACCGTCATCGGCGATCCGTGGCTGCTGCACGCCGGGATAATCGCCTTCTGTGATTCACGGGTTGAGGAACAGCGCCTTGATGAATTGAAAAAAGCGAACATTATTGATGTCGTCAGCAGCGAAGAGATCGAAGAAATCGTGCCGAAAATCATGGGCATCATCAAATCAAACCGTCAGATCCTTTTCCAGCGGGTTATCGGCATGGATATCCCGAGCAACATAAGCGCGGCGATACAGCTCGAAAACGACCTGCACGCCTCATCGTGCTACGCGAACCTGCTCGCCAATTTTCTCTATACCACCAACAAAATCGACCGCGACGGAAAGACGCGCTTCGCAATGGTCATGCATGAACTGTTGACCAATGCGATCGAACACGGCAATTGCGGAATCACCTATGATGAGAAAACGCGGGAGCTTGAAAGAGAAGGCGATATCCAGCGGCTGATACGGAATCGATGTACCGACCCCGTCATTGCGAAACGTCGCGTGCTTTTTGAGTATACCATCACCGACGAATCCTCGAAATTCCGTATCGCCGACCAGGGAGTCGGGTTCGACTGGCGTGCCGTGCCCGATCCGACCAGCGAGACCAATTGTCTCATGTCGCACGGCCGGGGAATCCTCATGGCGCGGGCGTTTACGAAAAGTCTTTCCTTCAACGAAAAAGGGAACCTGGTTGAATTCGAAGTCGCACACACGCTCCCCGAGCACTGTGTCATGCCGGGCATATTCAGGGACATTGAACCGACAATCGTTGCAGCGGGCGATGTGATACTTCGTGAAGGCGATATCAGCGATTTCATTTTTTACATAGTAAGCGGCCGATTCGAGATACTCGTCGGCGAACATACGGTATCGACCCTTTCCGAAGAGGACATCTTTCTCGGCGAAATGTCGTTTTTACTGGAGCACCGTCGTACGGCGACCGTCCTGGCAAAGAGCGCGGGACGGCTGATCAAAGTCTCTAAAAGAGAGTTCGTCGAGGCGATTAAAAAGAAACCGCACTACGCGCTGCTGCTTGCGAGACTGCTCGCGCAGCGCATCGAACGATTCAACATCGCCCACACCGGACGGGAGGCTTCGGTGTAGTGCCGGCCATTACACGGCAAACGGGTCGATATTATTTTTTAAGCTTTTGCCCGCACGCCATTACCCCCGCGAAGCTTTGTCTCTGTCGTTCTTTAAGCGTAAGGTATCCGGTGCTGCGCACCATTTCTATTGTACCGCTTTCAGCCGCAGCCGTTCGTCGCGCTCGTCGCGGCTCAGACGGCAGCCGCAGTAATCCTGCCGGTAAAGCCCCAGTTCCCTGCTGAGCGCGATGCTGTTTTTGAAACCGTCTTTCTTTTTAAAATCGAAGGGACAATACTTGACCTTGAACGCAGCGGCAGCCGCCTCGCCCGCCTCGTTGAGCATGGTGATCCGTTTGTGCGGCGAAATGCTCATGACGGTGGTGAAGGCCGGAAACCCGATTTCAGCGCAGAATCGTGCGCTCCTCCGCAGACGCAGGTCATAACAGCGGCGGCACCGTTCACCCCCCTCCGGTGTGGCGGCAACCGGAGCGATGGCCGTTTCCCATGAGACAGGATCGTAGCTGTCGGCGGTAAACGGAACATTGTAATGAAGAGCGACCCGTTGCGCTTCGGCAAGGCGCAGCCTGTATTCGCTTTCCGGTGAGATGTTCGGGTTACAAAAAAAGCAGTGGAGCGAATGCGCTTCCTTGAGGGTGCTCACGACCCATGCTTCATCGGGCGCGCAACAGATGTGAAGAAGAAGTGGAGGTTTCATATCTGTACCAGCCGCTGAGGTTAAAATGAGGATACGTGGACCGGTAACGCACGTCGACGGTGGACTACAAAACGGACCAGCCGATAGATCAACAGCAGAAACGCATAGGCCACTCCCGTCATAACCACCGCTTTCATACCGGAAAGGAAATAGACCGGCACGAGCGCGGCAGCGACGATACCACTCACCGACAGCAGCAGGAACAGTTCGAGGTAACGCGAGAAAATATACTTTCGGTACTCTTTCGGCCGCTGCCCGTGAAATCGCAGAAAACGGATCCCTTCCTGCGACCATTTGCCCCTGAACCGGCTATGGCGTGCGAAGTCGTTCATGGTATCGTTCCACCCGCCCTGGCCGATATAGCGCAGCAGGAAGGGCAGCGAATACCCCGTGTGACCGCGTTCAAGCAGAATATCGACCATCGGTGGAATGAGCTCCTTCTCCCCGGGCATGCTTTTGTAAGCTTTTTTGAGGAAATGAAACGCTTCCAGGTCGCGGCCGTTTTCCCGGTAGTAATCGGCCAGGAACCAGTAATCCTCAACGCAATAGGGCTGCTCGATCCTGATAACTTCATGTACCACGGCTTCCATGGCGACCGTATCGCCCGCATTGCGCAAATGGTGGTAATAGTCGCGCATGATTTCGGTGTTTTCGGGATCGATATCGATTGCCGTTTTAAATGCACCTTTCCCCTTTTCCCATTCGCCAAGGTCCGAATAGGCGATCCCTTTTATTCTGAATGCTTCGGCGTCCAGCGGCGAAATGTCATGTGCACGATCGGCGCATTCGATTGCCTGCTGCGGCCGGTTGTCGTTGAGATGAACGTATGCCAGGTCAACATACCCGATGGGTGAATTGGGGTAGAGACGGATGGACTCCTTCGCCAGCGACGCCGCTTTTTCGAGGTGGTTCGCCTGTGTGTGACAAAAAACAAGACGTGAGAGAATTCTGACGTTGCGCGGGGAGTCGCGCAGAACGTCCTGATACAGCTGGATCGCCTTCTCTTCCTGCTCCAGAAAGACGTAGAGATCGGCCAGCATGTCGAGAACTTCATCGTACTGCGGGTTGAGCTCGAGGGCGATCTTAAAGCAGTGTTCCGCGTTATCGTAAAGCCCGCTCCGTTGATAGGCTATGGCGCCGTTGCGAAAGGTTTCCGGATTGCTTACCCCGTTATGCTGCAGTTTCTCGAAATAGCTGATGGCAAGAGGGAGGGAATGAAGCTCGGTATAGTACCAGATAAGCGCGGTGAGTACTATTTCATTGTCGGGATGATATTTTTCGGCGCGCAGCAGATATTTTCCTCCCCGTTTGACCTGATGAAGCATTGCATAGGCATAAAACAACCCCAACAGGCAGTCGGTGCTGGTACGGTCGAGGCGCAATCCTTTCCGAAGCCAGGAAATCGCCTCGACAGGTTTATTCAGGTCGGTGCAGATCCTGCCGTAAAGCACACAGATTTCCCATGCGTCGCTGTAAAGGCGGGAATACCGGTTGAGGAGCTTTGTCGCCTCATCGTAGAGCCCGAGCTCGATGAACTCCTCTGATTTATCAATAAGGTCACCGAGGTCGAGCCATTCATCCATGACCCTTGATCCCTTCGGGAGGTGCTGAAAAGACCGGGAGGACTTCCGCCGGAACGATCTTTGAAGGGAAACGTTTACGGAAAATCCGGTCGATGATCCGGACGATGATGAACCCGCAGAAAAATGCACTCCCGGCAACGAGGAGGGCGCCCCCCGATTCGACGGTTGAAGGATCAATAGCATACCAGACGAGGAAAACCGTCAGTGCCGACAGTAGCGGGATGCCGAAAACAATGAGCGCGCCGATCGCCTCATTTAATTGAAAAGAACGTAGGGTGACCGAAGCCCCGGGGGCAAACCGGTCATTGAGGGCGGTTTCGACCATGATCCGTCGCCGCGGCTTTTTGCCGCCGCATGAACCGCAGCCGCCGTTGCAGCCCGCTTGTTCACTGCACCACGCCGACGGAACGACCCAGACTTTTCCCTCCGCGCAGGCGCTCACCACTCCCCGCAATTCGATTTCGTTAATTACTCCATCCATATGCCCTCCGGTCAGAAGATACTGCCTGATTCTTTGCCGATTATATTTCCTCGCAGCAGCCAGGTCCGTTCGATTGCGGTTCCGATATTGCAAAGCACTTCGTAACCGATGGTATCGGCATGAAGCGCCACTTCGTCGGGAGTGATCGTTTCGGAGCCCTGCTGCCCTATGATGACCGCTTCATCGCCGATGTTCATTGCCGGATGAGCCCCGGCGTCAACCATGAGGTAATCCATAGTGATATTGCCGGCTATGCGGTACCGTCTGCCGCCGATCAGCACGTCGCCGCGTTTGCTCAGGGAGCGGGGGACACCGTGTGCGTAACCGAGTCCGACGGTGGCGATCCATGTTTGATGCGAAGTGACATGGTTGCCGCCGTAGCTTACCGGTGTTGAGGCGGGGACCTCCCGGAGCGAAACAACGGCCCCCCGCAGTGACATGACGGGCTTCAGCTCAACGCCGAACGACTGCGCCGGATCGGGATTGCACCCGTAAAGAGCAATTCCCGGACGGATGTGGGTGCATGAAAACGGAGGAAAGCGCAATAACGTTGCGCTGTTGGCGACGTGGATATGGTCCGGACGTATTCTTCCGTCGTGCAGCATCGCAAGCGCCGATTGAAAAAGGGAATATTGCCCCTTAACCGTCGGGGTACCGGGTACATCGGCGGATGCCATGTGCGTAAACACGCCGCGGCAGTGTAAATTGCCGCACTTTTGAGACGCTTCGACCAGGCGCGGCACCTCGTCAACCTTCAGGCCAAGCCGGCGCATGCCGGTATCGACATTGCAATGGAAATCGATGGGGAAGTCACACTGCATCCACCTCGTGAGATCGTCATTGTCATTGCAGGTGAAGAGAACACGATTCGCTGCGCCGCGGCGCAGCTGGGCATCGGTCGCCTTGCCCAGCACCAGGATTTCGCTCCTGACTCCGGCCGACCGCAGGGCGAATGCCTCATCCGGACTCGCAACGGCGAAAATGTCGACACCACCCTCCTTTTCGAGGGTCCTTGAAATCATAGACGCCCCGCAGCCGTAGGCGCAATCCTTAACGACCGCGATGACCTTTATTGTTGCGGGAATACGGGAACGCAGCTGCTGCAGGTTATGCAGCAGATTATCGAGCGATACGACGACCGACGGGGCGTAAGTGTGCGGCACGGACAACTCCTCCCGGTTCATTCCTCGATTTTCGTACGGACAATGCGCCACCCGTCGCCGTCATACTGCCGGAAAAAGCAGCTGAAATAGTTCTCATGGCAGGCGGCACCCGTCTGCTCGACTTTAAAAAGCAGCGAATCTCCATCGCAGTCGACATAGACCTCACGGACTTTTTGAGTATGCCCGGACGTTTCTCCCTTTAACCACCGTTTTCGGCGCGACCTGCTGAAATAGACCATGACCCCTTTTTCGAGCGTCTCGGCAAGCGTGTCGCGGTTCATATAGGCAAGCATGAGGACTTCGTTGCTTTTGATATCCTGCGCAATGGCGCTGACGAGTCCCCGGTAGTCGAATTTAACGACATCAAGAATGTCCATTAACACCCTTTCCGGAAAGGGTTGGCTGAAAAAGCCAACCGCATGTTTGGTATTTAAATAAAAATACTTTATTCTCAATGCATGCAGAGGAGTAGCGGGAAATTCTGGTTTGAGGGAGGTGTGTCGATGGGAATTGTGCGTGGTGCGATTCAAAATAACAGCAGCCGAAAGGATATCAGCATCCTTATTGCAGATCAATATAATCCGCGCAAAATTGTTTCCGCCCGCACCCGTCGCAATGCTCTCCCATCCATATACGGTCGAACTGATCCATGATCCGCTGGATCAGGTGAGGGTCGGTAGTAATGAACCCCGACTCGAAATTCCTGCGCTTTTCGCTTTTCGCACCCATACCGGCGCCCGTGAGATTGGCGCTGCCGCTGTAAGCGAAAAGCCCGTCGACAACCATCGCCTTGAAATGGACGCGCGGGCAGAGAATCCTCTCCATGCCGTTAATCAGATTCGGGAACCTGTCGAAATCCTTCCTGAAGGCCGGTCCGGGTTCTTTTGCATGCAGAAGCCTGATTGAGACTCCGGCCTCAGCAAGATCCGACAGACACTTCAGAAAGGGGACCATTTCCCGTCCCTCATGAACGTAAAGGTCTTTAAGATCCGAAGTCGCCAGCCAGAGAAAACGGGTGCATTTCGGGATGGCCTCGAGGATGACCTTCTCGTAGATCTCGTGGTCGGTAATGAATGAGAATTGTTCCATGGGAAAGGGGTAAATTAGTGTTAAGATCAAGGATCCTCAAATAACCAAAGTGGCGGGGGAGGAATCAACTATTCTTCCTCCTTCCGCCTTCATCCTTCTCCTCACCCCCGCACCTGTCCCGATCCGTACACGATCCATTTGTACGTCGTGAGGTCGGCGACACCCATGGGGCCGCGGGCGTGGAGCTTATCGGTTGAGATGCCGATTTCGCAGCCCATGCCGTATTCGCCGCCGTCGGAAAAGCGGGTGCTGGCGTTGACCATGACCGACGAGGAGTCGACCTGTTGTATGAAAGTGGCTGCTTCCCTTTTTGATCCGGTGACGATCGCATCGGTATGATGGGAACTGTAGGTGTTGATGTGGTCGATTGCTTCGGCGAGGTTTTTTACGGTTCGTACCGCAAGCCGCAGATCGAGATATTCGGCTTTCCAGTCATCGACGGTCGCTTGTTTTATCCGTGAAGAAAGCTTTTTCGTTGCGGGATCGCCGAACATGGTAACGCCGTTTTTCAGCAGGGCGTTAATGACGGAGCGGCGTTTCGCAAGCGGCAGCTTTGCATCGAGCAGAAGCGTCTCCATTGCATTGCAGACTCCCGGGCGCTGCACTTTGGCGTTGACGGCAATGCTGACGGCCTTATCGATATCGGCAGACTGTGCAATGTAAACATGACAGACGCCTTTGTAGTGTTTGATCACCGGAATGAGTGATTTCTCGACGACCATGCGGATCAAGTCTTCGCCGCCGCGGGGAATGATGAGGTCGATCAGCTCGTTTTTCCGTAAAAGCAATTCGACCGCACGCCGGTCGACGGTCGGGACAATCTGAACGGCGTCGGGAGGGAGCCGCGCTTTTTTGATCGCCTTTTTAAACAGCGCGGTAAGGGCGCAGTTGGAATGGAAGGCTTCACTTCCTCCGCGGAGAATCACCGCGTTCTGGGATTTCAGGCAGATCGCGGCGGCATCGACGGTGACATTGGGCCGCGATTCGTAGATGATGCCGACGACGCCGATCGGCACTTTGACCTTACAGATCGACAGCCCGTTGGGCCGTATGCGGTGTTCGTATTCGGTGCCGATGGGGGAATCGATCGCCGCGACTTCCCTGAGGCCGCGCACCATGGCCGCAATGGTTTTATCGGAAAGGGTCAGGCGGTCGATCATCGCGGAGGAAAGCCCTTTACTCCGCGCGGCATCGAGGTCGCGCCGGTTTTCTTTCTGCAACGATGATGTTTCAGCTTCGAGCAGCCGTGCCATGGCGAAAAGCGCGGCATCGATCTTCTTTACAGAGACGCATTGAAGCTCATAGGCGGCTTTTCTGGCGCGCTGCGCAATCAGTGTGACGGTTTTTTCGAGATTAAGCTGCATTTTGATTAGCTCCAGGGAAGTGCGGTTTCCTGCACCCGGAGAAACTCGAAAAAGTTTCGTAAACCAAGGGTGCTGTAGGAAAATTACAATGTGGACCTTCGACGCTACAACAAGGTGCAACAATCATACGGATGCGGTTCGTCAATCCTTCGGTAGTGAGGGTGAGTCATGCGGGGAAACGAGCACCACCAGATTGTCCCGGTGGATGACCTCGTCGAACGGTTTCCCGCCGAGCCGTGCGGCGATTTCGGAACTTTTACAGTTTCGGATGGCTCGTATCTCATCGGCGCCGTAGTTTACCATTCCACGGGCGATTGTTTTGCCGTCTGGTGAGTCGATATCAACCGTGTCGCCGGCTTTAAATGTTCCCGTCACCGATCGGACGCCGGCGGGGAGGAGGCTCTTTCCGAGTTTTACCACCGCAGTGCGGGCGCCGTCATCGATAATGAGCGAGCCGCTGCTTTGTCCGGTGAAAGCGATCCAGCGATGGCGTGAGGACATTTTCCTCTGCTGCGGAAGAAAAAGCGTGGCGGACTGCGGTTTGGAGAGTGCCTCGCGGAACGAATGATCGAAACCGTCGCCGATAAGAGCATATATTCCGGCACGGGTGACGATTTCAGCTGCTTTAAGCTTGGTGGTCATGCCGCCGACACTGAACTCCTTTTTCCGGTCATCGGCCATTTTACGCAGGGATGCCGACATCGATGCGACCACCGGAATATGACGGGCCGCCGTTTCGGTGTGGGGATTGCGATCGTACAGGCCGCCGACATCGGTAAGGTTGACAAAAAGGTCGGCCTGGGCGAGCAGGGCGATCTGCGCTCCGAGCATGTCGTTGTTGCCGAACCTGATCTCCTCCACGCCGACCGAATCGTTCTCATTGACGATTGGAACAGCCTTCAGGTCAAGCAACCGGAAAAGCGTATTGCGGAGGTTAAGATACCGTTTCTTGCAGCGAAGATCGTCCCACGTGAGCAATACCTGTCCGATAAGGATTCCGGCGGTGGAAAAAAAGTGTTCGTACCGCTGCATCAAACGGTGCTGTCCGATGGCGGCGCATGCCTGCTGCAACGGGATGGATGACGGCCTTTTTTTTAATTTGAGCGCTTCCATGCCGTAGGCGATCGCCCCCGACGAGACGAGTATGACCCGGCACCCCGATGCATGAAGCGCCGTCAGGTCTTTGATCAGATTGGAGACCCTTTTTTCATGACCGGGAGCGGTAAGAATCCTGCTGCCGATTTTAACGACAACAGTCAATAACCGCGGCAGTTCTTTTCTGATTGGTAGATGCATGGGCGGGAGAGAAAATAGATTATTTGACGGATTCCTGACACTCTTTTTCAAGATAAAGGATAAATCTTTCAAGGTCCTTGCTCTTCTGGTTCAGTGAGTCCCGCGCATGATAACAACTGCGCAACGATTCGGTGAGAGCGTCGATGTTGACGGTTGAAGGTTTAATTCGAACGGATTCACGTTTGGAGTTCTTCTGTTCGAGATCTTCAAGTCGGCCTGAAGTCCCGATGTACTCTTTTTTAAATGACTGCATGACCACCAGCAATTTTATCCAGGAATTGACCTCGTCGACGCGCGCATCGTCGGGATACATGCTGACAAACAGCCTGAATTCGCGCAGCGCGGCTTCCCAGCTTGCAAAAGGGTTTTCGTAATAGACATTGATGAATCCGAGGTAATATTGGGCACTGCGGGCCGCCGGCGAAGACGGCTTCAGCGCGCGTACCTTGTCGAACTTGACTTTCGCATACTCGTAATTGCCGGCACGGAAAAGCGAGTCGGCTTCCCCGAGCAACTGCTGTTCGTAGGTGACATACTTTCCGCCGCAGCCGTTAAAGAGGAGCGCGACGACCGCGACCGCCACGATAAAGGATGAATGTCGTTCTTTGATAATTAGAATTACGGTCTTCATCATCATCATCAGCTTGATGATTTGTCGAGGTTGATCATCTGTTCTCCGCTCGAAGTGTAATCCTCGACGACGGGATTTTTGATCTCACGAAGTTTTCGGGTAACGCGGGAAATACGATCGGTTTCCTCGATGATCGTGCGGACCCTCTCGCGCATCTCTTCCGGATACTCATTCATGGTCATCTGTAAAAACTGGGCGTTTCCCGAAATGATCATCAGCGGGTTGTTTATTTCATGGTTGACGGAAGCGACAACTTCGCCGATGGCCGCCAGGCGTTTCGAACGCACCAGTGCTTCCTGTGCGTTTTTAAGGTCAACCGACATCTGGAAGAAGGCCGACGCCAGATCGCCGATTTCGTCGCCGGGATAGCCGTGCGGATCGACATTGAAATTGCCTTTTCCTATATTGCTGGCCGAAACGGTCAGCCGGCGCAGGGAATTCGTGATATAGGTAGAGAACCAGAGACCGAAAATCATTGCCGTCACGGTAACGCAGATCAGGATATAGATCGTCATCGATCTCACATTGGATACTCTCAGCTCGACTTCCTTGATCCGCTCATTGGTCTGGTAATCAAGAATGGCTTCCGCACTGTCGATGACACGGGTCAGCTTGGTCCCCGATGAGTCGAGAATTTCGTGCCAGACTACGATCTTTTTTTTGGGGACGGCGTTGTTGCGTGCCTGGACGATGCTGTCGAACATGGTGGAATACAGACTGTTGTAAAGACGGAGGGCATCCATCGATGATTTTAGTGACTGTACCGTAGTGGGGTTGATCGTAGAACGGTTTTCATCGACTGCGCCCGCCGGACGATCATTGATCGAGTCGAGTTTTACACTGATGGAATCGCACAGGGAAATAATTTCCCTCTGGGTATGATCGAAATTGTCGACCGATTCCTGTCTGCCGAGACGTTCGAAACTAGCGACACTGGGTGCCTGGACCCGGTGAAGCGTTTTAAGACGGAGCATGCGGTTTTTGATGTCATTCTGACGTTTCAGGATTGCGGCGATACTGTTGACATTTTCCAAATTCGAGACGATAACTATAAAGAAGACATTAAGAACAATAATGACGACAAAACCAAAAAACAGCTTTGGTGCGATAGTTATACGCATGATGTATCTATTATACCATGGTGAATAGTTTTTACAACCCGTAAATAATAAAACACCGCCCCGCGATTTCAGGTGCGGACGCATGCCGCCGGAATACGATGCACCCTTACCTGATTTCAAGGAAAATTGTCGGCTGCCTCGTGATGCCGGATTTTCGTAATACTATTGAATTAAACGGAACGTATTCCTCCCCTCCTGCCGTGAAAGATAAATAAATAAAAAATATACTTTCAGTTTGAGGAAAGATACTGCAATATACTTAAAAATCATATCCACCTGAAAAATAAAAGAATTCACTGCGCTTCAACAGGTAATGTTCGCTGTTCTTCAAAAGCTGGCCGTAAGAAAGCCGCAGAGGTCCGAGCGGCGTCATATACGACAAACCTACTCCGATACCGAGGGGTGCGTCATTGATAAGGTTCCGGTAGTCATCTATTCCATGATCCCATGCTGTTCCCCAGTCGAAGAGCAGATGAGCGAACAAATTCCTTTTAAGTTCACACCGGTATTCGAAATGGCAGATACCAAAAAGGTCTCCGGTTACAGCACGCGGCGGCAATCCGTAAAAAGGGGTATAGTTATAAACGCTCATTTCCTGATAACGCTCCTGCGTGATTGCTCCGCCCAGGTAAGGGCGTTCCACCTGCGGAAGCTTATCATTTGCCCAGGAAAAGCTGAAACTTGGAAAAAATGTATGGTAGCGGAATAATGTAAAATATCTGCCTACGCTCCCGGAGCATTTGAGAAAGGAATATCTGCCTCCTCCTAATGCCCTGTTGGCACCTCCAATGGAGAGAAATTGCCGTATACCGCTCGTTGCATACGGGTATTTATCCATGGAATCCATGGTTAACCTGATCGAAAAATAGGGGAGAAATTTTTTAAAGCCCGTTCCCAGAAGATCTCGCAGCATATCGGGCTCTTTCTGCTGGACCTTGAACCGCTCAAATCGCATTCCGCCGCTTAAAAGAGTAAACCGGCCTAACTGTGCGCCTAAATAGAGACTGAATCCTGTTTTCCGGAGTGTATGTTCCATGAGCGATGTCGTTGAAATCATGGTTGTCGAGTCGCCGATGGTGGTGACTACTTCCTGGATTTTTTCTTTCGAGGAGTAAATCTGCATCTGGATATTGTTCGTAAAATTACGGGAAAAAAATTGATTGCTGTGAACTTCAACAGTGTATTTTTCGCGGCGCAGTCCATAGTGCAGATGCAGAAGGGCGATTATTCCAAGGCCGAAACAGTTTTCGAATGCGGGTTCAAGATACCCTTCTCCGAGGTGAAATTCATCAAACCGCAGTCCCATCCGGACACGCCAGTATTTTTTCTCTTCAACCATGATCCTGCACGTTCCTGCGGAATCGATGTCCAGATTCACGTTTTCAAAAAGGGTGGTCGCGTAGAGCGATGAGATGGATTTCCGTATGGCGGAAGAGGTAATCGTATCGCCGGTCTTGAGCCCTGATCCATTGATCAGAACACGGTCGGATGTTCGCCGGTTTCCCTGAGTAATGGTCCCCCGGATTATCGGGGCGGACGTATTCCGGCGTAAGAGCGGCGGCGTTTCGGCTGGCGACGACAGGGATGGTTTTTCGGTTGATGCCGGTTTGTGTGGTTGTAAGGTTCCAGGGTGCGGTCCGTCGGTATCGGTGGCAATGGCCAAGGGCGCGACATCTGCGCGGAGAAGTGAAATGATCGAATCACACAGCGGGTGCGCACTCTTGAAACCCAACGCGATAAGGGAGTCAATTTTTTCAAAATCGGTATTTTTAATCGTGAAAAGGTGAGGGGTGATGATCATGTCAGCCTGACTTCTTCCCCGCGCTTTCTGTTGCGCTGCACCGATCGCCATGATCTGGTCGATGAGCTTTACCGGGTTGTCAAGCTCTTCTTTTCCGGCATAGGGCGAGGTTACGTCGACGGCGACAACGATCTTGGCGCCCATCTGCCGGGCGGTTGCCGCCGGAATATTTTCCGATACGCCTCCGTCGATAAGGAGCGTCGTACCCGTCTCCACCGGAGAAAACGCCAGCGGCACGGAACAAGATGCCCTGATGGCGGTGCATAAATTGCCCTCTGAAAAAATGACTTTGTTGCCTGTCAACAGATCGGTGGCGATGATGCGAAGCGGGATCGGCAGGGAGTCGAAATCAAACAGTGCATGTGCCTGAGGAATAACCAGCAGCGGCGCCAACTCATCATAAAACGATTGCCCGTATGAAATTGAGGTGGGGAGGATCGGTTTGAAATTGTAATTGAACCGCAATTCGAACAACGCGCTTGACGGCTCGTTCTTCTGGCTGACGAAGAGTGTTTTCCGATGTGAACTGTTGCTGAATATTTTATTCCAATCGACCATGCGGGCAAGTGATTCTATGCTGTCGGCGGAATATCCCGCCGCATAGAGCGTACCGATAATGGCGCCCATACTGGTGGCGACGATAAGATCAGGTTTGATATCATTGGCTTCCATGGCCTTAAGCACGCCTATCTGGGCTAAACCCCGCGCGCCTCCGCCGCTGAGAATGAGGGCAAAGCGGGGTGCCGCCGCAGAGGAAGAGATGAATAAAAAGAACAGAAGCATCACTCTGCAGCAGCATCGGCAGTGAAAACCCCTTTTTTTCATTCCACCGGTTTCCGGAAGGTATTTTTTAACATTTATCGATTCCAGTCAACGAACGATTACAGCCAAGGTGAGAAGTGATAAAAATATAATTAATCCATTTTGTACAATAAAACCTTATGTGGTATGGATCCTGCAGTAAAAATCCGATCATTTCTTCCCGTTCACTTCCCGGGATGCATTGAAGCTGCCCTTCGCATGGCGGTACTGCTCGCTTTCTGCAGCATAAACCTTTCAGCCTTCACTCCCGCCGAACGGGAACTGCCCCTCGATGAAACCGAAGCGGCGCTTCTTCTGGAGGAGGGGATTTTGGATTCTGCAATTTGGCAGGTGTTGCTGCCTTTCTACCGCCGTCCGCTAGAGGTGCCTTCAGGGGAGCTTTTACAGCTCGGTGAGGCCTTTCCGGATCTGGCCGGGCTGCTCCCTGTCGAGCAATTGGAATTGGACCGTTATCTGCCGTGGGGTACCAGGGAGATAACCCGGTTTTTTCAGGACTACCCAATACTGACCAGATTCAAACCGATCCTTCAGTTCGATCATCACCCCGCGCAACGTACCGGTGCTGTCTCCTTTTACATGAACCGTTCGGGGAATGATACTTCGGCGAGGCATTCGGCACGCTTTCTGGTTACGCCGATACACCAGGCGGGTTTCAATGGCACCATTGATTTCACTTCGGATTATGCGCGCTGGGAACGCCGCTCCCTTTTGTTCAAACCTGCAACATGGATGTCACTGCAACTGGGGAATGCGCTTTTATTTCCGGAACAAGGGTTGTTATACGGTTATTTTCCCGCAGATACATTTTCCCGGACCGATCTGAAGTCGAATTGGCTGTACGGAGGAACCCCGACGTGGAACGGTTGTGCCCTGACATGCTCCGGGGCAAAAAAAGGAAACAGATTCACACCGGAACTCTCCTGTTTTTTTCATGAGCGAACTTCGGAGAGAATTATCGGATGCAATGTCGCGGGGACAGTAAAAAAAACAATGTCGGTTTCACTGGGTACGTCACGGCTGTCGTCTGACGGCACCAATGCGGCATTGTTATATTTTCACGGTTTAGTGAAGCTTCGGACATCATTATTCAATTCCGAGTTCCATTGCGGGATGGAGAAGAACCATCCATCGCGTATCCCTTTTTCATGGAGGACGGTTGTCAACAACGACAAGCGTACCATCGAATTGCAGATGATCAGTTTGCCGTCACGGTTTTCCGCTCCCCGGAGCGGTCTGCTGCACCGTTTTGCAAATGAAATGGAATTCGACGATACCCTGCGCGGAGCGGTTTCACTCGTCAGAATAACCGCCGGGCAGCGTACCGACCGAGCGGTTAAGGTCCGGCCGCAGGTGGAACTCTGGTTCAACGGAACCGATATCGATCACGGAGTTTTTTTCCTTCGGGGTGACGGCGGATGGCGGCGGTTGAAAAGCACATTGCTCTTGTCGCAGGAATTCGGGGTGGATAACGGCGATGCGCGCCGGAGCATTATTCAGGGTCGGATGGAGTGGGGTGTCATTCCGCCGCTTCTCATAATAACAACCAGGCATCGCTGTTCTTTTACCGATTCCGGAAAATGGAACTACAACGGGACCGTCGCACCCGCGATAGTGTTTTTTTCATCCAATCGGATCGAGCCTTCGATTACCTTCATGGCAAAGGAGAACGGCGGGCCGTCTCTCCTGATCGGTTGCCGTCAGAGGACAATCCTTTTTGACCGGACCTATACAGAGTTTATTTTTCAAAGAAATATTGTGCCACCATCTTCGAGGAGCGGGCTTCGTGTCGAAGGAAGGGCTTCGTTCTTTTATTGACCGTTTATATATCCTGTCAATCATCCTCATGGCGGGATGCTCCACTTCCATCCTGGATACCTCCGTCGATGAAGTATCGTTTATGCTGATCGATGTCGGGCAGGGGCTCTCTCAGATTATCGTGCAGGGAAACGAGGCGCTGTTGTTCGACATGGGACCCGTCGATGCGGAGCAGGAGTGGAAAACCGCCTATGCCTCGATAGGGAAACCGCATATATCGTCGGTGGTCATCTCGCATCGCGACCTTGACCACAGCGGGGGCCTGCATTTTTTAAACGACGAAATAACCTGGTCCGGAAAACTTGTCGTCAGCCGCTGGGAGGACACGGTTTTCCTGCGGCGGCAGTGTTCGAACCGGCTCCGTCCCGTTTGGTTCGAGACCATCGTACAGGATGATGCGGTTGAATTTACCGATGAGTGCTCCATCCAATGCCTCTGGCCGCCGCCGATAATCGACGAAACGGTTCCCGTACCCGATACGAAGACCAATTTTTACAGCATTGTCTGCCGGTTAACCCATGGAAACAACAGCGTCATGATTACCGGAGACATCGATTCGGTTGCGCAACGTTTTATCACACGGCGCTACACTACACAACTCAGGTCGGACATCGTGGTTATACCGCATCACGGAAGTGCGAGCGCGGTGTATCCGCTTTTTTACGGGTATATACGGCCGTATCAAGCGGCGATCTCGTATGGAGAGGGAAATTCATACGGTCATCCTTCGGAAGAGGTGCTCGCCATGCTTTTTCACCTTTCAATCAATTGTGTTACCACTTCCGGCAGCGGATCGCTCCTGTGGAAGAGCAACGGATTTTACTGGAATGAGCGGTTTTAACTGGCGGTAAATGGTGTCGGGGAGGTATTTTCACCTACTCTTTCATCCCGGCACACGCCATTGGAGAAGTCATGCGTTCTTTTTGTGTAACTGTTTTTTTACTGACACATTCACTTCTTGCCGACATAGCCGTTACCGTTGATGCGCGTAAAGATCTGCAACTCACCGTTTACAGGGATTTCGGCGTCGTAAAAGACATCCGTAAAATAAACCTTCCCGAAGGGGCGAACCGTATCCGTTTTGAAGGCGTCGCCACCGGAATCAATGCGGAATCGGTCAATCTTGATTGGAAATCAGGGTCGGGAATCGAGCTTATCGGACAGAGTTATGAATTCGACCTTGTCAGCCCCGTCAAATTGATGGAGAAATACGTCGGCAAAGAGATTGAGATTGTTCCCCGTAAAGACCAGTGGCCCGACACGGCGCTCCAGACCGCCGAACTCATCAGTATCGACGGGAAAGAACCGGTTTTCCGTATCGGTACGAAAATAACCTTCGGTGATATAGGCAGAATTCTGTTTCCGTATATGCCCGATAATCTCTATACGAAACCGACCCTGCTGTGGAACGTCTTCATACCGAAGCGCCAGGAAACGGAAATCGTCGCGACCTATTTGACCGAAGGGATCTCCTGGAAAGCCGGGTATCTTCTTCAGATTGACAAGAAAGATGAGGCGGGAATATTCAGCGGCTGGATCACTTTCAACAACGAGTCGGGACTCGACTGCAAAAACGCCCGGATGACCTTTGTCGCCGGCGATGTACGGAGGATAAGGGAGGAACATTCGTCGGCGGTAACGGGGCACGACGCGCACCGGGCCGTGCAGCGGTATGGAGATTATAATTTTTATGCGATGAACCAGCGGGTCACTGTTTTCTCGAAACACTCGAAGCAGGTCGAATGGATCCCGCGAACACCGGTCAGGTTAACGCGGCACTATGTCGCCGAAGTAAATGCCGACGATGAAGCGGGAGCGGTTCCCGCGGCGGTGTATGCCGCCGTTGAAGTTGAAAACGGCGCATCGAACGGTCTGGGGCTCCCGCTCCCCGAGGGGATCGTCCGTATTTTCAAACGGGATGCTAACGATGATAATCGTTTCATCGGTGAGAATAGGTTCGATGACACGAAAACCGGGCAGTCTTTTTTCGCGACTATAGGAAGGGAGGATGAAATAACAGTATCGCAAAAACCGGGATCGGGAGGGGAATCCTATGTGCTGGAGATTCGCAACGATAAAGATAAACCGGCCCCATTGAGGCTCTGCGTTGCCACCGGCGACAGGAAAGTCATTGATGCGACAAAAAAACACCTTCTCGTCCGGGGCTCTTCCCTTGAATGGAACATTGTGGTAAAATCTCATGAAGTCTATAAGATTACCTACAGCCTCAAAAAGAAGGAAAAATGACAGCGCCGTCAACACGTGAGCGGTTCCCATGACCTTCCAGACGCAAAAGACATTTCTGGGAAAAGATCAGACGCTTCTTCAGGCCGAGATACAATCCGAACGTCTGATTTCTATCGTACGGTTTACCGCCGCCGCCCTCTTTTGCGTTATCGCCATTTTCAGCCTGCTGCTGGGATCCACCAGCATGAAAGCGTTTGCGGTACAGGCGATTGCGCTGGCGGTCGTCTTTTCCTACAGCATCCATTTTCTGCTCAAACCGGGAAGGCGTATTTCTCACGGCTATTTTCTCTATGTCCTGCTTTTTCTCGATGTTCTTGTAATTACCGTCATTCTCTGGTCTTATCGTTTCAACGGAGCCGGGATCGGCATCCTCAACAGTGCGGCGGCGAGCCTCTATTTCATCGTTATCATATTCACCGCTTTTCACCATAAGACAAGCCTCTCCATTTTCTGCGGCATCCTGTCGGTCATCGCCTATTCCATTCTTTACTTTATATATGCCCACGGAACGGCGTCTCCGCAGCCCTTCCATGATTACACGGTGAGGGTGCTGCTTATTTTGACCGCCGCCCTGCTGGGGGGAATCGTTTCGCGCAATAATTCACGTACAATACAGAAAGTGATCTCCTCGGAGACCCGTTATCACAGCCTTGTACACCGGCTGCCCGAAATGCTCTTTACGCTTGATGGTCACGGTAATTTCGTCTGGGCGAACATGGCGTCGTCGGCAATTCTCGGCGTTCCCGCGAAAACCCTTCCGGGCAGGAACCTGCGCGGTTTCCTTTCACAACCCGACAGCATGAAGCTCGATTCCAACGGCGTGCGGGGCACGTTCGGCATTACCGATTTCAACGGCAACGAAAAATTCGTCGACTGCATCATACAACCGGTCGTTGAAGACAACGGGCAGGGCGCATTCGACGGGATCATGTCGGATGTCACCGACAGGGAAAAGGCGATATCGCAGCGTGAAGAGATGGTGCAGCGGCTGTTCCAGTACCAGAAAATGGAATCGCTCGGAATGCTGGCAAGCGGCATGGCCCATGATTTCAACAACATTCTGCAGACGGTCAACGACATCACCGCAATGATACAGCGGGAAAGCAGGGAAGAGGAAACGCTTAAACGCATGGAGCTGATCAACGAGACAATGGCCGATGCGAAGTTTCTCATTTCCGAACTCTTCGCGCTCGGCCGGAAAAAACCGCTCGATTCACGCCATATAAATCTTAATTCACTGCTCGAACAGATTATTCCCCATTTCAGCAAGCAGCTGGGCCACAATTTTCTCCTGGCCCTCGAAACGCCGGAAGAGCCTCTCTGGATCGAGGGCGATCCCGATCACTTGAAAAGGATCTTCCAGAATCTTGTCGGCAATGCGCGCGACGCGATGCCAGAAGGAGGAAACATTACCGTCTCCTGTGAGAAAGTGGTCCGTTCCTCAAGCGACAGCGTCGTCTGTATCCGCGTGAGCGACACGGGAACGGGTATCCCGCCGGAATTGACCGAGAAGATTTTCGATCCCTTTTTTACAACGAAAAAACCGGGGAAAGGCACCGGGCTCGGACTCGCCCTTGTCCGACGTATCCTCATGCTGCACAATGGAAGCGTCACGATTGAAAAGTCCGGATACGAGGGAACCGTTTTTCTGATCGAATTGCCGCTCAGCGACGAAAAAGCCCTTGACAGCGATACCAAAGCCTTCATGCTCAACCGGATTTCCGCATCGGTACTGCTTCTCGATGATGACTGGAAAATACGCGACGTGCTCAAGGTTTTTCTCAAGGAGTTCAAATATTCCGTGCTGGAAGCGACCAGCGGTGATGAAGCGTTGCGACAGCTGAAGAGGAATATCGATACCTGTACGGTTCTTGTCATGGACTGGAAACTGGGTAATGAGGATCCGCACCATGTCATTAAACGGCTGAGGGCAATCAAACGCGATCTGATCGTGATCGTCGTGTCGGGATATCCCCCCGAGGAGAAGAGCATCTCCTTGATGCAGATATCGCGCTGGTTCACAAAACCGTACGATAACAATCTGCTCGATATCGAAATTCAACGGGCCCTCCATAAGGCCCAGGTAAGGAAGCCGGAAGCAGCGGAGGGTGAGGGGGGCGGACAGGAGACAGGAGTCGGGAGTCAGTAGTCGGAAGGAAGAAAACCCCCTTACTCATTACCACCTATTGCCTAATTACCCGCTCACCTCTCACAACCCCTCAACCGTTTTCCTCACCGCCTCGGCGACTGCTTCAGCGCTCGGTTGCGCTTCGATCACCCTGTCGGCGATCATCGATTGAACGGTTATTGGTTCGCCGAACCGGATAACGGTTTTTTGCCGCGTCGTTCTCATTATCCTTACCGGCACGATTGAAACATTCGATTCAAGCGCCAGAAGCCCGATAGCCGGCTTGAAAGGCTTTACCACGGCGTCATCGGAGATTTCTCCTTCGGGGAACAGGACGATGTTGTTGCCATTACGCAATACGGCCGTTGAAACTTTCAAAATTTCAATCGGGTCGCCGGGATTCAGCAGAGGAATCATCGCATTGCGGAACATCATGTAAGGAAACGCCGGATAAGCCGCCGCTTCCCGGTCGCCGAGAAATACGGTGCGGCGCCGGATTGCCGACGGTAGAGCGATGAGGAGGTCGAACAGGTCGCCGCGGTGGACGTGGTTCGCCGCAAAAATGAAAGGAGAAGGTGCCGAAACGACCCGCTCCTTTCCGGTGGCTGACAGGGGCCGCACAGCCGCGGCCATGGCGCCGGCAATGCCTGATGCGAAATCGGCGAGAGGCCGCCTTTTCGGCAGTTGCGTTGATACCTCTACCGAAGCATCGGTAAAAATACGTTCCTTGATGCCGAGCGTCCGTTCGATTGAAGCGTCCCGCCGCGCACCGACGGAATCCCTGACAAGCGACACCAGATCGATCATCGTTTCCATTTTGTCGAATACCTGTTCGGGAATGGTAATCGAAAACCCTTTTTCCAGCAGGCTTAAGAGTTCAAGCCGGTCGAGCGAATCGAGCCCGAGATCGATCTCCAGATGCGATCGCGAGGTTATTCTCTCCGGCTTGTTCTTGGGAGCCAGCCGCAGGATATCCTCTACGATGCGGTTGTACTCATCGGTCTCCATGATCGCCATCTCGATCACCGACAGCTCTTCCCGGACATGGGAGCGGAGGTCCTCTTTGTGTTTGACGGCATGATACATCCGGCGCAGATCGTTCTTTTTCAGCTTGCGCGTCGTCGTGCGGGGAAGCGGCGTATAGGAGACGACGAAGTCGGTGATGCGACGGTAGACCGGCATGTTTTTTCCCAGGTGCAGGAGCTCGTCGTGAAGCAGGTCCGTCGCCTGTCGCGGGGATCTGGTCTTCCGTATCGAAGCTTCGGGTACGATCGCGGCCGCGACGATTTCATTGCGGCCATGTTCGATGCCGAAAATGCCGATCTCTTCGATAATCGGGGAACCGCCGTAATAATCCTCGAGTTCGTCGGGGTACACGTTTTTTCCTGAGTCAAGAACTATGACGTCTTTTTTCCTGCCGGAAAGGTACAGGTAACCGTTCGAATCGACCTTGCCGAGATCCCCCGTGTGAAACCACCCATCCGCATCGATAACCTCGCGGGTGAGTTCCTCGTTGTTGTGGTACCCTTTGAAGACACAGGTTCCCCGGAGCAATACTTCACCGATACCGGAGCTGTCGGGGTCGATGATCCGCAGTTCGTTTTCCGGAAGGACCGGACCGACCGATCCGAGACGCGGATGCTCGCCGGGACAGACGGTTATCGGACCGAATGTCTCGGTAAGGCCGTACCCCTCGACAATGGTGAATCCGAGACGGCGGAAACCGTTCCAGTAGGTTTTGCTCAGCGCCGCGCCCCCCGATATTATCAGACGCAAATGTCCGCCGAACCCCTTATGCACGCTCGAAAAAAGCTTCCGCTTGAATGTTTCGCCGAGCCGGTCGCCCACGGCGGCTGAAACCGACTGCATGCCGGAAAACAACGCCTTGACCGCGGGGCCTTTTTTCCCGACGTTATGGATGATGCTGTCGTAAAAGAGCTGCAGGAGCTTCGGCACCGCCGGAAGGTAGGTGACGCCCTTATCGATCAGCGCCTCAAGAATGAGCGGGCCTTTCAGGTAGGGCACAAAAACGATGTCCATGCCGGAGTAAAGCGGCCCGACGAGACCGGCGGCACAACCGAATACATGGTGCAGAGGAAGTACGGCGCACACCGTGTCGTCATTGGTGATGTGCATCCGCGGTACGGCATGGCGGCAGACCGCGGTAAAATTTTTCTGGCAGAGAACCACTCCCTTCGCTTTTCCGGTGGTTCCTGATGTAAATATGACGACCATCGGATCGTCGGGTTCGAACGGGAATGAAAAGGCGTCGATCGACTCATCGCCGCCGGCGATATACTGATCGAATCGCGGTTCCTTTTCCTTCGAAACGGTATCAAGAAGAACAATCCGCTCAAGGAAACGGTACTTCGTTTTGAGCTCCCTGAAAAGCCCGAGATACACCATCGAACAGAAGACGATCTTCGATTGAGTCGTCGAGAGGATGTACTCTATTTCCGCCGCGGGAATATTGGGATCAACCGGCACCGTACATGCACCGGTCAATATGACGGCATGATAGGCAATGATCCATTCCGGAGTATTTTCACCGATGACCATTGCATTAACGCCCTTCTGCAGCCCGTGTTTTTTCAAGACCGAGGAGAGACGGTTCAGGTCGCGGTGAAATTCACCGTAAGTCCAGCTTGTGTAGGTTCCTTCGCGTTTAATATGGAGGCAGGGAAGCGATTCGTGCTTTTTAACGGATTCCGCAAGCAGATCGGTGTAGACATGTTCATTCATGAAACCAACTCCTCGGGATGTTCAGGTGGTGGAACGGATTATGGCATGGTTATTAAAATAATTGCGGAGATCAGCGGAATACAGGGATATTCGCGGTTTCGCCGCAAGATTCGGAAAAGCGATGAGGGAAATAGAAAAATCGTGCAATGGGGAATGAAATCTCGCAACGGCCGCTGATGATGCGAAATGCATAATAAAATGACGCAACGAGGAATAAAATCTCGCAATGGCCGCTGACGATGCGCAATGCATAATGAAACGGCGAAACGGCCGCTGACGATGCGCAATGCATAATGAAATCGCGCAACGGCAAATGAAACGACGAAACGGGGAATGAAATGACGAAACGGGGAATGAAATGACGAAACGGGGAATGAAATGACGAAACGGGGAATGAAATGACGAAACGGCAAATGAAATGACGAAACGGCAAATGAAATGACGAAACGGCAAATGAGACCGCCCTATATTCAAATGAATATAATGGACGAGGTTTGAGACACCACCGATTAAATAAGTGAAAGTATGCTTCCTCAGTTATCGATCGATGAGCTGAAGGCCTCTGTTCCGCCTGCCTTCGCCGTCCTGCCGCATCATTGCCCCGGCCGGACTACACAAACTCTCCGCGACAGCACCCCGCTTTTCGATCCGATCCGGACAAGGTACAGTCCCGGAGGTAACGGACGAAGTAACGTCTCACGATTCATCAGTTTTCCCTGACAGGAATAAATCTGGATCGTGAGTCCGTCGGTCGGCTTTGCGGACGCTGTGCCGTGCCGTAAAGCGGCAACGATTCCGTCGGCCGCGTCCCGGAGTTCCGGCGCCGGTTTGAAACCATGTTGATCATGTCGGACCGCCGGGGTGTATGCATAATTGAGAATTTTAACATAGTCGTTTCCAACGGAAATGACGACCGTATCGCCCGGAGACCATGATACGGCGGTCGAACAGTTTCCCGCAACCCACAAGCACTCCAGTTCTCCGCCCTGAACAGGGCATACCGTTCCCCGGCAGTTTCCATTGAAAAACACGCTGTCGGAAGTGACGTCCACGGGAAACGACATCCCGTTCAGCACGTTCTGCCGTCCGCAGACGCAACTTTCCCCAACGCCGTCCAGTATAACGACCGGTCGGACCGTGTCCGCCGTATGCTGCATGATACGCGGCGGTTCTATATTGCCTTCCGGATCGCTGAGGCTGAACCGTGCTTTAAGCAAATCGCCGCCGTTGTGGCGGAATACCGGGCCGTTGAGTGCGGGAACAAGCGCCGCCGGCGAATCAACCGCGAGCCGTGTCGCCGAGTCGCAGAGAAGGACCCGGTGCAGGCCGTACGCTTCGTCGACGATAAGCGCCTCTTTTCCCTGTTCAGTACGAAGAAATTGAAAATGACGCACCGACATATCTCCCGCGTCGAACCGGTTCCATACCGTCCCTGCATATTCCGCCAGTAACCCGCCGTCGCCCCCGGCTCCGGCGGCGGAAACGGTGCGCAACGGAGCGCCGATCTCCGCAACGGGCTCTTTTTCGCCGATCCGATACACGGTTCCGTCCGACGAACCGGCGTACCCCCCGCCCGCACACACCAGTTCTTCCGAGGGATCCGCGTCGTGATTGATTTCCGATACGGTGTCGCCGATGCCGACAACGCGGAGCAGTCCTTTGCTGCCGAATACGGCAACGGCGCCGCTGCCGTCAAAGGGCGACAGGCCGCGAATCACCTGTCCGGCCGCCGTTGTTTTCAAGGTATAACGTATTGTCGTATCGATGGTATAAGCGGCTGCGGTCGGAAAGGGGTTGCACAGAATTATTTCGGCGATCAGCAGTTCCGTCAACCCGGAATTTACCGCAACAGTAATCGCCAGCGTGTCGATTGAACTCGCAATATTAATCTTTTTAACCTTCATTACGGCAAATCCGCTGATCCGCGAAACATCAACTTCGGGAAACGTCAGGGAAAGAGGGGCGCTGAACTCCTTGACGCATTTGCAGCCGACGCACAGCGGACAGTAAATTCTCGAAGGATATGAAATCAGCAGTTCGTTTTCGTGGGTCACGAAAGCAGCAACGCCGGAAAGGGAGCCCGACATCCTTTCGACATTTTCGTAAACGAACAACCGTGGCGCCTGCCTGCAGGAGACCGTGTCGTGAAACACCATATCGATATCGGTTCCGCCGAGAAGGTGTATCACGCCGGGCAGTTGCCGGAAACAGGCGTCGGCTTGAGCCGCGGCGCGGGGTATGTGGTGTGCGGAAAAGAGGATGGTGATTACAGTGATCAACGGCGCTGCTTTCATGGTATATCCTTTTCTGCAAAAGTACTGAATCATCGAACGGCCTCATCAATCGATTTTCAATGAAATAACCCGGACAACCGGGCTGCTCTATAATAATTATACTTCCGTTTTGAACGGTTTATCGGCAGAAAACGTAAAAACCGTTTTCCAGTGGAAAACAGGCGGCAATGTCGGCGTGCGATCGACTTTCCGCGGAAGAGGCGGCGCCGTCCGGATTTACCTGCAACGAACGTTTCATTAACGCACGACACTCACCGGGATCGATACGGCAACCGGTATCTCCACCCTTTCCATTCCTCCTTCCCCTTCCGCAGCGTAATGGTATAATGTAGATTTTCAATTTTATCTCACCCGCAACATTAAGGATTCTTTCATGTTTCCCCGAGGCAGCGGCATTTTGCTCCACATTTCATCTCTTCCTTCTCCTTACGGCATCGGCGATCTTGGTTCTGAGGCGTACGCATTTGCCGATCTGCTGCATGAAGCGTCGCAAACCTACTGGCAGATGCTGCCGCTTAATCCGACGCAGATCCGGAGTTTCAATTCCCCCTATTTCAGCTCTTCGTCGGCCGCGGGCAATGAACTTCTGATCAGTCCCGATAAGCTCGCGGAGTCGGGGCTGCTCAAACGGGGCAATATCCCGTCACGCGGGTTTCCGGAAAAAGAGGTCGATTTCCCCGCGGTCACCAAATACAAGCGTCATTTTCTCGAAACCGCCTACAGACGATTCGGCGGCAGCGGCGCGAAAGAGCGGTTCTCTGAATTCTGTGAAACGGAGAAAAAATGGCTTGACGACTTCGCGCTCTTCATGGCGCTCAGAAAACGTTTCAAGGGCGGTTCGTGGAACCAATGGCCGGAACCGATCAGGTTTCGCCGGCCGGCGGAACTTAAAAAAATGGAAAGGAAATGCCGGAAGGAAATCGAGCGGCAGAAGTGGTATCAGTATGTTTTTTCCGGGCAGTGGACGGCTCTCAAGCGGTACTGCAATGAACGTTCCATCCGTATTATCGGCGACCTGCCGATCTATGTCTGTTACGACAGCGTCGATGTCTGGGCGAACCCCGCCATGTTCAAGCTCGACGGCAACCTCGATCCATTGGGCGTCTCGGGAGTTCCCCCCGATTATTTCAGCGAAACCGGCCAGCTCTGGAACAATCCTGTGTACAACTGGGACAACCTCCGGGCAGACGGCTTTTCCTGGTGGATCGACCGGATGAAAACGATGCTCGACCGGTTCGACATCGTACGGATCGACCATTTCCGCGGTCTCGTCCGGTACTGGGAGGTGCCCGCGGGAGCGAAGACGGCGATCAGCGGTTTGTGGCAACCGGTGCCCGCGTATGAGTTGTTCGATTCCCTGAAAGCCCGTCTTCCGGGCCTGCCGGTGATCGCAGAGGATCTCGGCACCATCACCGACGATGTGCGGGAGGCGATGGACCATTACGGATTCCCCGGAATGAAAGTGCTGCTTTTCGCGTTCGGCAACGACGATCCGGATCATCCCTATCTGCCGCACACTTATAACAAAAACTGTTTCGTCTACACAGGCACCCACGACAACAACACGATCCGCGGATGGTACGAGAAGGAGGCCGGCGATGACGAAAGGGAACGGTTCTTCCGCTACGCCGGAATCGAAGGCCGGACCGCGGAATCGGTTGTAAAAGAAATGATCCGCCTTGCACAGGAAAGCGTCGCCGCTTGCGCGATCATCCCGGCGCAGGATTTGCTGATGCTCGGCGCCGAATCCCGCATGAACCGCCCCGCGGTCGAGGAGGGAAACTGGAAATGGCGGCTTGCTCCCGGACAAATGCGGCAATTGCCGGTAGCTGAACTTTCAGACATGGCGAAACGTTACGGGAGGGCGCCGAAGGGGTAGGGTCCACTACGGTTCAAGGACGGCTTCAGTCGCCGCTCAGTGTAAAATAAAACGTCGTTCCTTTTCCTTCTTCGCTTTCAAACCATATTTTTCCGTTGTGGGCCTCCACGATGCATTTCACGATAAAGAGTCCGAGGCCTGATCCGACCGTGTCGTGTACATTGCCTCCCCGTGTGAATTTTTCGAAGAGATGTTTCTGCGATGCTTCAGGAATTCCTATTCCATTGTCTTCAATAAATAAAACCGGCGGACCTTCTCCCTGTTTCCAGCCGATGCGGATGCGCCTGTCCGGACCGGTGCCTATATAATTTATCGCGTTACCCACCAGATTCATAAGCGCGCCCGTCAGTTGCTTTTTATCCGCCCGTATCAACGGATCCTCCTTCGGCAGGTCGAAAATGATCTCTTTCTCTCCGATAAGGTATTTCAGGCGCGCAATGACGGCGGCGATTAATTCCCTGAAACGTACTTCCTCCATGATCAGTTCCTGCGTTCCCGATTCGAGGCGCGCGCAGGACATGAGGTCTTCGAGCATTTCCTGCATGTACCTCGACGCCTCCAGTCCGGTGCTGATCGCCTCGGCGCCGTCGCTGTCAAGCGCACCGAACGATCCTTTGCCGGCAAGTTCGAGGATTATTTTCATCGCGGTAAGCGGTTTGCGGAGATCGTGGGTAACCATGTTGGTGAATTCAAGTATTTCACGATTCTTTTTCCGCAACTGCTCCTGGATGTCCTTCAAAAAGGTGATATTGGTCAAGGTGATATGGCAGACCGGTTCCCCGTTCCACGACATGTGATGCATGCCCGCGATAACATTGACCCGTGAGCCGTCTTTGCACACGGCCGTTTCCTCGTGGTCCGGTACGTCGCGCCTGTCGGCAAGGGTCTGCATCGACTGCCGCACGGTCTTCTTCGCCTCCTCGGGGGTAATGTCTTCCAGGGTAAGCCGGCGGAATTGCTCCTCCGAATAGCCGAACAGGCTGCACATGGCCGGGTTCGCGGCAATGAAGCGGCCCGTTTCCGGGTTTATGAGAGCCACTCCTTCGGAGGTTATTTCAAACATCCTCCTGAAGTTTTTTTCCGACTCGGCAAGCGCACGCTCGGTCTTCTTACGTTCCTCGATCTCCCGGTTCAGATTGTCGAGGGAGGTCGTGGTCCGTTGCAGGTCGTTCGACATCCGGTTGATCGATTGGGCCAGTTCACCTATTTCGTCAGTGGATTTGACAGAGATACGCGTGTCGAATCTGCCTTCGCCGATTTTCGCCGTGGCATTTCTGAGCATGATGATCGGCTGTGAAATCCTTCGTGAAAGATAGATGCCGACGAACGCTGCAATAAGAAAGCATCCGATAACGATCCCCATGGTGATCAGAATTGTTGAAATGACCGGTTCGAACGCCTCTTTAACGGGCAGTTCCACAACTACCGCCCAGTCGGGCATTCCGAGAGCGACATAATCGGAAACGACATAGGTTTCCGCAAATCCCCGTGAAATACCGATCCGTCTGCCGGGCGATCCCTCCGTTCGCCGGGAAAACTCCGCGACATCCTTCAACCGGAGCAGGTTTTCTCCTCTTAAAACACGGCTGATATCCCTTGCCGCTATCAGATTGCCCCTACGGTCGACGACGTAAGCCAGTCCCGTCCTCCCGATTTCCATGCGGTCGACAACGTCCCACATGAACTTCAGATTTACTTCGGCAAGCAACGCGCCTTTGTAATCGCCGAAGGCGTCGGTGACCGCCACGGCAACCATTACCAGCGGTTCACTGCTTGCGCTGTCGATATAGACCGGACTGATGAAGGTCGTTCCCTCTTTCACGGCGTGAAGAATTTCTTTCTTCGTTGCGTTGGCGGTCGATTGGAGGCCGAATTGCGATCGGCGGGATACGCACGACAGATCCTCTCCTTCCGCGTCAAGGAGAACAATCCGGCGAAAGGACGGTTCAATGCCTAGGAGTTTGTCAATTATCACTTTGCGATCATTCAAAGGAACATTCAGAAGTTTGCCGAGCCGGACCGTTGCGTTTAACAGTCCGATCCGTTCCTGTATATAACTTCCGACGCTTCCGGCGGCATTAAGGGCGGCAAGGTGCTGCTGCATACCGATATTGAGCTGCTGGCGCTTGAAATTGAAGAATATTTCCAGGCCGCTTGAAACAATCAGAATGGAGAGACTCACTACGAGAAAGGCGAGCGTCAATGTGACCGGCAGGCTTCGATATCCCCTTGTTTTTTTCCCGCTTTGAATGCGCATCAACCCGAATCGGCCTTGTCTATCGAAGTATGGTATGCGCCCTGCCCAGGAGCCCTTCATTTACCTGCAGCCCGAGCCGAACGGCCGCTTTGTAATTTATCGTCAGAAAATTTTCCGCCGTAACCACCGGAATGATTCCCGCCGACGTGCCCCTGAATATTTTATCGGCGATAAATGCAGCCTGCCTGCCTTGCGCGATGTTCCCGGGTATGATTCCGAAAATGGATTCATTTCCTTCGGAGGGTATGATGTTACCGCCGACCGGAATACGGTGCGCGGCCGCGAAGGCGGCCAGAACCGTCGCCGGTTCCGGACTGGCAATCAGGGGCTCGGCAATTACCAGAATGGCGTCGGGAATACGGGTTATACCGAGCTGCTTTTGCAGAGCCGTTTCAAGGTCGGCCGCGTTGTCGGCGGGAATTTCCGTCATCTCCATGTCCGCCGCCGTGAATGCCTGACGCAGCGCCTCCAGTTGGTTTTTCACAATAGGGTAACCCCGCTGATACGGCACCCACATGCATCCGGCGTGAGGTACTATTTCCAGCATGATTTCAAAACGCTGGAGCGCCAGATCCGGGCCGTCCCAACGGACGCCCGTCACGTTTCCGCCGGGCGCGCGGATCGTTGCGACAAGCTCCGTGTTCTCGGTAAATGCATTGGCAAAAACCATTGGTATGCCGGTCCCCTTCGTGATCACCTTCGCTTCCATTGATGCTTCAGTGGGGAAAACCAGGATGAGGTCCACTCCGTCCGCAACGAATTTGTTGAGGATTTTCTTATATTCAGCCATGTTGAAATCGGTTTTTTGTATGTCATAGGTAATGTTCGTTCCTTCTTTGTACCCCAGTTCGTTCATTCGCTCTTTGAAACCGTCGGTGATGGTGTAAAAGAAATCCAAACCGGAAAGAACGCCGACATGATATATTTTCGGCGTTTTTCCTCCGCACCCCGCAAAGAGCGCCACCGCGGCCAACAGAAATCGGTAGGCGAGAGTTGTATATCTTTTACCGATAAATTCCATTAAAACCTGCTATTTTATGCTAAAGCGCGCTACCGTGTCGTTATTCAATATAAATATTGCCATCCGCTTGCGGATAAAACCCGGGAAAAAAGGATCGGTCGTGGAAATGCCTCCATCCCTTTCCTCGTCGTCACCCTCTCTTTATTAGCCTGAACTTCGCTCATGCAAGTATATTTGCATTGAGCATTCGGCTCCCGGTTGTAATGAAACGATCGGCGGGCACGCCCATCCACGGGAGGTCGCGGTATCCGACGAACAGCGATGCTCTGATTGTGCAGAGGGGGACCAGATGAAACCGAAGGATAATCTCTCGACATCCGGGCGTTCGCCTCTCGATGAAACCGACGCGCGGTTGCGCGCGGTGACGCTGAATATAGCCTTGGCAATAGGAATCCTGTCGACGCTGTATTTCTTTATCTATCATATTGTCCGGCACGAAACATTCCCTTTCTTTGTATCGTTTGTCGCAATTATCGTATTCGGCCTGGCGCTATGGTTGAATTTTTTCGTCCCCCGTTTCAGAACCATGTTTGATATCGTATTTGTATTTCTTATCGGTACGGTTTTTCTTGTTTTGCTGGCCACACAGTTCCCCGAACCTCCCATCATACTCTGGTGTTTTCCCTTTCCGCTTCTTGCGGTGTTTCTTCTCGGAAGCAAGCGTGGGGGCATTGTTCTTATTATTTTCAATATCGGTGTCATAGGCGTATTTTTTTTTGATATCCGCATTAAGCATGTCCTTTATGGTTACGCATATGCCATCCGTTACTCAGAGGTAATGGTCGTCATTTCGATTCTGGCGTATTATTACGAATCATTACGGGTCCGCTCTCTCGCGGTAATCCGCACGGCCAACATGACGCTGGAGCAGCGTGTCGAGGAGAAGACCAAAGCCCTTGAAGAGAGCCGGAGCCGGCTCCATCAGGCTGAAAAAATGGAAGCGATAGGATTGCTTGCGGGCGGCATCGCTCATGATTTCAACAACCAGCTTACCGGGATCATGGCATTTGCGGACCTCATCCGGGAAAACGCAAAAGACAGTGACGAGATACGGGAATGCGCCGAAGGCATCCTTAACGCTTCACGTCGCTCCGCCGAACTTACGGGACAACTCCTTGCGTTCGCACGGAAAGCGAATATTCTTGCACTACCGGTGAATATTCATCACGTGGTGGGTGAGGTTATTTCGCTCATAATCCATACCTTCGACAAGCGCGTTATCATTCAGCGCGAACTTGCCGCGAATCCGTCGATGGTACTCGGTGATCCGGTACAGCTCGAAAACGCGCTGCTCAATCTGGCGCTTAACGCACGCGACGCCATGCCGTCGGGCGGGGAGCTGCGTTTCACCACCGAGACGGTCAGACTTGATGCGCCGTTCTGCAAAACACTCCATAACGATATCGTTCCCGGCGATTATCTCCGTTTGAGCATTGCCGATACCGGCTTCGGAATGGACCGGAAAATCATCACCCGCATCTTCGAACCGTTCTTTACCACCAAGGAGCAGGGAAAAGGAACCGGAATGGGTCTGCCGGCGGTTTACGGCACGGTCCTCAGCCATAAAGGCGCCATAACCGTCTGCAGTGAACCCGGTCGCGGGTCGACCTTCCGCATCTTCCTGCCGCTGTTAAAAGATGACGCCCACGTCGCCGTCGCGAAAGAAGCGGAAACCGCTCCCACGGAAAAATGTCACGGACATGTTCTGCTTGTCGATGATGAGCAGAACATTGCCGTGAGTATCAAAAAGCTGCTTCAGATGATGGGCTTTACCGTAACGCTCTGCAACAACGGCAGGGAAGCGGTCGATTTTTACCGGGATAGCTGGCAATCGGTGGACATTGTTATTCTCGATATGGTCATGCCGGTCATGGACGGTAAAGATACGTTTATCGCGTTAAAACGGATCAATCCGGAGATCGTCGCGTTGCTTGCCTCAGGGTACAGCCTCAACGGCGAGGCCCGGAGCATTCTCGATCTGGGCGCAGAGGGATTCATCCAGAAGCCGTTTACTTATTCCGAGATCCGTAATGCATTATCAGGGTTGCGTCGCCGTCGGGGGTAACCGTATCAAGCCGCGGCGGTCACGGCCTCCCGAAGAGATCCTGCTGTCCTGAAATAATCCGCGCGAAACTTTTCCCCGTCAATTCAAGCACCGAATCGGCGATGGGTTGCAACTGACAATCGATATAGTGTCGGTAGTCGATGGGTGCGTCCAGCTTTTCAACCGGCTGCGGTCCGTCAATAGTGATGTAGTAACGGACAAGATGCGGCGGACGGTCGAGCAGTTTCGCGGCCTGGACGTGGGGAGGAATCGATTGCGTGTATTCGTCGATCCGTTTTCTCATCCGTTTTTTATAGAGCAGTTTCCCGTCGGCACGGCCGCCGGCAACGTCGGACACCGTCTGAAGGATGTATGAATCGACCGGTTCTTTTGCGAAGATGCGCCTGACAAGTTCCCGCTGGAACTCCTTCGCGAGATCGGTCCAGTCGCTGCGCGCCGATTCCATTCCCTTGAAGTACAGTTTAAGGTCGTTGCCGAGATAGCTGCCGCCGCAATAATGCTTCTTGCTGCCGTACTCGCCCCCGCGAACTGCCGGAATGAGAAAGAAGCGGTAATGGGTTTCGAATTGGAGCAGCAGCGCCGACGCGGCGTTGAACTTCCCGGCGAGGTGCCCTTCGAGCCATTCAGTCACCCGACGGGCGATGTCGTGACCGATCGCATCGGCATCGTGGTCATGTCCGGGACCGAGCAGAACGAAAAGCGAGTCGGTGTCGCCGTAGATGACGGGGTAGGTCGTTGATTTGACGATGAGTTCAATTGAATTTTTCAGAATATACTGGCCGGTCTGCGTAATGGTTGAAGCGAGTTCCGCCGAGAAAAAGCGGCAGTTTCTCGCGCCGAGGACGCCGTAAAAACTGTTCATGAGGATTTTTATCGCCTGTGACAAGTGGGGGTTGTTGTTGCGTTTCGCCTCATTTCTCGCTTCGAGGAGTTCACCGATAATACCGGGAAGGATGGCGGGCGCACGTGCAAACGATGGTCCGGCAGGCCCCCGGATTCTTTCATCGGAAGGCAGGCGGCGTCCGAGAGGGTCGATCAAGAAACTCATGATGATCGACGGGTAGAGGCTTCGGAAATCAAGGACGAGCACATTATCATAGATACCCGGTTTCGGTTCGATGACATATCCCCCCGGCAGGGCGACTTCAGTCGCCGGGGAGCCGGGAGCATCGGGAGCGACATATCCGGAACGGTGCAGTCGGGGGAGGTAGAGGTAATCGAATGCCGCGATACTGCCGCCTGATCGGTCGAGCAGGCGCCCCGAACGACGTGAGCGCTCGATCGCATTGGGAAGCATTTCGGTGCGTTCGAAAATTTCACGGGTGAGGAGTGCGTCCTGTAGGTTGTACTGCGCGAACGCCTCTTTATCGGTTGAGTAAAGGCGATCGATCGCGGCGATTTTTTCAACGCCTGAAAGCGTGATGTCTTTTGTTTTTTTAAGCAGCGTCGCCGCCACATGGTTGAGCGAGTACTCTTCGAATGAATGGTAATAGGCGCGCAGGAGCGCCGGCACGTCGATGATGGCGCGGCCGTCAACACGTGCAACGGTGCGGTTGCCGGTACGGGATGAAAAAACCGCAGCGACGCCGTTGTCACGCCCGGCGATAAAAGGTATTCCCAACGCCCGGCACCGTTCGGCGATCGTCTTCAGATCAAAATCGATCACATTCCATCCGATGACGACGTCGGGGTCTTCGTCGCGCAGATGAAGCAAAAAACGCCCGATAACCGTTTTCTCGTCTCGACAATAAACAACCGGCGGACGATCGATTCCCGATCCGACGATAAAAACGACTTCGACTTTGCCGGCGCAGGCGATACTGTAAAGGGAACCGCTTTTCACATTCGTTTCGATATCAAGCGAGAGTACGGTGAGCTTCGGCGTCATCTCAATTCCCCGTATGCGGGGGTTAACCATCCGGACATTCCCGCCGCTTCGAAGGGTGGCGCCGGTTGCTTCAAATCCTCCCAATACCGACCGTTCCATGAGAAAACGGTCGACCGGATGGATGTCCGATTCGAAAACCGGCAATGAAGCGGAATAAAAGTTCCGTGCACACTCCTTGAGCGCGGAGTGTGTTGAGAAGTAAAGGCAGTCAACCGATGTTCCGTTGAATGTCTTCAGCGGCAGCGGTTTGCGCTCCGCTGCGACACGCGTGTGTTCAGACGGTACGGAAGGAAGCGTGAAAAAAAGCGGCCGGAAATCGGTAACAATTATATGGACCGGCTCTCTTTCACTGTTCACGGCGAACAGATCCATCTTGAAATGTCCGGCATTATCACGGCTGTTATGGGTAAGAAGAAAGCAGCGCTGGGTAGTTGTCGGGTCCACGGTTCAAATATATCACAGGTCATCCCCTAAAATAAAAAAAATTCCCCTGCGGACTACACCTTTTACCATTTTTATGATAGTATTCAACAGGTCGAACAATGATGAACAATCCTAATCCGTCAGAAACAGGAGGTCGTATGGATGGCATGTGGGAAAAAATTAAAAAAAGTTTAAAGGAAGGCGCCGCACTCTCCATGGAAAAAATAGAGGAGTACACCAAGCTCGGCAAGCTGAAGGTCGAAGAAATGGCGGCAAAACGAAAAATCGAGAGGAACTTTATTGACATTGGCGAACGTGTCTTCGACCTTTTTGAAGAGGGCAAGGGAGGTACCGTCGCCGATGATCTCACGTTAAAAAAAGCGTTTGAGAACATTACGGCGCTCCGTGAAGAAATCGCCGAACTCGATCGGAAGATGAAAGAAGTTTCCGAGAACGCGAAGAAAGACCATGAGGCGCAGGATGACGAAGACGAGGTGAACGGCATTTGATCCATGAAGAAAAGGACTATTCTTATCGTCCCGCCACGGGGAGTGCCCCTCAAGGCATTCAGAATCAGACTCTCGGTGGCGTTTTTTTTGGCGGTTGTCATTCTTTTAGGTTTTGCCGGGCTGTTTCTTCCCTTCGATTTCTTATCAAATGACGTCGCCGAACAGAATCATCGTAAAAATCTTATTGAACAAAACAGAGCGCTTCTTCAGAAAATCATTACAACGTTGCGGATGCTCAAAGACCTCAAGACCCAGATATCACGACTTGAAGAGCAAAAAATGGATGTCGTTGAGGTGAGCGGGAACGAAGTCGCACCGCCTGCTCAACCACAGGGGAATATCGATTTTACACAAGTCAGGTCCGATGAGCTCCTGTCGTATATTGAAAAAATCGAAGGGCGGTTCTCTCCGTTCATTGTCCCGACATCAGACAGCGGTAATTTCTTCGATTTGATACCGGTGGTACCCCCCATCGCTTTACCGGCCGTCATTTCACGACGGTTTGGATTGTCGCTCGATCCTTTTTCCGGTAAAAAGCGTCTTCACTATGGGACTGATTTTGTTGCTGAACCGGGTACCCCGGTCATGGCAACAGCATCAGGAATTGTTCGGCGTGTCGAAAAACATGCACTATGGGGAAATAAGGTGGTGATAAATCATAGCACCGGTTACAGCACCACCTATGCCCATCTGGGGGCGATTAAAACATCTCAGGGAAGACGGGTCGGCCGTGGAGAGGTAATCGGTGAGATCGGCCTGTCCGGTTTGACCAGCGGACCACACGTTCATTATGAAATGTGGCGCGACGGAAAAGTGGTCGATCCGGAAGAGTATCTTTTCCCCCACGATCTGATTGCCGAACAGTAAGCAATCTTCTCCTATACAACCTGCAGCAAGCGAAGAATGAGCAGAAGTACTATCAGGAGCAAGATAATGCCTCCACTGATAACAGGCCATTTGGGCCGGATTGTTTTTTTCGCGGGGGTCCATACGGGAATACTGTGTGGATCATGGAGATACCGTAAAATGATATCGTTTGGCGAACGGTCTGAAATGGAACGGAAAACGGCGAAAAGGTCGTGACCGAAATCGGCGATGGTATTATAACGATCCGCAGGATTGAGCGCCATGCTTTTATCAATAAGACGGGAAAGCTCGGGGGGAACCGCGACATTGGTCTCACCGATAGGCCGATAAATTCCTTTGGTCTTTTTTTGAACGATTTCAGAGAGCGTTTTCTGCGGGAAGGCCCTTTTTCCGGAGATCATTTCGTAAAGAACCGTTCCAAGCGAGAAGATGTCGCTCCGGTGATCAAGCGACGATCCGTTCAGTTGTTCGGGGCTTAGATACACAAGTGTCCCCATTATTTTTGCTCCGACGGTATGCAGGCTCACCTCGCTCGGGCGCGCGATACCGAAATCCATCAGTTTCACGATCCCGTCTTTTGAGATGAAAATGTTGTCCGGTTTTATATCGCGATGGATGAGACCGCGGTACACCTTGCCGTACAGGGTATAATCCTTGGTGTGGGCATAATGGAGAGCCTGGCATAGGAAATAGGCGATCGAAAGGGCGACGGGGAGGGAAAGCCGTTGCGTCTGGGAGAGCATCGTCTTGATCGACAGCCCATCGACATACTCCATTTCAATAAAGGGGATCTGCTGGTTCACATAACCGATGTTATGGATTTCGATAATATTCGGGTGGTGAATATCGGCGAGGATTTTTGCCTCGGTCATAAACCGTTCACGCGCTTCGGTGTGGTTGTATTTTTTAAGTACCTTTACCGCCCTGACCACCTCAAGCCCTTCATGCCATACCTTATAAACCTGTGCGCTGCCGCCTTCGCCGATGAGTGCCTGGATCTTGTTCGGCCCTATTTTTTCCCCCGGTCCGGGCATCGGGAGTTGGTCGGCTTTATAGGGATTGACGACCTGATCAGTCACTTTAAGGTGTTGCGGGGCGGGTGTTTCAGATTGAAGGTCCATGATCATTATCCCTTGAAGTAGTAAAATTGAGGCGGGAGAAGCATAAACGTTGGCGACAGCTCGTTTCGTTGATGTATTCTAACCGGTAAATAATATAGATAAAGCTTGTATATTACCACAACAATTTAACCCCGGGCGTATCCCGATACGCCCGGATGTGGTGATTGCCGGATTGATGGAACCGGTTCACGGATAATTGGCAATGATAAGTAACGTCGGTGAAAAGAACCCGCTTCTTCAAGATGAACCGCGTTTCTATCATTGACGATAAGCTGATTAAAAAACTATATTGTCAATCGACGGAACGTGATGGCGGGTTACGTGATATCGAGAACCGTACCGTGTGTGCCTACATGAACAGAACCCGGACGAAGGAATTCATCCGGTTGAGGAAACTGATAATACCGGAATCAATCAAATTATTCAATGTACTGGAAATTTCCAAAGAAGTGTTGTAGTATTTACGACGGAAGTATGTCCGCAGGCAGACTCTTCGAAAGTAAACTGCTCCTGATTGTGGCGCCGTAATTTAAACGATCGATGCTTGGGTGTTGACATGTTGTACTTCTCTGTAAAAAATGATTCGGATGGCACAGGTGGAGCGTTTACCTGATCGTCAAGAGTGTATATGTCAATAATTGTTGTCCGGGCGATGTCGGGCAAGAGTGTTTAAGGCGGAAAACGACCGTGTAACCGACTCCATAGTCAACTGTCAAATGAGATTCAGTTTATGGCGCGGGAAACAAGGAAAACGGGAATCGACATAGTGGGTGATGTGCCATGGGGTACGCACTTTAGCGCTTTTTATCAAACGGAACAAGACCTGCTTGATATTTTACCGCCGTATTTCAAGCAAGGATTGGAATCGAATGAATACTGCATATGGGTAACCTCCAGTCCCCTGGATTCAAAAATGGCGGAGCTTGCGCTTGAAAAAATAACGGGGGAACCCGGCCGGTATGGTACGAAAAGCCGGCCGGAAATACTCGATTTCAGCCAATGGTACGAAAAGTTAGGGCGATTCGACGCCCAAAAGATTATGGATGGTTGGATTCAAAAGGAAAGTCAGGCGCTGGAAGAAGGATTTGAAGGGCTTCGCCTGGCAGTCAGCCCGCTTTGGACCGAGAGTTGGGATCGGAAAAAAAACGTGGAATATGAGCATGTCCTGAACGATGTCATCGGAAAACATCGAATGATCGCCGTATGCGCGTATGCTGTCGGCAAATGCGAGACTTCGGATGTCCTTGACGTCGTCAGCAACCACGAATTTTCCCTTATCCGTCATTGGAACGACTGGGCGGTCATTGAAAATATGCGGCGAAAGCAGCTTGAGCGCGAGGCGGTGAACAAAGAAGAAAAAGCCCGCACCATCATCCGGGCAATGAGCGATTTGATTTTCGTCTGCGATGAAAACGACCGTTTTTCCGAGTATCATATATCAACAAAAAACCCTTTATACAGGCCGTCCGAGGAATTCCTAGGGAAAAAACATAATGACCTCATGCCGCCGCAATCATACGCTCCATACGATGAAGCGTCGAAAAAGGTCAGAGCTACTGGGAAAAACGCGAAATATGAATACGGCCTCGACATCAACGGAACGGAGCGGTGGTTTTCGGTAAACCTTGACTTGCATCAGGACGGTAAGAGCATCGTTGCCGTTGAGCGCGATATCACGGAAAAAAAACATACGGAGGACGCAAACAGGGCCCTTGAAGAACGACTACGCCAAACCCAGAAGATGGAAGCATTGTCAATGTTGGCAAAAAACGTTACACACAAGTTCAACAATATCCTGGGGGAAATAGAGGGAAACGCGGATCTTCTTCATAAAAAGCTCTCTTCCAGCGAACATATTCAAAAATATGCGCGGCGTATTATTGAAGCGGCGGAAAAAGGCGCGAATCTTACGCTGCAGCTTTCCCGTTTCGCGAGAAGGGAGGAAAATCCGACAATACCGGTCGATATTCACAAAAAAATAGATCGCGTGACAAAATTGCTGGAAGATGCAACCAAAGGCAAAATCAAAATTATCCAGCGCCTGAATGCCGTCGGCAATGTTATAGTCGGAAACCCGGCAAAATTGGAAAACGCACTGTTGGATTTGTCCATTGACATGGGAGATACAGGGTCGAACGGCGACGAGATAACATTCACAACCGAGGATGTTCTCCTCGACGAGGAGCGCTGCAAGGACCTTGGCGGTGAATGCAAACCCGGTCGATACTTGTTGCTCACGATCAGCAACAGTGAATACGGAATCGACAAGGAAACCGCGGAGAGGATATTTGAGCCTTTCTTCGGATCCGAAAAAACGGGAAGCGGACCGGGCCATGGATTGGCCGGGGTCTATGTTTCCATCCGGGAACATAAGGGATATATATATTTAGATGGTTCCAAAGGTTCGGCCTTCAAAATATACCTGCCTCATACGGATGTCGTGGAATATCAGCATAAAGAGTTGCCGACCTCAAAGAAAACAGGCCGGGGGAAGCGCATTCTGTTTGTGGATGACGAAGCGGCGGTACGTGAATTCGCTTCCGAAATTCTTGCCGATTTAGGCTATACGACAACCTGTTGCCAAAATGGAAAGGAGGCCGTTAACCACTACCTGAAACACCACAATGATATCGATGCCGTTATTTTGGATTTGAACATGCCTGAAATGAACGGTCATGAGTGCCTCTCCCGCTTAAGGGAAATCAGTTTTTCGGTTCCGGTGGTGTTTTCCTCGGGAGATATTAATGATGACAATGTGCAGGCAGCATTAAACGAGGGGGCGAATGCATTTTTGCAGAAGCCTTTTCGGGCCGAAAAAATTGACGAGGTATTAAAAACCGCAATAAATGAAAAGGAAACGGATCCGCATACCGCACCGGGGAATAAGGACGTGACGGCAACACCGATAGGTCGTATACTTGTCGCGGATGACGATAAATTTTTTCGAAAGTTTGTATGTGAGGTTTTGGAAGAGGAAGACTGCACGGTTGTCGAATACGATCCTGATACATCCGGTCAACAGGTACTCCGGGAAAAATATGATGTTGCGATCATTGATATCGTACTGCCGGGAAAGAACGGTTTTGAACTGCGCGAAGAGATTGCGAAGCATTCTCCGGAAACCCAATTCATCATTGTCACCGGATTTCCGGACAGAAAGATGCTTGACAAGGCAATTCAACAGTACGCGTATAGCTTTCTGGCCAAGCCGATCCGCGCGGACCATATTCGCTATACGGTTCTTGGCGCGCTTCAGATGAAGGATATGTTTAAAAAAAGTCTGGAATACGATACGTTGGTGGGTAAGGAATTCTTCGGACTCGTTGGAAATTCGCCGTTTATCCTGGAATTGAGAAAGAAAATAGCGGCTATAGGACGTTTGGAAATTCCCGTGCTTATTCAAGGAGGTTCCGGTACCGGCAAGGATGTGGTTGCGAACTGCATTCACCGATACAGTTTGCGTGCCGAAAAGCCGTTTATCGTCGTGAACTGTACGAGCCTGGCGCCGAATTTGATTGAATCGGAGCTGTTCGGCCATGTACAAGGTGCTTTTACCGGGGCAATGAAATCGACGATCGGACTTTTTGAGTCGGCCGACGAGGGGACCCTGTTTCTCGATGAAATCGGGGAGCTGGCCCTTGATTTACAGACCAAATTCCTTCAAGTGCTCGACAAAGGCGAATTCAAGCGCGTAGGCGGCACCGTAACGCGAAAAGCGAATATACGTTTGATCTGCGCCACCAATCAGGAACTTGAAAAGATGGTCGCGGACGGACGGTTTCGGAAAGACCTCTACTACCGGATTTGCGGCACTCAAATCACTCTCGTTCCGCTCCGGGACAGAAGGGAGGACATTCCTTTCCTTGTTCATCATTTTCTTGGGGAAAAAGCGCCGCCCGTTTTACCCGAGGCAATGGAAATATTGAAGCAACAGGAGTGGCCGGGAAACGTCAGGGAACTTAAAATGGTTTCGGAAACATTAAAAGGAAACTGCATCAAAAAAGCAATCGACAAAAAAGACATCTATAAAATCCTCGAATCTCATTCCTCCCCGGCCGTTATCGAAAACCGTACGTTGACCTATAGCCAGTTCAAGAAACAGGTTTCCAATAAAAATGAGGCCGAGTATTTCCGATTCTTGTTGAGCGTTGCAAAGGGAAATATCTCAAAGGCCGCAAGGCTTGCGGGTATTCACCGGCGGCAAGTGTATGAGAAGTTGAAAACGTATGGCATAGAACATGATCGCACGACCATAAATGTGTGATATATTTGTCACACTCCTTTAAAAACACCGTAACTGAGGGCCCGGCCCGGCCTTCCATTCATACAGGGCCCTATATTTACCTACCGCCCCTATGCCGATGATACCATATAGTGTAGTACCGGGTATACGCCTGCATTGGAACCGAGATTGTATCAGTAAGCAGTTCCGGCCGCCCCCAACCTCTCGTGTGCTGAAAAAGTAACAATAACGCATTTCAGTCCTACCGTTGGTTATTCTTCATAATCTCCGTATTTCGTGAAACTGAAACATGTTACCTATGTGCACGACAAATTGGCACTCTTTTTGCATATTATCAGTTTCAAACTAAACAAGAAACAAATCGTGAATAACGGAATTCTCATTATTGAACCGGACCCTTTTGACAGGGATGTTTTCTCCAAGATTTTTGCGGATTCGTATGAGATGAAAATCATGGCCGACAGCCGGGGAATTGAAGACATCTATCGTGATTTCCGACCTCAGGTGGTTCTAATCGATATGCGCCGGACTGATATCAATGAACTCCGGGACGTCATTACCCTGAAGAATTCATACGATGAAAAGGTCCCCGTTATCGTCATCGTTACGGATACGACACCGGATATAGAGATATCCGTGAGGCAACTGGGAATTTTCTATTATATGGTCAAACCTTACGATCTTAGGAAACTGAGCGACGTCCTGCAAGGAGCTTTTGGCATAAAAAAACCGTTGTCAGACAAATGAACCGGAAGGCAAAAATGCGGGGGAATGAAAGCCGACCGAGCCGCCTTGAGAAAAACAAACCGGCGGTTGGCGCGGTGTCGCCATCCGCCAAAGTGCGCTTCGCGGTTGTTTGTTAACCGCGGCGACCGAGAAAAGGAGCGTTAAAAACATGACTACGGCACAAAATGCTGAAATGCACGACATTATCCTTTACCCCGGTGAGTCAAGAAACCGGGAAAAAATCGAACAACCGGATTCACCGAACCAATCGTTAAAGCGAGATCTCAACGGGTATAAACGGATGTATAAGATGCGCCGGAAAAACGAGGCGCGATTGCTGAACCATATACTGAATCAAACGGATGCTATTGTAATTGTCAATAAAAACGGGATAACGCGCTTTGTTAATCCTGCAGCCGAAGCCCTTTGGTGAAGCAAGAGGGAAGATTTAGAAGGCGAGGTTTTAGGTTTTCCGGTAACATCCGGCGAAAAAACCGATAGTGAAATCCTCCATAACGCCCACCGGCCGGACATTGCCGAAATGCATACCGCAACAATTGAATGGGAAGGTGAAGACTGTGATCTTATATCGACTCGAAATATCATGGAAGGCAAATATGCGGAAGAAGCGCAGAAGAAAAACGCCCGACTTTTAAGGGATACCAGCGAAACGGCTAAAATCGGAGGGTGGGAATTTGACGTGGAGACGCTGGAACAGGTTTGGACCGAAGAGGTCTATCGCATCCACGAAGTCGACATGACCTATAAGCCGACGGTGCGTAAAGGAATGAATTTTTATACACCCGCATCCAGGCCGATCATTGAACAGGCCGTGCAACGCGCCATCGAACATGGCGATCCGTTTGACCTGGAACTGGAATTCATTACCGTTAAAGGCAACCTTCGCTGGGTCCGTGTGGCAGGAAAAGCTGATAGAGAACACGGTAAAATCTTCGGAACCTTCCAGGACATCACCGAACGCAAACAGACGGAAATAGCCCTGCATGAAAGCGAAGAACGTTATCGGCGGATAACCAAGGACTGGCAGGAAACCTTTGATACGATTAATGAGGCAATCACCATTCACGATACCGATTTTAACGTCGTACGGGCAAATAAAACGAGCGAAATAATGCTCGGTAAAAACGCGAGGGAAATTTTATCCGCAAAATGTTTTTCTCTCTATCACGATAAAAAATGTCCGCTTCAGGGTTGCCCCTGCGCTGAGAGTTTGAAAACCGGCAAACCTTCCACGGTTGAACTGTTCGAACCGCACCTGAATAAATTTCTGGAAATAAAAGCCCTTCCGCGTTTCGACGAGAAAAATAACATGACGGGTCTGGTGCATATCGTAAGGGACATTTCCGAAATAACGAAGTTAACGGACCAATTTCATCAAGCCCAGAAAATGGAAGCGATAGGGCAGCTGGCGGGAGGGGTGGCCCACGATTTCAACAACCTGCTCATGATCATTTCCGGGTACGGGGATCTGATCAAATCCGGATTGCCGGAAGACAACGGTTTACAAAAATTCGCACAGCAGATCGTCGAAACGAGTTTAAAAGGCGGTCAACTTACCAGGAAGCTCCTCGCGTTTGCACGCAAGGGAAAATATGTAACAACCATGGTAGACGTCCATGGCGTCATGGATTCCGTGATCGATCTGCTCCGGCATTCTATTGACAGACGCATTAACATCGAAAGAAAATACCGGGCGGAGCCGAGTATCGTGATTGCCGATGCGTACCAGCTTGAAAACGCCCTGCTGAATTTGGGAATCAACTCCCGGGACGCCATGCCGGACGGAGGAGTTCTGACGTTTGAGACCGACCATGTTTCGCTGGACGCGGCATACTGCCGGCGGCAACCGGTTGAACGCATACCGGGAAATTACCTGCGGATTTGCGTAAGCGACTCGGGAACGGGCATGGACGAGGAAACGCAGAAGCACCTTTTCGAGCCCTTTTTCACGACAAAAGAAGCCGGAAAGGGAACGGGCCTGGGGCTGGCCGGCGTGTACGGCTTTGTAAAGCAAAACAACGGATTTATAAACGTTTACAGCGTTGCGGGAAAAGGGACGACGATCAAATTCCATCTGCCGGCCGCCGTAAAAACGGAAATAGCCGTAAAAACGCCCGTTATCGTTGAAACGGTAAAAGGACACGGCCACATTCTGTTCGTCGACGATGAACCTGCACTCCGTAAGATCGGTTTCTTATTCCTTACGGAGCTCGGCTATCGGGTAACCTGCTGCGGAGACGGCGCGGAGGCGATCGAATATTTCGGCGAGAATTGGCGTGATGTCGATCTGATCATTCTCGACATGATCATGCCGAAAATGGACGGACTTGATTGCTACAATCGCATCAAGGAGATCAGCAATACGGTCCCCGTTCTGGCGACTTCGGGATTCGGCATGAATACGGAAATACGGAATATCGTTGATGCGGGTGTAAAGGGATTCCTGCAAAAGCCGTTTCAGATGGAAAAACTGGCCAAAGTAATATCGGATACGATGGGATAAAGTATGGCGATTAAATCCGAAAAAGATATCAGCGGTCAATTAGTTGAAATAGTGACCAACAAGTTTTTCACTTCGGATTTTATTTCTGGCATTGCAGGGGACATACCGTTGTCCGATGAAGACAAAAAAACGTATAATAATTTACTTGATGAAATAGGGGACGATTTATACGTAAAAATATTGTTTTATATAACCCATCAACTGTTCCTGAAAGCGGATTCGAAAAAATTATGGGAAGAAATATTGCTGCATAAATATTATCTCTCGAAAAAACTTGATCGAAATATCGAAATTACCGTCGCCACGCTGGATTATTTGACGAATATCAAATGCAAGATTGAAAATCCGAAATTGATCGGCGAGGCTTTCATAGGAAGGATGGCGGAACTATCATCGAGTGACGGGTTGACGAGACTATACAACCGGGCGTTTTTATTGATAAAAATCAAAGAAGAACTGAACAGGTATAAAAGATATAAAACGACTTTCTCCCTGGCGATATTGGATATCGACGATTTCAAAAATGTAAACGATCGTTACGGCCATCAAAAAGGAGACGATGTTTTACGAAAATTGGGAGCCGTTTTCAATTCATCGAGACGCGATCTGGATACCTGCGCACGGTACGGCGGGGAAGAATTCGCCATCTTGTTGCCTCATACGAACAGAAACGCCGCCGGGACGATTTCTGAACGATTGAGAAAGAAGGTCGAAGATTGCTTTCAAAACGACATCAAAATAACGATCAGTCTGGGAGTTTCGAATTGTCCGGAAAGTTCGACGGACTTAGAAGATATTATAAAAAAAGCGGATAAAGCTTTATATGCATCGAAAAAGGGCGGGAAAAACATGACCACCCTAGGATAGACTTCACCGGGCGGCCGATCGACGGCAATACGGCGGCGACTTCGTCCGCCTGAGGAAAGCCGGGAGGGGATGTATTCGGCAAAAACTTTCCCGCACTAGACGGCAAAAAACACCCGCGTTCCCGGAAGATATCAAAAAGAAAGCGGATGGCTTGACCATGGTGACGGGAAGGTTTGCGAAGAACCCGTAACGGCTGAAATCAATGGAAGGGAAATGAGTTCGTACCATGAATATGAATGCGGAAACACAATTGATCGAATCCGAAACCCGTTATAGGCGACTTTTTGAATCAGCCAAAGACGGCATCCTGATCCTTGATGCCGATAACGGGATGGTTGTTGATGTCAACCCATTCCTCACCGGACTGCTGGGATATTCAAAGGAGCAGTTTATGGGAAAGAACCTCTGGGAGGTTGGCGTATTCAAGGACATTGCGGCGTCCAAAGCATCTTTTATCGAACTGCAGGAAAAAAAATACGTCCGCTATGAAAATATGCCGCTTGAAACATCGGATGGTCGGAAAATCGAGGTGGAGTTTGTCAGCAATCTATATCTGGTAGATGGCGAGGAAGTAATCCAATGCAACATACGCGACATTACCGAGCGCAAACGGGCGGAAGAAAAGATCAAGGGCCAACTGGCGGAACTCCAACGCTGGCAGGATGTGATGCTGGGCCGTGAGGATCGCGTGCAGGAACTCAAAAGTGAGGTAAACGAACTCTGTTGCCGATTAGGGGAGAAGATTCGTTACCCCAGTCAGGAAAATCGCTCCGCGGATTCCCCCACCGAGAGATCGAATTCATGAGACCGAGCCGGACAACATTGTGGAACCGGTGTCACCATTGTGCTGTTCTACTGATCGTTTTTTGCGCCAGTGCAATACGGACGGTATTCTGGAGGATTGTATGAACCGGTTCCGGTAAACCGACATTTTGCGTGCATTGCAGAAATGCCTCATTGGTGTGTTGAAAGAGAAATCTATCCTATGAACAATAAAACCGACATTTTGGTGATCAACGACACTGCAACCTCGCTGACGCTGATGGTCAATTTATTGACTGATGCCGGTTATCTGGTGCAGACAGCCGATAGCGGCGAGCTGGCCTTGGCCGCCGTTGCCGTCGACCCGCCGGAATTGATACTTATTGACATAAAAATGAACGGTATGGACGGGCTTGAAGTGTGCCGGCGGCTTAAGGCGAACGGATCAACAAAGCATATTCCCATTATCCTGATAAGCGCGTTTGTCGACACGAAGGAATGGGTAACCGGCTTACAACTTGGTGCGGCGGATTATATCAACAAACCGTTCCAGGCCGAAGAACTACTGGCGCGAGTCAAGACACAGCTTACCATTAGCCAGGCAGTAAATGAACTCCGTAAACAGGCGGCTGCGCTCCAAAAGGCAAACGAGCTTCTGCATGACGAGGCCACAAAGAGACAGCTGAGGGAAGACGAACTGCACCGTTCCCTTGAAAAGGCCGAGCGTTCCCGCCGGGCTTTGCTCAGTATGATGGAGGACCATAAACGGGCCGTGGAGGAGCTGAGAGAAAGCGAAGTAAAATTCAGGAACGTATTCGATAACTCCGCAATTGGAAAATCAATCACCTCTTTCGACGGTACGGTTAACGTAAATACTGCATTTTGCCGGATGCTCGGGTATACCTCTGCGGAACTGTCGCAATTGAAATGGCAGGAAATATCTCATCCTGACGATATCGAATTGACCCGGAAAAACATTGAAAGCTTGCAGACCGGAGAAAAAAAATCCGTCAGATTTACAAAAAGATATATCACGAAGAGCGGTACCGTATTGTGGGCAGATGTTAATACGGTATTACAGTACAATAAAGATGGTAAACTGCTTTATTACATGACCTTTATTATGGACATCACCGAGCGAATACAGGCGGATTCACGGGTGCAATTGTCGCGGGATACGTTGGAATTGCTCAACCGTGTGGAAGATACCACGGAAACAATCGAAGATATACTGAAACTTATCAAGAAAAGTACCGGCATTGAGGCCGTTGGAATCAGGCTCCGGGAAGGAAACGATTATCCTTACTACAAAACCGAGGGTTTTCCCGATCATTTCGTGAAAGCCGAGCGCTACCTTTGCGCGTACGACGCGAATGGGAATTGTATAAGCGACGGATTAGGTAACCCGCTGCTGGAGTGCATGTGCGGAAACATCATATGCGGCCGGACCGATCCAGAACTGCCGTTCTTCACCAAAAGCGGAAGCTTCTGGAGCAACGGTACTTCTGAGCTACTGGCATCCACCACGGAAAAAGACCGTCAATCGCCTACACGGAACCGTTGCAACGGTGAGGGCTATGAATCGGTAGCGCTGATACCGCTGCGATCGGGATACGATATAATCGGACTATTGCAGCTCAACGATCACCGGGAAAACAGGTTTACAACAGAAATTGTTCACTATTTTGAAGGGCTTGGTGCGGCAATTGGCATAGCGTTATCCCGCAAGCACGCCGAAGAGAAATTAAGGTTCAGGAACCTTATTCTTTCGACGCAGCAGGAGACTTCCATCGACGGCATTCTCATCGTGGACGAAAACGGAAAAATAATTTCATACAACCGGCGGTTCGTCGCCATGTGGGCCATTCCCCAGGAGGTGATGGAATCGAAATCCGACGAACGCGTCCTGCGGTCGGTACTCGACAAGCTCGCCGACCCTGAAGAGTTCATCGGGCGGGTCGAACAGTTATATGCAAACCGTCACGAGACAAGCAGGGACGAGATCGGGCTCAAAGACGGCAGGACATTCGACCGTTACAGCGCGCCTATGTTCGGTGCCGATAATAAGTATTACGGTTGCGTCTGGTACTTCCGCGACATTACCGGGAATAAGCTGGCCGAGGATGCGCTGCGGGAAAGCGAGGAGCGTTTCAAGGCTATTGTTGACAATATCCGCGACGGGATACTAGTAGCGGACATATCCACCCGAAAGTTACTGTTCGGCAATCAGGCCATCAGCCGGATGCTGGGTTACACCGCCGATGAGCTTGGGAACCTTTCGGTCAACGATATCCACCCGCAGAAAGATCTCACAGCCGTTTTCGATGCATTTGATAAACAGGCGCGGGGCGAGATCGAAGTTGCCCCGAACCTCCCGGTATTGAGGAAAGACGGCGGCGTATTTTACGCGGACGTCAATTCGTTTCCTCTCAACCTTGAAGGCAAGTTCTATATGGCCGGCGTGTTCAACGATATCACCGGGCGTTGTAACATGGAAAAGGAAAAGGAGCACCTCAATGCCCAGCTTGTCCAGGCGCAGAAACTTGAGGCCATAGGCGCGCTCGCCGGCGGTGTAGCTCACGATTTCAACAACCTTTTGACCGCAATCAGCGGCTTTATCAGTCTGGCTATGATGAAACTTGAAGAATCGGACCCGGTCCACCGGGATTTAAAACAGGCAAGCAATGCGGCGGTCAGGGCCGGGGGGGTTGTACGTCAGTTGCTTCTTTTCAGCCGCAAGCAGCCTATGGAACCCGTATCGCTCAATCTTAACGATATTGTTACCAGTCTTTTTAAAATGCTGTATCGGCTCATCGGCGAGGATATTACCATAGATATGCAACTCGATCCGGACGGATGTGCCATTGAGGGGGACGAAGGCAATATCGAGCAGGTGATCATGAACCTTGCGGTCAACGCGCGTGACGCCATGCCGCAGGGCGGAACGATCACCATCGGAACCCAAAACGTGGATATTGACGAGAAATACTGCAGAAGGAAAAGCGAAGCACGGCCCGGTAAATTTGTCTTATTGTCAATAACCGACACCGGGACCGGCATTAGTGCGGAGGCTATGGCGCATATTTTCGAGCCGTTTTTCACGACGAAAGAAAAGGGAAAAGGAACGGGGTTGGGGCTATCGGTGGTTTACGGCATCGTCAAACAACATAAAGGCTGGATTAGCGTGGAAAGCAATCCGGAACAGGGTACGACCTTTCAAATCTACCTTCCGTCTTCTTCTAAAAAAATAGCGCACAAGACGGCGGATGTATTCCGGATAGAGAACTACCGTGGGGCGGGAGAACGCATTCTAGTGGTGGAAGATCAGGAAGAGGTTCGGGAGCTGGCCATTGAAGTGCTCACGACGAACGGTTATACGGTTTTCGATGCGGAAACCGCCGAAAAGGCGAGGGAGCTGTTTGCCCGCGAGAAGGGAGATTTTGCCCTGGTATTCAGCGATATAGTACTCCCGGACGTATCGGGAATCCGGCTGGTCGAAGAGCTGTCTTCCGGCCGCAAGCTCCATGTGCTGTTCAGCAGCGGTTACACTGATGATAAATCATGTTTAAGCCTCATTCGGGAGAAAAATTACCGCTTTCTGCAAAAGCCGTATACAATACGATCGCTGCTCGTTGCCGTCCGGGAGGTACTGGAAAGTGAGGTATCGGCACTAATATTAAGTGATATATCGCTTTCCTAAAGCCTCCCGCACCCCACCCTCAAAAAACTGCCGCATCCACACCTCGATCGTTACATACCGGCCGAGCACTTCCGAATAATCGGCACCGGAGAAGTGGCGGGAAAGGCGGCGTTCAATCGTACGCGCATTGATGAAATTGTGCAGCAGGGCAGTTTTTGATGTCAATACGTCCGAAAAAAACTTCCGGGCCGGTTCACGCCGTATCCAATCCGGGTAATCGGTATAACCGACATCCCCCGGCGGAAAAGAAATCATGCGTTGTGCTTTAAGGCAGCATTTCCGCAGCAGGCGGACAATGTCCCACTGCAGGCCGGTTGCTGAGATGGGCAACCCCGTTTTCTGCCACGGTATCGATTGGAAGAATTCCGGAAAGGTTGTAAGCAGCATCCTGTTGTAAATAAATGAGCCCCGTCGATACCGTAGCGGAATCGACATGGTCAATTCCATCAGTTCGTTATCGAAAAAGGGAATCCGCGTGTGCACGGCAATGTTGTCGAGACTCAATCCCATCGCGATAAACCTTCGTCCGCGGTTGCGAAACCGTGCCAGTTCACCGTCGGGGTGGCTGCTGTACGATCCGCCAAGCAGTGCGTCGCCCAGGAATCCGTTGAGTTGGATGTCGAAGCGGTTGCGGTAATCATCGATCTGTTCAATGCCGTGCATATGCAGCATGTTGAATTGTCCGTCGGTAAGCCAGATAGCTTCAAGTCGATTGCTAAACCAGTTGTCGGCATTTATCAGTTGAAAAATATGATGCGATGGCCTGAGCGCCGCGACCTTTTGTGCGATCCGGATATCGTTGCATCCGGTCTTGCCGAAGGTAAAAACCGATATAGGTTCAAGAAAGTCGGGGAGAGCTGCAAAAATCGCCCGGGAATCGAGTCCTCCGCTCAGACCGACGCCGATCCGTTCCCCAGGCATACACCGTTTCGCTACCGCCTTCCTGAAGGCCGCACCCAGGGCTTCAGCAACGGATCCGCTGTCATTCAGGTCCTTCTTCCTCTTGATTTCGTCCCAGTTCCAGTACTCTTGCCGTGTTAATAAGGAGGAGGTTTGAAGGTCCCATGTGATGACGGTCGCCGGTGCGAGAAGTTCGATCGTATCGAACCAGGTCGTATTTCCGGTGAGATGGCCGATGCGCAGGAACTCCGCGATTCGGTCGGGATTGATGTCGAGCGAGAGCGCCGGATGGTGCCTGAACGCCTTTACCTCCGATGCCCATCCGAGCATGCCGTTATTGTTGCTGAAATAGAGGTGCCGCAGGCCGTAACGGTCTGATATCAGAAAAAGCAGCTGTTTTTTTTTGTCATAGATGACGGCGGAGAAAATACCGTCGAGACCGTGGAGAAAGGGATGGATGTTACTGCGTGAATAGTGAGTATTGAGAACATCAGGGGCAGAGGCTTTTACCGACAGGGATGGTGAATAAAATTCGCCGTCAAGCCATATCGAGATTTCATCGTTTGTAAAAGGTTGCTCTTCCCGTTGAACGATTCCGGTGTGAACGCGTGTTGCGGCGATTGAACCGTCGTCAAACAGACGATCGCACCGGTGGTGGGGACGATAGACGAGTGATTCCTGCATACGTTTGAGCACCGCGGCGGGAGGAACGCTGCAGGAGGGTGCAATAGTGAAGCCGCATAGACCGGGCATACGGGTTACCGAAGCAGCTCTCTGATCTGTTCCCTTGGCTCTTTCCGCACAAAAAGCCTTCCCCACAGTTCCAGGGCGATTGCGGTAAACAGGAGGTTTTCATCGTGGGTGGTCCAGAACAGCATATCTTCGAACGAACGGTGAAAATATTCCTGCATGAAACCATCCTGAAAGATACGGCGGTCGATGTCCCGGATATACTTCTGCCACGGAACAGGGAAACCGGCCTTTTTCCGGTAGATAACGGAACGGGGAAGGTATCGTTCCGCAAGTTTTTTAACGACATATTTACCGCACCTTCCCCGCACTTTATAGCTGCTGTCAAGTTTCAGCGCAAAGTCGATCACCCCGTTCTCAAGAAACGGGACCCGCGATTCGATGCTTGCCCTCATGCACATGCGGTCGTTTCGCTGAAGGAGTGTTGAGAGATGCCCGAAAAGATTCGAGGTGCAGAATGCCGCAAGGTGCGGCGAGCGGTCGAGGTTTTCGTAGGCATGGTGCAGCCCGCGCAACAATTGCCACGACTGCGCGTTACCGAGCAGCGCGTTTCGCTTTGCGAAAACAGGAATGTTCCGGTTCGTATAGGTAAGGTAGTTGCCGGAATAAAAATAAAATTCCTCCGAATCAAAGAAGTCGGCATAGCGGAACAGTTTGAACGCACGGTAACCGTTGTTGATCAGGCGGGAGATCCTTTTCAGGAGTGAATAGCGTTTCACCGTTGCATTGAAAACCACATGCCAGCCGTATCCCCCGAACAGTTCGTCGGCCCCTTCTCCGCAGAGAAGCGCTTTGATCCCCTGCGTATGGGCTTTTTGTGAAATGGCATAGAGGGAAATATCGCTCGGATGATACATCGGTACATCGAGATGATAAACGGAATCAACGAGAGCATCAAGAAACAGCGATCTGTTCATCGTTATCGTATGGAGTCGCAGCCCGTATTTCGCGGCAACCATGCGCGCATAGGGAAGCTCTCCCGTTTGACCCTCGACCGCAGCATGAAAAATGCCTGCATCAGCCCGTTCGCGTGCGGCAATTGCCGTGATGAGACTGGAATCGATGCCTCCGCTGCAGAGAATGCCGATCGGCGCATTGCTGATCAGGTGCATTCGTACTGATTCCGAGAGCAGGGCGTCGAGACGGTTTATGCATTGATCAATCGACGCCCGACCGATGAATTCGTCTCTTCCCGCAGCGATTGTTTCAGGAATTGAAAACCATGTCCGGTGACTTGCCCGCATATCCTGTACCCGAATTGAAAGGCTGGTGCCGGGTGCAAGCTCCCGTATGGTACGCCAGGGGGTCCGCTGGAATTCCGCATGTCCGAAGGCGACGATATCGGCGATAAATCCATCGTTAATATCATCGGTACGGCTATACCCCGTTAAGTTCTCGAGAAGATGCAGAACCGTTTTAATTTCAGAGGCGAAAAAAAACATCCGATCGTGCAGCGAATAGTAGAATGGTTTGATGCCAAGCCGGTCGCGTGCACAAAGCAGTGTGTTTTTTTTCTTATCATACCAGGAAAAAGCGAACATTCCGTCAAGAAGGGGGAGGACCGACGCTCCTTTTAACTGAAGCAGTCTGAAAAGAACGACGGCATCGGAGAAGGGCGCATCATCCGACAGGTGCTCCCTGCTTAATGATTTAAAATTGTAGATTTCACCGTTGAAAACGAGAATTCCCTTATCATTTTCAAACGGTTGATTTGAACGGGGCGAGAGATCGATGACGCTGAGACGGTTATGGCAGACACAGTAGTTTTCGGTCGCGACCGAACCGGAAAAATCAGGTCCACGGTGGTGTTGCAGCGCAGCGGCATGCTCAACGATCCGTCGTGCATCGATCCCGGAACCCAGAACACCCGTTATGCCGCACATGGGGAAATATGTCCACAACGGGGAAGGATTACAGGAAATTTTCGGAAAAATTGCATTGTCATGCCGATACCGTTCCGTCAGATGAGAATATCCGTTATTAGTGGAAAATACCCACTGAAGCCGTTTATGTCAAATGACGATTACAACCGGACCGACGTAAAAGACTTGATAATCTTCAGCTTTTTAGCTATTTTGAAGAGGTCCATTAGATGTCAACCCGCGCTATAAGAGATCGATGTATCTTATTGCATTTCAGCGTATTGAGTTATAATTCCGTGGGCAAGTAACAGGTTTTGAAGAAATAGGCTTTATGGTTACTCGCTTTTTAGTCACTTATTTTACGATAATTTTTATTTTTACACTCTGCATTGCCGCCGATCGCTCCAATGACCTCGTACCCTATGCAGAGTTTATAGCCGGCTGCTCGCTTTTACGGACGGCACCAGTGGCGCGTTATCAAGGCGGACGGGCGGCCTGTTTCCGGAGGCTTAAGAAGATCACCGGTTTACCGACGAATGAAGTCCTGGCTTTTCTGGAGGGTATCCGTAACGATCCGAAAAAAGGAAAAGAAATGTATGACATAATGCAGCAGACATTTTCGTCTTCGCTGGATTCAATTAAATGACGCAATAGACAAGGAGACACCCATGGCTCATGGAACATTGATGGAATTTACCGACAGTACTTTTTCGAATGATGTTCTTCAAAGCGACCTGCCGGTTGTTGTCGATTTCTGGGCGGAGTGGTGCGGCCCGTGTAAAATGCTCACCCCGATTTTTGAAGCGTTGTCCGTTGAATTTGAAGGTAAAATCCGCATGGGCAAAGTAAATGTCGACGATAATCCCCAGATTGCCGCTAAATACGGTATCGTGAGTATTCCGTCGCTGCTTTTTTTCAACCGGGGTACCATCGCCGAACAGCATACCGGCCTTATGGCGCAAGCGGCTCTAAAAGCCAAAATCAATAAAGTATTCAAACTATAACGCCGGCTGACCCGGCGGATATGCCTCCTGAAGCGCACCGCCTTGAGTGCAGGTTATCGTGCAGTCATACGAATCGCCCCGTTAAGGGGATATTCCTGTCGTGATACAATGGTTAATTCGCGATGATCAGAACATGTGAAATAATTTTCTGGGTTTCCCTTTTTATACTTATTTACTCCTATACGCTCTATCCGGCGTCGTTGTTCTTGTTTGTCCATCTTTTCGGCAAGCCGATCCGTCAGGACCCCCATTGCCTGCTTCGTATCGGCGCACTGGTGCCCGCACACAACGAAGAAAAGGTAATCGGGCGGAAAATCGACAATATCCTTTCGCTCCATTACCCGCCCGAATTGCTTTCGGTGTGGGTCGGTTCCGATTGTTCAACCGACGCCACGGAAGCGATCGTGCGAAGTTACGGCGACGAACGCGTCCACCTCTGGACAGCACCCACACGCGGCGGTAAAACCGGCGTGCTGAACGGACTGGCACCGCTTATCGACGCCGATATTATTCTTTTTACCGATGCGAATACGAAACATCGTCACGAATGTTTGACCGCAATCGTCAGAAATTTCGCCGATACAAGCGTCGGAGGCGTTGCCGGACACATCGAACATTCGAAGCGCGGCGACGAAGAGATGGGGGAGGG
>JAFGIW010000088.1 GCA_016929415.1 Chitinispirillaceae bacterium | reverse complement strand
CTCCTGCGCAGCCGCAACTGGTCGGCGATCGCCACCGACTCCAGTCTGCCGCTTAACAACCGGGCCATTGCCGGGACCTACTCACCGGGATCGACTTTCAAGCTGATAACCGCGTTGAGCGGCCTGGAAGCCGGCAATTTTACCCGTGATACGCGCATGCCGGTCGCCTGCACCGGAGCATACCGTATCGGGTCGCGCATCGCGCACTGCTGGAAACTCTCCGGCCATGGCCGTCTCAATCTCATCGGCGCTGTCCAGCAGTCGTGCAATATCTATATGTATCAGGCAGGACTCAAACTGGGCGACAAGACCATCAATGCGTATGCACGCATGCTGGGGCTGGGCGATCCCACCGGTATCGACATTCCGGGGGAGCGCGGCGGCTGGCTTTCCGGAGAAGAGGATTACAACAAACGGTTCGCAAAACGGGGCTGGAAATGGACGACCGGGCTCGTGCTCGATCTTGCGATCGGACAGGCACAGGTCGTTACTCCGATACAGCTTGCGCTGGCGGTCGGCGGTCTGGGTAACAGCAATATGCTTTATACTCCTTTCCTTATCAAAGATGAACGGAGTATAGACGGGGTGGTCATCAACAGCCATGAGCCGAAGCTCAAACGGCGGTTTTCTTTTAAACCGTTAACGGTTGCCACAATGCACGAAGCGCTGGAAAGCGTGGTTCTTCCCGGCGGTACCGGCGGACGTTCAGCGGTTCCCGGCGTTCCGGTGGGCGGAAAAACCGGCAGTGCTGAAAATCCGCAGGGCGACCAGACCCATGCGCTTTTTGCCGCCTGCGCCCCGGTCGAGGATCCGGTGATCGCGGTGGCGGTTGTACTCGAAAACGCCGGACACGGCGGATCGGTCGCGGCTCCGATAGCGGGCGACCTCCTCCGGTATTTCTTCGCCGAGTGCAGTGAAGGAAAAGATGTCGTACAAAAGCTCGGCGTTGATTCGGCCACGACCGCGCGACTGCATGCGCGGGCCGAACCGATGGTCAAAGCGGTCAAACGTTATTTTCCCTGATCCGAGGCATCATGAAAAACCTCCAGAAAAAAGGCGGATTCGATTTCACTCTCTTTCTGCTGGCGTTGTTGCTCTGGACAATAGGTATCGTTCTGGTGTACAGCGCCACCTACATCCATGAGAGCGGCCCGCTCGCACAACTCTATAAACAGCAGATCATCTGGGTTGTGATGGCATTTTTCGTTATTCTGGCACTCATCTCCCTGCCCGGCCGGATCTTCTTCAATATGGCGTATGTCATCTACGGTTTTTCGCTGCTGCTCCTGCTGCTGGCACTTTTCATGGGGGTTTCCACAAAAGGGGCTGAACGCTGGATCATCATCGCCAATGTAAAAATCCAGCCCTCCGAATTCGCCAAGATCGGTCTTCTCCTCGCCCTCGCCCGGTACTTTTCGGAACAGACGGTTTCACTGGATAAGCTCTCGAGTTTTATCATTCCCTGTTTACTGATCGGCGTACCTTTCGTTCTTGTGCTCAAGCAACCCGACCTTGGTACCGCGGGCGTTTTCTGCGCCATGGCCCTCCCGATGTTTTTCTGGAGCGGACTGTTGCTGCTCGACCTCTTTTTTCTTCTTTCACCATTGCTTTCGCTCGGTCTTTCGGCTGTTCCGCTTATCCTCTCCTTCGGCGCGGAAAAGGGGTGGGGAATGAGCGAGGCGATCCCCTGGGGGCTCTTTTTTCTGGCGCTCTGCGCCGTATTTTATGTTACACGCCCGCCGCTCGTGATCATGGCAGGTGTCATTATCGCCAATCTGTTTACCGCCACCATGACCACGGTGGTCTGGAGCTCCTTTCTGAAAGATTATCAGAAAATGCGCATCATGAGTTTCATCAATCCGCAGGCCGATCCGTTCGGGGCCGGCTATCAGGTCATTCAGTCGAAAGTCGCCGTCGGGAGCGGCCATCTTTTCGGCAAAGGATTCCTCAATGGAACACAGACGAAACTTTCATACCTTCCCGAACAACATACCGATTTTATCTTTTCGGTCCTCGGCGAACAATTCGGGCTTATCGGCTGTACCGCCGTGCTCCTGCTTTTTCTGCTGCTCATCATCAGGGCCTATGCGCTTACCCGCAATATCAGGAACCGTTTTTTCAACCTCATCATCATCGGGTCGGCGTCGATCATCACCTTTCATGTGTTCGTCAATACCGCCATGACGATCGGCATGATGCCGGTTACCGGTATCCCGCTGCCCTTTCTGAGCTACGGCGGATCGTTTACATTGACAGTAGCGATACTGATCGGGCTCGTCCTCAACACGAAAATGTCGGTGCAGGAGTTCTGATGGGTGCACGGGATGTCGCCAAAGCCCGCGGAGGCGCTTCGTTTCGGAAAGCGGCGGCGCCATGATCATCGACCTGAACGGGAGGTGGGAATTCCGTAAAGTAAATGATCGCTCATGGCTGCCGGCAAGCGTTCCGGGGTGCGTACATACCGATCTGCGGGCCAACGGCGTCATTTCCGATCCGTTTTTCGGCGCGAACGAACTTGATCTCGCCTGGATCGAAACCACCGACTTCGAATATCGGAAGCGCTTCCCGGTCAACCCCGAACTGCTCGGCTGCCGGACCGTTGAACTCGTTGCCGACGGCCTCGATACCCTCGCGGTGATCGCCATCAACAATACACCGGTCGCCGAAACGGAGAATATGTTCATCGGCTACCGGTTCGACATCAGGCGGTTCCTCGTTTCCGGCACGAATACGATTACCGTCAAGTTCAACAATCCCATGAGCTCTATCGAAAACCGTGAAGGGTTCCCCTGGTTCAATCAGCCCAACGACCCGGTCGGCGGCGCGGCGGGAATCCGCAAGATGCAATGCTCCTTCGGCTGGGACTGGGGGCCGCGGCTTCCCACCTGCGGGATTTACCGGTCCATCAGAATCGAGGCGCGCAACGGTCCGCGCATCCGCCATGTATCAATAAAGCAACTGCATTCGCAGCAGTCGGTCGTGCTGCAATGCCGACCTGAAACGGAGGGCGGTCGCCGCAAGGGGTACTCCTGGCGCACATCAATCGCCTTCGACGGAAGTGTCGTCGGCGAATCGCCGTCGCTTGAACTCACGCTGAAGAAGCCCCGGCTCTGGTGGCCCGGCGGGCACGGGCCGCAGTCGCTTTACACGCTTACCGTTGAGTTGCTTCGTGACGGCGCGGTCATCGATACCTGGAAACGGCGCATCGGCCTGCGCACTATTACTCTTGACCGCAGCAGGGATGAATGGGGCGAATGCTTCCGGTTTCTTGTCAACGGGTGTCCCATCTATGCCAAAGGGGCGTCGTGGGTGCCCGCGCACAGCTTCCCCTCGTCGGTTGACAAAGCGACGTACCGCGACCTCGTCCGCTCGGCCGCCGAGGCGCATTTCACCATGCTGCGCGTCTGGGGCGGGGGCCTTTACGAGCACGACGACTTCTACGGCCTCTGCGACGAGTACGGCATCATGGTGTGGCACGACTTCATGTTTTCGTGCAGCCTTTATCCGCACGATGAGCGGTTCATGCAATCGGTCGCCGACGAAGCTGATTTTCAGGCGCGCCGCCTCGCCCATCATGCCTGCATGGCGCTCTGGTGCGGGAACAACGAGCTTGAACAGTATTACAGGGATATTATTGCCGATGAAGAACGAAAAGCGGCGTATGAACGACTCTTCTACGACCTGCTCCCGAAAGCGGTGCAACGTAACTCCCCGCATATCGCCTACTGGCCTTCATCTCCCCATAATCCCGACGGTTACGAGAAAGGATTCAACAACGAGACCGCAGGCGACGCCCACTACTGGGACGTCTGGCACAACAAAGAACGGCCCGAAGCGGCGCAGCAGCATCAGTTCCGGTTCTGGTCGGAATTCGGCATGCAGGCATATTGCTCGGTGGATACGGCGCTTCAATTCGCCGATCCCGGCGAACTCAACGTCTTCGGCCCTTCGATGGAGAACCACCAGAAGCACCCGGTCGGCAATGCGCTTATCTTCCAGTACATCGGCTCCCGGTACAGGTTCCCCAAGGATTTCGCCTCACTGGTTCATCTTTCTCAGGTCAACCAGGCGTTCTGCGTCGGCATGATGATCGAACACCAGCGCGCCTGCATGCCGCGCACCATGGGGTCGCTCTACTGGCAGCTCAACGACTGCTGGCCGGTCTTCTCGTGGTCGAGCATCGATTTCGGCG
>JAFGIW010000087.1 GCA_016929415.1 Chitinispirillaceae bacterium | reverse complement strand
TCTTTACCGCAGGGACGGGTGCGGGCGGCCCGTTTACCGTTACCGCAACGAGCGGAGCGGTGTCGGGTACTTCCGAAGTGACGGTAATTGAACCGTAGAACGATCGCGAAGGTGGTGAAGTGTCCGAGCGGGGAAGGATCCCAACCGGCCACTTAAGCAGGCGGGCCCGGCAGCGGCTGCTGTTGAAAAATGGTTTTTCGAAAAGTAACAAGGAGCCTATGTGAGCATCCGGTGTCTCTGTATAGGAGCGGCGGCGTTTTTACTCTGGGGGGGTGGCAAGCTCCGTGCGGCCGATACACTGCATCAATCTCCCACAAGTGAGAGCAAGCAGGCTGCCGATTCGCCGCATCGTTCTCCGGAACGTGGGAGCAATCTCCGGACAACCGGTACGCTACCTCAATCACCGGTACTTTTTCGCTATACCATTCCCGCCGCAACGGGAGGGAAGCTCCGGTATGCGCTTGGAGGCTCGCTGTATTACGGCACCAATGCCTCAATGGTAACCGGCCTTGACGGTCAACCTTCAATACGGAAACTGAGCAGCAATCAGGCGGCTGCTCCGGGATCAGGGCGGATGGTCACCGGGGAACTGGGTGTCGCCGTCGGGGTGCATCGTACGGTCGACCTGTCGGTCGCACTGCCGCTGTATGCCGATATTGCCGGATGGGGTGTCACTGAGGGGACCGTCGGCGATCTGTCGCTTTCCGCCACCTATGTACCGCCACTTTCCTTACGGGTTTTCCGCTTCGGTACACGGCTGTCGGTCATCACTCCGACCGGAAATCAGGAAGCATGCCTGTTACCGCGGCATGTTTATTACATTCAAAGAAATCCTGCGACCATCGACGACAGGGGCGTCACGTTTGCACGAAACAAGTTTTATCTGCATCCGTCAGTGATCGCCTCGCTTGACCTGCAGAAGATCATCTCCCGGCTGCCGCTGGAAATGCATTTGAACGCGGGCGGTATTTTTTCAGACGCAAAGGAGCGTTTCGCGGTCGACGGCGCCCTCGCGTTCGCCCTTCGTCCGGTCCGGCCCCTCACCTTCTCGCTTGAATTTTCCTCGGAAACACGGCCTTTCGTTCCGGGCAGGTCGATTATCAACGGGTTTCTCGCCGATCCGCTGCGGTGCGTTCCTGCGGGAGCCGTCGATCTTCCAGGAGGGATCACCTTGCGCCTTGCAGGGGATATCGGATTATCGAGCGGTAAGGGAACGTTGCGTTCGAACTGGCACCGCGGCGGGTATGTGTATGCAACGAAAGCGGCGCCGTTCTACGGCATCGCATTTTCGCTTGTGTACCGGGGAACCTTTATGGCACTTGCACGGGGTTTAGCAGCTGCTGAGGACCGTTCCGCTCCGGCATGGAGCGGTATGCCCGGCGATCAGGACCGGGACAGCATACCCGATTCACTCGATAACTGCCCCGGAACACCGGAAGACCGGGACGGTTTTTCGGATATTGACGGCTGCCCGGATTATGACAACGACAGCGACGGCGTCGCCGATGAGATCGACGGGTGTCCGGACAATCCCGAGGATGTCGACCGTTTTGAAGACAACGACGGATGTCCTGATACGGATAATGACGGAGACGGGATGCCCGACAGCACCGACGCTTGTCCTGATGAAAAAGGGCCGGAAAACAATCACGGGTGTCCTGAAACCGGCGAACTCGCCTTTGTCCGTACCGTGCTTGCCGCGGTGGCTTTCGAACCGGGAGCTTCCAGAATAGTCTCCGGCTCCGAAATGCTCGACCGCATCTTTAAGGCGATGCAGAAGGCGCCCGCTTCGGTCGTCGAATTTCAGGTGCATACCGATAACCGCGGATCCGCCGACAGTTGCCGCGTGCTCTCGCAGAAAAGGGCCGATGTGCTCAAGCTTTATCTGGTTGCCAAAGGGATACGTCCCGACCGGATTAAAGCGGTCGGACTTGGCAGTGAATTTCCCATCGCCGACAACTCCACCGAAACGGGACGCGCAAAAAACCAGCGGGTGGAGGTGCGCAGAATCGAATGATGCGACCGCCCGGTCGATGCTGCAACGGTGAAACGTCATTCGTCCCCAAGGCAAAGCCAGCCACAGCATCTGCAGTAATTTCATGGCGATAAGTAATCAGGTCACTCTATGGGGACTCATAATGGAGAGGCTTCGAGCCTTCAACGGTATTGACTCACTCTGTTACTAAAATTTATATTCAACAAGCTTATCAAAAAATCGGTAATTATCGGTGTTTAAAGAATGGCAGTCTCATGAAAACCGTAGTTGTTCCTACTTCGTCCATTGTACGTCAGTGGTGTATCGTTGATGCGGCATCCCAAACCCTGGGAAGGCTTGCATCAAAAGTCGCGCAACTCCTTATCGGAAAAGGCAAGGTCGCCTATTCTCCGAACCAGGACCATGGCGACAATGTAATCGTTATCAATGCCGATAAAGTGAAACTTACCGGGATAAAACCGGAAACCAAATTTTACTTCCGTCACTCCCGGTATCCGGGTGGCGCCAAGTTCCGGTCATTCAGGGAACAGATGAGTGTGGATGCCTCACAGGTTGTTATCCATGCAGTGCATGGTATGGTGGCAAAAAATGCGCGCGGCCGTGCGATTATGAAAAAATTGCATGTCTATACAGGTAAGCAGCACCCGCATACTGCCCAGCAGCCGAAACCGATAAGCGTATAATTTCAGGCTAAAAAGGAGTTGTCTAATTTGGAAAACAGGATTTCAGCTACCGGAAAACGGAAAAATGCGATAGCGTCGGTCATTATCCGTACAGGAAAGGGTGAGCGTACCGTCAACGGAAAACCGATCAATGAATACTTAAAAAGTGAAGTTCTTGTAATGGATGCGGAGCAGCCGTTCAAATTACTCAATGCAGCGGAGCTTTTTGATTTGGTTGCATCGGTACATGGCGGCGGCTTGAGCGGACAATGCGGTGCAATCCGGCTGGGTATTGCCCGGGCACTCTCGAAACTGAGCGATGAAAACAGGGTCGCGTTACGGAAAAAAGGTTTTCTTACGCGGGATTCCCGTGTTGTTGAGCGCAAGAAATACGGTTTGGCAGGTGCCCGCCGAAGATATCAATTCTCAAAACGTTAATTTTTCAGTTTTCAAACCTGAATTTAGGTTCAATAATCAACACACGGCGTGAGTGGAAGACGGGTGCCGTCTTTGTAAAAGGGACGGTAATCTTCCGCAATGAACGCGTGGAAGTTCAACCCTACCATGTTAAGGAGTTGCTATGTCCTCTTTGAAACTGCAGGACCTGCTCGATGCAGGTACCCACTTCGGTCACCAGACAAAGCGCTGGAATCCGAAAATGAAACGCTTCATTCTTTGCCCGAAAAATGGAATCTATGTTATCGATCTTAACAAAACATTGATATCCATAGAAAATTTTCTTGAACGCGTCCGTCAGGAAGTGGTCAACGGCGGGAAAGTGCTTTTTGTCGGAACGAAAAAACAGCTCAAAGATTGTATCCGTGAGGAGGCTGAACGGTGCAATATGCCGTATGTAACCGAGCGGTGGCTTGGGGGGATGCTCACCAATTTCCAGACCATCCGCCAGAGTATTACCAAGCTGGAAAAAATAGAAGCAATGGAATCAGACGGGAGTATTGAAGCGCTTCCGAAGAAAGAGCGGCTTGTGCTTGCAAAGCACAAGGAAAAACTGTTGACAATCCTGACCGGTATCCGCACACTTCGGCACATTCCGGCAATCATCTTCGTTGTTGATACCATCAAGGAGCACATCGCGATTGCGGAGGGGCGCCGGTTGCGGATCTCAATCGGAGCAATCGTAGACACGAACTGTGATCCGGATATCGTAAATTATCCGATCCCCGGAAACGATGACGCCATAAAGTCCGTTCAACTTATCACTCGTGCGGTTTCGGACGCAATTCTTGAGGTGGGTGAAAAAATTGCCGTTGAAGAGATGGCTGCCGCAAAAGAGACGAATCCGGAAGTTGAAGTATCGATTCCGGTCGATGAAAGTGAAGAACCCGAGCTCGAAGAGAGCACCGAAGATACAGGCGTTCGTAAACGTCGGGTCGTTCATAAAAAGGTGGTTCGCATCACCGAAGATGAGTAGGTTTCGTGCTGCATCCAGGGCCTTAAAGGTATCATAGGGGCTAATCAGGGTGTTTTACTAATTCAGAGAATGTGAGGAACTTAATTATGGAAATTGCCGCCGCACAGGTAAAAGATTTACGCGAGAAGACAGGGCTTGGCATGATGATCTGCAAGCAGGCGCTCATCGAAAACAACGGAAAAATGGAGCTGGCAATTGAATATCTTCGAAAACAGGGCCAGCAAACAGCGGCGAAACGGGCCGGCAAAACGGTGAAGCAGGGAACGGTCGCAGTCGTTTCCGATGCCTCCTGTTCGATTGTCTATGAAGTCAATTCCGAAACCGATTTCGTCGCCCGGAACGATGATTTTATCGCCTTCATTAAAACGCTCGGGGCCGTACTGTTCACGAAAAAGCCCGCCGACATCACTGCGGCAAAAAAATGCAGCGCTCCGGAACTGGGCGGACAGACGGTGGAGAACCGCCTTACCGAACTTATCGGGAAAATCGGCGAGAATATCACGTTCCGTCGCTACTGCAGAGTGGATGCGGACGCGGGCGGGGAGCGGATTTTTTCCTATGTGCATGGAAACGGAAGAATCGGCGTTCTGGTAAAGCTTGCCGCAACTGCCGGTCTCGACAGTGAAGCACTTTCCGCATTGGGCAAGGACCTCGCCATGCAGGTGGCGGCGCTTAACCCGCTGGCGATCGACCGCGACCATATCGCCCCCGCGGTGCTTGCAAAAGAGAAAGAGATATATTTGACGCAGGCGCAGAGTTCCGGAAAACCGGAAAAGATCTGGGGCAAGATCGTTGAGGGAAAAACGGCGAAATTTTTTCAAGAGATGACCCTGCTTGAGCAAATATTTGTCAAAAACCAGGACATCAGCGTCGCCGAGCGTGTTAAAGAGGCGGAAAAGGCGATCGACGCAGCGATTACGGTCAAGGAATTCGTCCGCTTTGAACTGGGAGCTGAAGAGTAGGAGGGGCTTTTGCCGAAGCCGTACCAAAGGGTCCTTCTGAAACTGTCCGGACAGGTGCTTGCCGGTGTCAAGCAATCGGGCATTGACCCGGAAATTACCGGATCGATTGCCGATGAGATTGCGGAGGTGCATGCGTCCGGCGTTCAGATAGGTATTGTTATCGGCGGCGGTAATATAATGCGTGGAGCCTCCGCAAAGGGCGTTTCACGGGTTGCAGGCGATACGATGGGAATGCTCGCAACCGTCATCAACTCGATCGCGCTTGCCGAATCCCTGGGGGCACGGGGTGTTGCCGCCCAGGTGCTTACCGCAGTTCATATCGACCGGGCGGGGAAGTTATTCACCCCTTCAGGCGCTGTCTCATTGCTTGAATCGGGATCGGTGGTCATCATCGCCGGCGGTACGGGAAATCCGTTTTTTACTACCGATACCGCTGCGGCTCTCCGCTGTGCCGAGATCCACGCGGAAGTGCTTCTGAAGGCGACGAAAGTCGACGGAGTTTATGACAGCGACCCGGAAAAAAATCCGAAGGCAATCCGTTTTGCCAGCATCACCCATGCTGAAGCCCTCTCAAAAAAATTAAAAGTGATGGACGCGACGGCATTTTCATTCTGCAGGGAACATGATATTCCGATTATTATTTTCAATCTGCGCAAGCGGGGAAATCTCCGCAAATGCATCGAAGGTAACAATATCGGATCAATCGTCAAAACAGGAGGATAGCGTGAGTTATCAGGCCATTCGTACCGAAACGGAACAGCGGATGCAGAAAGTAATCGAGAGCCTAAAAAAGGATCTCTCACGGATTCGCACCGGTCGTGCCAGCCCGTCTCTATTGGATGGAATACAGATAGATTATTACGGGTCGCCGGTACCGATAAATCAGGTCGCCAACATCTCAATACCCGATGCCCGGATGATCGTTATTCAACCATGGGAAAAAAACATGCTCACGGTGATCGAAAAAGCGATACAGGTATCCGACCTTGGCCTCAATCCCCAGAATGACGGCAACCTGATCCGTCTGCCTATCCCTCCCCTCTCCGAGGAACGAAGAAAAGATATTTTTAAAAATTGCAAAAAAACAGGTGAGGAGAGCAAGGTCGCGATCCGTAATGTCCGCCGTGATGCAAACGACAAATTGAAAAAGGAAGAAAAAGATAAACTCATCACCCAGGATGAAGAGAAGAAGGGAATGGATGAGATTCAGAAAACGACCGACCGTTTCATAAGAATGATCGACGACCTGCTTGTCCAGAAAGAGAAAGAGGTGATGGAAGTATAGTCGCAGTATCGTTCCTCCCGAGTAATGTTTGAAAAGAGACCTCGACGGTTATTGCGGCCGGCGGGGTTTTTTATTTGGGGGCGGCAGGGGCGATGAGGGTGAATGTATATTTATAAGCTTAAATAATGAATGAAACACGTCGTGCTGGATAGTTATAATTTCAGGGCGTGTGTTGCACAAGGAGTTACTGAACGGGATGAATATTCCCTGCCACATCGGCATTATCATGGACGGCAACGGGCGATGGGCCCGTCAGCGGGGTCTGCCGCGCACCGCAGGCCATCGTGCGGGTACCGATGCAGCACGGAAAGTCGTATATGCATGCGGTGAACTTGGGGTTTCATACCTGACGATCTATACATTTTCCACGGAAAACTGGGCGCGGCCGAAGGTTGAAGTGAACATGCTGATGGATCTTCTCGTTGAGATGACGCGGAGGGAGGTCCGCAATCTCGATAAGAACAACGTCCGTTTACGTGCCATCGGGAATCTCGATCAGTTGCCGCGGAAAACGAAAAAAGTGCTTCTTGACGGGGTCGAACAATTGAGCGGCAACACCGGATTGACGCTCATCCTTGCCATCAATTACGGCGGGAGGGCCGATATCGTTCAGGCTGCGAAGAAATTTACCCGGGAAGCCATCAAGCAGCCTTCGTTGATTGACACACTTGATGAAGGGTCGTTTTCGCGTTATCTGTACACCGATACCATTCCTGACCCGGAACTGATCATCAGACCGGGGGGGGAATGTCGGATCTCCAACTTTCTGATCTGGCAGGCCGCCTACTCTGAACTTTATATCACCGATGTGTTGTGGCCTGATTTTGATAAAGAGGCGCTCCTTGCAGCCATCGAGGAATACAACCGTCGTGATCGCCGTTTCGGGAAGGTTCATGAGGGATGAAATTTTCGAACCTTGGTAAACGCCTCTTTTTCGCGCTTTGGGCCATTCCCCTCGGATGGTGGGTAATGAATACCGATTTTTCGATCATTCCATCATCTATCGGGACCGTGTATCCGGCTCATCTGGTTGTTGTGGCGATAATCATGATGGCCTGCTATGAATACACCCGCATGCTGGCGCTGTTTTATCCTTTCAATGCCTTCTGGTGCAGTTATCTCTGGCTTGGCCTGCAGTTTGTGCTTTACATTCAGAATGATACCTCCTTCCCTTCGACGCTCAGTATTTACGTTTTGCTGATACTTGTAGCGGCAGAGGCGGTCATATGGGGCCGCCGTAATCAACGCAACCGCTGGATGCGTGCCAGTCTTCTTTTCAGCGGGAATGCCTTTCTTTACATTGCAGCGGTTTCACTGATGAACCTTTACCGTGAACCGTTTCAGTCCCTGTTAGTTCCCCATGGGCACACAATGCTGTCCCAGCTCGGCATCGTCATCGTTATCGGCGCCATTTTCATGTGTGATTCAGCCGCCTATTTTACCGGATCGCTATGGGGAAAGCACCATTTCAGTACCATCAGCCCGAAAAAGACGATCGAGGGATGCATCGGCGGATTGATTGCCGCGCTTCTGGTATGCGGCATCGGGTGGTTGTTTCTGGCGGACCGCCGCTATCCTTTCTGGCTGGGAATCGTTCTCGGACTCATCATCGGCGTCTTTGCCCAGGTCGGCGATCTGCTGGTGTCGCTTATAAAACGGTATTTCCGTGTCAAGGACGCATCGGATATCATCCCCGGCCACGGGGGAATTCTTGACAGATTCGACAGCGTGTTTTTCACCGCGCCGGTTATTTCGCTTTTCGCCTGGGTCGTGGGCAAGATTTTTGGATAAGTAAATTATGAACGATACGGCGCAGAACGTCATCATTCTCGGCTCCACCGGTTCCATCGGTACGAGCACCCTCAACTGCATCCGGCGCTTTCCCGACCGGTTCCGCATCACCGGGCTGGCTGCCGGCCGCAATATCGACCTGCTGTGCAGGCAGATCGATGAATTCCGGCCGGAGAAGGCCTATATCGCCGATGTAAAATCCATCGGCCGTCTGCGCGAGCGATGCGGGTCAAAGGTGCACCTCGTTGAAGGCAAGGACGGCCTTGAAACGCTCGTGCGCGAGGCTTCAAGCGATATTGTCGTCAACGCGCTCGTCGGCGCGGTGGGCTTGCGGCCGACCATCGCCGCCCTGAAAAAGAAAAACCGGGTCGCGCTCGCCAACAAGGAGAGCCTGGTGATCGGCGGCGATCTTATCACGGGCCTTGTTGCGGACGGTTGGGGAGAACTCGTTCCGGTTGACAGCGAGCACAGCGCCATCCTTCAATGTTTGTCGGGGGTCAAGGCGCCCGCGACGATCGAATCCATCGTACTTACCGCATCCGGCGGACCGTTCCGGACCCGGCCGTTGGAAGGGTTCGCAACAATCACCCCGTCGGAGGCGCTTACCCACCCCACCTGGGCAATGGGAAAGAAGATCACGATCGACGCGGCGACGCTCATGAACAAAGGCTTCGAGGTCATCGAGGCGCATCACCTTTTTTCGATGCCGTACGAACGGCTCCGTGTCGTGATCCATCCCCAGTCGATCGTTCATTCGCTCGTCGAGTTTTACGACGGCGCTTTCATGGCGCAACTGGGTTGTCCCGATATGGAACTGCCGATCCAGTATGCGCTTGCATTTCCACGGCGACTGCCGATGAATGGAAAACGGCTGTCGTTGTCCGAAATCGGCACGCTCGAATTCTTCGAACCCGATTATGTGCGCTTCCCCTGTCTGCGGCTCTGCATCGAAGCCGGAAAACAGGGGGGCACGGCGCCCGCGGTTGTCAATGCCGCCAATGAAGTGGCGGTCGCCGCGTTTCTTGCAGGAACAATCCCGTTTACCGATATCGCCCGTGTGGTTGCAGCGGCACTTGATCGGTATGCTGCACAACCTGCAACCAGCCTCGACGCCATTGAGGCAGCCGATGCCGCAACGCGTCGGAGTGCTCATGAAACCATCAAGCAAAAAGGATTATCGTGAAATTACTCCTCTCCGTTGTTCTCGGTCTTGTCGTTCTAGGAATTCTGGTTTTCATCCACGAACTCGGGCATTTCCTTGCAGCAAAGTGGTGCGGCATCAGGGTACTCGCCTTTTCTCTGGGTTTCGGAACGCCGTTGTATAAAAAAACGGTAAACGGCACCGAGTACCGCATCGGCACCGTGCCCTTTGGCGGATACGTCAAGATGGCCGGCGAAAACCCGGAAGAGGAGCGCGAAGGCGCCCCCGACGAGTTTTATTCGAAACCGATCTGGCAGCGGATGACGGTGGCCATCGCGGGGCCGCTTTTCAATTATCTCTCTGCATTTCTCATGCTCTGGGTGATGTATATCGCCGGTACCGAACGTCCGCTCTATTTCGAACGGCCGGTGGTCGGCGCGGTGCGCGACAGCTCGATTGCAAAGAACGGGGGATTGCTTCCGGGCGACAGCATCGTGGCCGTCAACGGGCGGCCGGTTGCCGACTGGGAGAGCATCGAGACCGCCTTTGCGCAGCAGGAGCGTACCTATACGCTCGCGTTCATACGTGACGGAAAAAATCAGACCGTGACAATGGCCATGAAACCTTCCGGCGCGTCACTGCCGAAAGATCCCACCGGCGGCCTCCTGCCGCCGCTTCCGGCCGTCGTGGCCGAGGTGCTTCCTGCATCCGCCGCGGAAAAGGCCGGGGTGAAAAAAGACGACCGGGTATGCTCGATTGACGGAAAACCGATACACTCATGGTTCGAACTCTTATCGGCCGTCGAGAAACACCGCGGCGATTCCGCGCTTTCTTTTTCCATCCTGCGCGAGGGCAGGGAGCTTACGATCGGGATCAAACCGCAGTATGATGCCGCCGCCAAACGGCCGATCATCGGCGTCCGAGTCAGTGAAGGTAAAGGGAGGATCGTCCGCTACGCACCGGACCGGGCGGTTTCGAAAGCAATTGACAAGGGGTGGGAATTCACCACCATGATATTCGATGTGCTCGGCAAACTGATCGCGCGGAAAGTTTCGGTCAATCAGCTCTCGGGTCCGCTCGGCATCATTCCCGCCTCGGGATTCATGTTGCTGCAGGGACTCGCGCCGATCCTCAATTTCATGGCGCTTATCGGCATCAACCTCGCGGTGCTCAACCTGCTGCCGCTCATCATCACCGACGGCGGGCTCATTTTTTTCATGATCATCGAGGCGATCAGGCGCAAACCCCTGTCGCTCAAAACGCAGCTTGTTTTCAACCGTATCGCCATCGCTTTCTTCCTGGCACTCTTCATCTTCGTCAGTTTCAACGACGTGAAAAGACTGCCGGAGTATTTCAAGCTGTTCGGCAGGTAGCGCGGGAAGAGGGAAACGACTACCGTCAACAGGTAGTATTCATATACCAACACATCAACGCAAGGAGATTTCATGGGCAGAGGAGACAGCCGTACGACGAAAGGTAAAAGATTCAAGGGTTCTTACGGGAAAAAACGGCCGCGCAAAGAGAAGGACAAGGCGAGCGCCGGAACGGCGGCGTAAAAATGCGCCCCGCCGAGGGCATCGGCGGGGAGAACCAATGCGGTAATTCAGCGCGCGGTTTGTTGACCGGGGCGAGTTCACGGGCGGTGCCGTCGTCGCGGGCTTCCAGTATCTCCGGAGCAGCCTTGTTGAACCGATGCAAAAACCTGAATCGTGCAGTCGGCAGCGCACGGCATAGTGTTATCCTTCGATCCCTCCGCCCGATGGCGTGGCGGAGTCGGGCCATCACCCGCGCCGGTTCGCGGGAAACCGCCGGGCCGTTGCGAAGAGCAACCCGCGGCACTTCCCGGCCGGGACCGGGCGCGTTATTATAACGCAATTTATTCTACTTGATTCCGAGCAGGTCGTCTTTACGTCGTGAATCGATTGTCCGCTATGTGTTTATCAATCAAATCCATGTTGTCGAATAATATCTCCTGCGCCGATAGTCTTTCCTCTATCTTCAATGATTCGAATTGCCGGTAAGTTACGTTGCGATGACGGGATGAGTACGCATAATGCAACAGGGGCAGATACATTTCGAAAAAAGGGCGGGATTCGGGAGGGGTGAGGGTCATGGTTTGCTTTCTATGGGGTATAACGATGCAAATAACCTGCAGCCGAAGGCTGTCAGCGTTGACTAACATGGTTGGGTTGCTTCGTTAAGCCTGCTGCCAATTTACATTCCTTTTTGCTCATCGTCACTTTGAATATCCGGAACCTGAACTGAACTTCAGGCCACACAGGTTTTATTCCTTATTGACATAGGTGTTCAGGGAATCCGTGCGCGGCCATTTGCGAGAGGGTGTAGATTTGCTGCGTTGGAGAAAATGCCCGTGCTTTTCTTCCTTTCCTGATAAAACGAAAGACTTCAGTAATGGGATTGAAGGTTGCCAAGCCGACATGCCAGCGCTGTATGGTTTCGCGAAAGCGTTCGTAGTTTTTTTCCTGACCGGGAGGTACCACAATGATGGCTCTTTCTGCATATGCGCGGCTTTGCTGGGCTTGGAAAACGGCTTTCTTAGTATTGTTCAACTTGAGTTCAAACGTCCAGATTTCCGGTTTTTCGTGATTCATATCGATTGCGAGCCTATAAGCGCCGTTTTCCAACTGCTCGATGTATCCATTTTCGATCATCCGTCGCAAAGATTTTCGACTTGACTCGCGGCCAAACCCCGATCTACTGGTTAGATAGTCAAATGTGCGTGGAGCCTTATGCTTAAGGTTTTGTAATATTGCGGGTCCGACGAATCCTGGTACATGTATGTTTTTACGTTGATTCGAGGAGGATTTATAGCGCAGGGCGATGAAATCGGGCCGCCCTTGGCGGCATGAAATCTCGCGATAGATTGCGTCGAAAGATCCAACTTCGGGAAGTCCATTGTCCGAAAGAAGTAAACGCTCAAAGGCTTGCGCCATTTCCTCTTCGGAATAGCCAAACAGTGAACTGGATATGCGTTTATTTACACTCATCATAAACCTGCCAATGTACGAAATTCTTGAAGTGAATCCTGCCACTCACGAATATGATTCGGTCCGGTCGAAGGATCAAAAGAAACATTCTGGCTGCCCAGTTGGGCGTACAAAGTCAACGCATTCTGCATAAGGCGTTCGGCTTCTTGTATACGCTCCGGTTGCGTTGGAAGAGTGGACAAGCGTTGAGACAAGGCATTCAGGCTACACCAATGAGCCAAACAAGATATTTCATCGGACCAGTTTGATTCGCTGGTAGCTGGTTCATTCTGAAGAATAGCGTCATAATTCGAGCCACTGAGAACGCGCGGTAATAGATTTGCAAAATAAATATCTTGTAATTCGGGGTTGATAAGGGGGCAAGACAACAAGGGCGCGGAGGAATAACGCTTCCTGGGGCGGCGGCCCCCTGATGACGGATGAAATCGAGCGAGAGAGAACTGCCGTAGATTCTGATACCAACCCGTTGCGGTGTGGGTTACGCCTGCGGCTTCCAGAAGAAAACTGTGCCAATCGCTGTATCCGACGATGATGTCATATTCGTTGATGGTTGCGAGGACATGGCAGAAATACATA
>JAFGIW010000086.1 GCA_016929415.1 Chitinispirillaceae bacterium | reverse complement strand
ATGGTCCGCATGATATCCGCGATATCGAGCGTGAGCATGAGCTTGCGCGACACGTCGTAGATGGTGGTAATGCTCCACAGGTGGTGGCGCGAGGTGGTGTCGAGCGCCTCAGTGCGGTTGACGAGCCGCCTGCTCCTGAAGTAGAATTCGCGGTTCGCAAGCGCACGCTTCACCTGCATGAGGAACGCGGCATTCGAGATCGGCTTGGTGAGATAGGAGCTCGCACCCAGATTGATCGCTGCGGTCGCGGTGTCGAGCGAGGCGTACCCGGTGATGATGATAACCTCGATGGACTGGTCGGCCGCCTTGGCGTGATTGAGCACATCGATGCCGTTGCCGTCGGGCAGCCGCAGGTCGGTGCAGACCAGGTCGAACCGGCCTGCGCACATCAGGACCTTTGCCTGCTCCACGCTGCCCGCGGTCTTTACGTCATACGACGCCTGCAGGATCATCCGCAGCAGGTCGCAGATCTTCACCTCGTCGTCGACCACCAGAACCGAGTAGCGGCGCGCGACGGCATCTGCCGCAACAGAATCGATCATAAATCTCTCCCTGGTTCGCCGGCTCCCTGCCGGCAGTATTGATTATAGAGGTTCCGGCGTATAAAAACAAGGGGGGAATGGCGGCATTCACGCTCGCAGCGCTCAACATGCTCGGCCGGATAGCGAAAACCGAGAAATCGAAAGGCTGCAGCGCGGCCCATGTCCGGAAGCTTGCGGCATTCATCGAAAAATGCGCAAGCGCCGCATTTTCGATGCGCGCATCGGCTTCATCGAGAACGTCGATAGGCTCTGCCGCCTCATCAGGGAAAACGGCATCGCCCAAGAACTGTCGCCGCGCACCGTGCAGCGGTCTGTCATCATGGATCGAAGGCTGTTTCAACCCATCGATATATCATAATTTTATGCCGGCTGCAGGCGCGCCATTTATTTTCCTCAACGGTATGAATAACAACGGGCCAATCAGGTGTGTGCTGTGTGAAAAAGTCATCGACGGCTACAGCCGGGAATTCAACCGTCTGCACATCGACGAAACGCACTCTGCCGACATCTGCCGCGGCTGCCTCGACAAATTTGTCAAATGGCAGCAGCAGACTTATGCGAAGCTCTTCCCCACCGCCGCATCCAAAAAATTCATGGAAAAACGGACGGGGAACCGGGATTCCGCGGTCCATTTACCGATGCATTCACGGTCAGATCGAACATATTGATGGAATTCGGTTTTTACTATTACGGAAATTATTCCATGGCCCGGTTTCTGCTATACTGCCTCGGCCTCACCACCCCGACGGGGAATGAGGCCTTTCTTGATAATTGCAGGGAATACGGCACGGCGTGCGTAAAATCCTTCGACAGGGAGACCGCGCTCAAATTCCACGCGGATGCAAGAAAAATACTGAAAAAGACCTTTTTAAAACACTCCCTTGTTAATGCTTACTGCAAGTATGCGGTCGAAAGCGGCGGCCTGGGGGCTGAGGCCGTAAAGTCGCCCGGGAAATAGCAGCTTCGTCAAGAAACCAGCGTGAAGGACGCTTCCCGGCGATTGACGATGTTTCCGTTATCTTTAAAATATGCTGATCGTTTTTTATGAATCATTTTCACCGGTTGTTTCTTTCAACCTTTTTTTTCCTCTGTACCGCAGCGGCCCGGACAGGCAGAGGACTGCAGTTTATTGTTATTGACTCGGTGACGGGAAAAACTGTTGAGCATGCAAAGGTATGCATAAATCGTGCTTTCCGTGCCTTTGAACATTGTGACAGTAATGGTTACTGCATTGCACCGTTGATCTCCTCCGCTGAAAACATCTATTGGTTTACTGCACCCGGTTACGATACGGTAAAAATCGCGTTATCAGTTTCACCGGTTTCCGCCTCACCATCCGACACCGTCATGCTACATCCGATCGGTCACATCGCCTCCCTTGAAAAAATGGTGGTACGGGAAGAACGATTGACGGAGCATTATCTGTTTTCCTCGACATCACTTGTCAGCTTCGACCAGTCAGACTTTCTCGCGACGGCGGGCACCGGAAAAGACATCAACCGGGTGCTGGCGCTCTGCGCCTCGACGGTTTCAATGGGTACCTTTGATGACAACGGGATTCTGGTGCGCGGCGGGGCGATGACCGAAAACGCCTATGTTGTCGACGGGATTATTTTTGACAATATCAACCACTATGCAAAGGTCAAGAATCCGGGCGGCAGCTTCGGATTCATCGATATGGACATGGTTGAGCGGCTCGACTTTTACACCGGAGGTATCCCGGCCGGGTTGCCTTCACGCTCATCATCGGTTATTGATATTACGTTACGCAAAGGTTCGATCGACCGCGGCAGCTATAAGGCGGAAGTGAATGTGCTCGGTGCCGGTGTCTCCTCCGACGGTCCGCTCTTCTCCACCGGCGGAACGTATGCTCTCGGGTTCCGTTTTGCCGACATGAGTTTTCTCAACTACTTCATCGCTGAAAGCGGAACTCCCCGTCATGTCGATGGAGAGTTGAAAGTAAATGTTGACCTGCGCAACTGCGGAAATCTGTCTCTTACCATTGTCGGCAGTTGGGACAGCTATCGGGTCGACCACGACGACTGGGATTATGACATCGACACCTATTCCGAGAATGGATCGGATAATGCAGGGGCAGGAATTGCATGGTCTCAAAACCTCTCCCGCTGGATCAACACGTTGCATTTCACGGCGACGCATGGCAAGGCATACCAGTTTCGCGACAATCTGGAAGACGAAGCCGAACTTATCCTGGAGCAGAACATTGTAAAGGATACCATGCGGAATGGAACCGTACGATGGGATGTCAGTCGGAAGGAACTCACCGATAGAAGAATTCACTCGCTGTCACTTCACAAAAACAAGCTCCATATGGATGACCATATCGCGAGGGATATCGGGGATCATCTTCACCTCTCAGCCGGAGTATCCGCAGAGTACCAGCGCTACTATTCCCACTACAAATGGTCGGTGCGGCGGACATATTATGAACTGTGTTTCGGGGCCGGCAGCAGCGGCAGCACGCCGGTCGCATTGAACGATACGCTCTTTACCGGGTACGGATTGATTGACTACGACAACGATAGTGTGTTTGTAAATTATCTGTATACCGGGTACCTTCAGTTGCTGGCAACGGCCGGCCCCTTCAGAATACTCCCCGGAGTGCGGGTCGAGTATTTCTCGCTTCTCGGAAAGTGGGGGATATCTCCGCGTATCGGATGCACTTACGACAAAACCGCGGCGGGAAGGTTTTCGGTAAGCGGAAGTATGATACGTCAATTGCCGACGATGTTCGACCGGCTTCTGGACCGCACCCTGTGTGATAATTGCTCCCGGCCCCCTCCCATGGATAAGCTGGAGTTGCAGCGGTGTTTTCAGGTGAACGCCGCCTGGACACGATCATTCGGCAGGCGGGCAACCGCCGGTATGGAGGTGTTCGGCAAGTGGTACGACCGTGAATACCCCTTCATTGCACCGGAGGTGCGGTCCTACGGATACTATTTTAATAGTGATGAAAAGGGCAGTTACAGGACGGTTTTTCATCCTCCCGACGGCAGACGGAAAGTTTTCGGTGGAGAGGCATACCTGAGAGGACAGACGTTTGATCGGTTTCACTACGCCGGGACGTTCTCACTTTTCAGAGCCCGGGATCGCTATACCGACGGGTACTGGTACGGCGATGCATACGGGGTATGCCGTAAACTGGCGCTTATGGCCGGCGTGAATGCGGGAAAAAGTCATTCAGTATCAACCGGGTTGATGGTAATGAGCGGACGCAGGTATACTTCAGACCGGGAGGCATACTCTAACGCGGAGGGGAAAAAAACATATTATAACGAGGCGCTCGAACCGATCATCTCACTTTCGTTGAAATACAGTTTCAGGCATGACTTCAGACGTTGCTCTATCGGAACGAATATTGATCTTGTCAACGTGCTCAATCAGAAAATCGTCATCGACAGGGAGCCTGCCGAGTTCGGGTATGTCGAGCGCCGTCTTGATGGAATATTACCGATTATGGGAATCTGGGTCGCCTTTTAAGCGGTTACCCGTCAATTATTACCACAGACATTTCCTGATGCGCTTACCCGAACGGACCAGGTACACCCCTCCCGGCATGGTTCGTCCCTTTTTTCTATATGCCAATAGTTCCTGGTGAATTCCGCCGGTTGCAGCTCGATTATCAGGATTGTAGGTGGCGACGGATGTTTGGGAGAGGGAGGCGTCTAAAAAGAGCTGCTTTGAATCCGGCGCGGTGGCCATCAGCAGGAGTGATACGATTGCAACGGCCGCTGATTCCCTTGAGACATGCATAGAACCTCCCGGCGAACCATTTCTTTGCCTCGTATGATTATATCATTTTCACCCGGGGCGTGAGCGGTTAAACCGGAAACTCCCTCGCCCACAGCTCCTCCAATTTCTGCCGGCGCGATATCAGAACATGCGACCCGTCGGACCTGATCATCGCCTCCGCACAGATCGGGCGGCTATTGTAATTCTTTGCGCTCATGGCGATTCCGTAGGCGCCAGCCCCCATGATCGCCAGAGTGTCGCCGATGTCGGCCTCCGGCAATTCAACGGTATCGACCGTCTCAGGGTCCCCTTCCTTGACGGTAAAGATATCGCCGCTTTCACAGCAGCATCCGACCACCACATAGTTGCGGAGGGTATCGCCGGATTTTCCGAGCAACCGTATCGGATGTTGTGCACCGTAGGTCATCGGACGGAGCAGTTCAGTCATCGATGCATCGGTTTTGATGAAACGATACCCGTGCGCCCCGGTATCGACGAGGTCATTAACGCTTGCCAGTAGAAGGGAGGAATTGGCGCTGAGATAGGTTCCCGGCTCGATTTCGAGATATAATTCACGGCCGGTTTCACGGGCGAATGTTTCGAAATCCCTCTTTATGATTGAAAACACCGATTGCAGATCGATCGACTTCTCCGGGTCCATGCGGTCGATCTTATATCCGCCTCCGAGGTTGACGATGGTGACATCGGGAAACTCCTGCACGATCCCCAGCGTCATTGACGCGGCCTTTTCCCATATTTTCCAGTCGGAACCGGAGCCGACGTGGGTGTGGATGCGGGTTATTTTGAGGCCATGCCCTGACGCGATTTCAATGGCCTGAGGAACGTAATCGCGCCAGATGCCGAACGATGCTGCCGGTCCGGCGGTATTGGTGCGGTTGTTGTGTCCAGAACCGAGTCCGGGGTTTACCCTGATGGAGACGCCCTGTCCGCTCCCGGCGAACAATTCGCAATAAATCTTCAACTGGGTGAGCGACGTACAGCAGTAAATCACGCCTTTTTCGACAAGTTCCCCGACATGCTGCGGTTGCAGTGTCTCCTGACCGGTAAGCATGATCTTTCCCGGGGCAATTCCCGCCGCAAGTGCGCGCCTGACCTCATAGGATGAAGATGCATCGATATGGATACCCAACCGGTCGAATATTTTCAGAATCGCCGAATGCGGATTCGACTTCATGGCGTAACGGACGGCCAGACCGAAGGCGTTGGGGATATCGAGCGCCTCCCTTCCATAGCGCAAGTAACTCTCCTCACTGTGGACGAACAGAGGAGTTCCGTACGTCCGGGCGATTACAGAGAGCTGCGAGTCCGTGGTGAAGGGAAGAGGGGGTTGAGGATGATGTTTCATAGTGGATTCCGATTATAAACCATATTCTGCATAAAATATACATTCTCTTTTATTGAGTGAACGCGAAACATGCATACGTTCGCACAAAAAAATGCGGTGGAGAGGAAGGATGTACGAGTCAGGTGTCAAGGAGTACTCATTGATGAATGAAATGCGACGGCGAAACCGGCTTATCCCCTCTGTGTGAGCCGCCGTTTCACGGTAGTTCCCGCCATGCGATTTCTTCAACCTTCCAACGGAGATTTTCACAATAGGCAGATAGGTTGTCGAGTACCTGCGCGCTGTAATGCACATCCGCATCCCCATTACCAAAGGTGGAAGCCGTGGTGGTTGATAGACTAACTACGGCACCGATTATTTCAGCTTTACCGTTGATTTTATCCATCACGTCGCAGATGATGAGTCCCTTGAAATTCCCCTGGTTGGTCTTGAGTGCCGCCGTATTCGTTGCATTGTGAACGATGAGAATACCGCGGGATTCACCGAAATGGACGGGCCCGATGCTCCCTGTGACATAAACGATTCCCTTGAACGGGGTTGAAAATTCTCCCGGCGATATTTTATATTCGTCAAGACTCCCATCGGGCAATCCTAAAAACGCTTCGGGCGAGGCAAGTTCCGGTACGATAGCGGCGTTCTCATAACAAACGGTGCTGCGCACCGCGTTAATATCTTTTTTATCAACAGGAGCTACATTGTTGCCGCCGACCGCCGCACTTCCATTGAGATTCATGGTAAAGCAGGTATATACTCCATATTTACCCGGTCCCACCAGATTATTCAGGGAATCGTAGTCCCTGCCGTCAACATCGATATTACCTGTTAGATCGACATTCGCACGCGCCATAATCACTCCGGGAAGCCGTTCCGCCATTCCCGGAATCGGAATGCTTTTCTGCTTTGAGGCAAGTATTTCAAGCTTGATTTTGTTGTCGCCCTCTTTCCCCTCTGCCTGAATGGTCATCATTGTAGGATCAGCGCCGGT
>JAFGIW010000085.1 GCA_016929415.1 Chitinispirillaceae bacterium | reverse complement strand
CCGGGGAGGTATTTCGAGCATTTTCGCAGTGGCGTATTTACCGGCATCTGCAGCAGCAGCGCAAAGAAGAATCGCTCAATTTAGGTTGAATTAAAAAAGCTGTTTAATAATTTAAACGCTTTAATATGGACAGGTCAATTTCAACACCCTCACTATTTTAAAGAATCTTCAATAATTTAAAGTGAAAATAGTAATCTTTGATAGGAATATGTTTTTTCTTGGTATTAACGTACGATTTTTATATAATTTAAACAGTCATCATACCCGAGTGCCTTTCACCCAGGGCAAACACAATGAGTATGTTTCTATTACTGCGGTAGTAACGAGAGAGTGTGTAGGAGAGTTGTGATGCTTTTTAAAGTTCCTATTATAGTTGTTATGTTACTCTCAATGATGACTGTCTCCTGTACTGGTTTTAATTTTTATAAAAAATCATACCCCGAATCCGCGACATTCCTTCTTTGTTCGCTTCGTGGTAACAACAGTGCGCTTTCAAATGCAGAACGATTCGGTTTTTTTTCGAGTACACTCTGGGAACATTACGAAGAAAATCTCAAAGCTGAAATCGACGTATTCGGGGCTACACCCGGATACCTTCTCTGGTACATTCAGCTAGGAGAAGATTTCCCCCTCCATGTCGCCGAACACAATAAAATGCTTGGAATAGCTACCGTTATCAACCATGACTTAAAATCCGACGGATTCACCCCTGAACGCAATGCACAGCTTCTTAAAGAAATCGCACGCGGAAAATGGGATGGATACTTCAAGGAATTTGCCGGGAAAGCACGAGATTTAAAGGTTGATATTTACTATCGATTTGGTTATGAAATGAACGGTGACTGGTTTCCATGGTGTGAACAACCTAAACTGTTTGTCGATGCATGGCGCCACGCTTGGAAAATCTTTAAGAAAGAAAAAGCCGTAAATGTTAAATGGGTTTTCAGTCCCAGCGTTGTATGGGGACAGAAAAATTTTAAAAAAGACATTCTTCCCTATTATCCGGGAGAACAATTCGTCAATATTGTTGCTCTTGACGGCTATAATTTTGGTGACAATTATAGTAAATATCATTCATGGGAATCTTTTTTTCATGTATATGCCGGTTCAGTATCGGGCTTAATGAGTTTTAACAAACCGATGTGGATTGCCGAGATCGGCTGTCCTTCCGACCCCAGACGACAGAAATGGCTCCGTGATTTTCTCGAATTTTTTGATAATAACAACTGTTTTGAGGTTTTTTTCTGGTTTAACGAGAATAAAGAGGGCGAACCGAATTTCCGCATTGATGGCGATGATGCCTCACTTTTTATATTCCGTGAATGGGCCCAACGAATAAATCAACCTGAAGGTACCGGGGAAAATGTCGTAAACGCGTTTGAGTAAAGATTATAACAAGTTGCAGCGCTCTTTTTTCCGACAGATCTGTCACCTTCCACCCATAAGTCATTGAAAAAACCTGAAGAGCATATCTGAAAAACAATGCAATGCTCTAATTCTTAGTTATATTTAAAGAAAAATAGTATATTTCAAAATTGAATGAAGTGTAACGCCGGTGCCCTCATTCATTTAAAGTATGCGGTGATACAAAGATTTCCCTATGCAGGATAAATTTACTAAATCAGTTATAAATTCAGCGTTTCGTTTACCGATAAGGAGTACATCAATGCAAACAGCTATTCGACTCAAGCAACGAGTCCGTTCGGAAAAAATAATCATTTCCCATCACGAACTTAAAGACCTTATCGGGAAAGATGTCGAGATCATTATTCTGGTCAATGATGAAAATGAAGATACTTTCCCGCCTCGCGCCCTCCAGAACTCCGCCCATGTCGCCGGATCTTTCATACTCGATGAAGAGGCGATGCGGCAACTGCTCGAAAGTCGGTTCAAATGAGGTGCCGACAAAATTATTTTATGCATTAACAGACCTATACTAGCCCGAAGCACTGAAAAGAATCCAGCGGAAAGCGCCATTTACTTAAGCGACAAACAATTTCGTTCGTTGCGAATAAGAAGGTAGTGGTTCTATATGTAAGGTGACGTGCAATGACAGCGATTCTTAATTGTAAGGCATGAGGTTTGATGTATGTTCGGATGTCATTCGGGGAAACGCTGCCGGTTGTCGGTTGCGGACGGACCATATCAGGAAGGGCCGGCTTCCGTTATCCCGGGGACTCCACCCGGTCTGTACTTTGCCGAACATGAGATGTTCTGATCGCACATTATGAAAATCAGGCATTGCGTTTAAAGTTAACTGATTTCCATTGAGATTCAAATGGAATGGCGCCTAAACCCACTTTGTTATCCTTTATTCATCACTCAACATATAATCGAAAGAATTGATTGCGAATTTAATTGAAGGATTTATTATATTAGACTGTTTAATATTATGATGAATCTTTTACTGTTCAACACTATATTATTATATAAGGACGAAGGGTACTGGCCGCTATGAAGAAGATTTTAACGGTTAAATTAATCGTGTTTGCCTCTTTTTTTCTTTTATTACCTCAGCAGCTTCTTCTCGCACAGGAAGAGGATCCCTTTGAAATGGATGAAGTGGATTGGTCTGACGATGCACTCGACGAATCTTCTGTGGAAAAGGAAACGCCTGCCAAGAAGCCTGCTCAAACTCAACAAGCCAAATCGGCAAAATCAGCCGAATCGGTGAAAAAAACCGCGACACCACCGTCGGCATCGGTTGATCTGGATGAGGAGGAAATACCCGATTTCGACAGTTTCGAGGAAAAAACGCCTGCAAAACCTGCAAATCGACCATCGGTCGTTTCTCCCCCCCCCCCATCACCACAACCGGTAAAAAAGAATGTATCAAGCCCTCCTCCAGCGTTAAAAGACGAAAAGAAAACATCTGCCCCAACCCCTCAACCGGTTGTTTCAAAACCAAAAGCGGTGTTTCAGCCGATTTCTCAAACGCAATCGGAATATACCGTAGGCAGTGTGGTAAAGCGTGCCGGCCCCCCACTCGTTCTTATTACTCGTCCTGTTTATGCTCCTTATTCTAATGAAAATAAAACGATGTTCATCTCTGCCATTGCCGAGGCCTATTTTCATTTTAAAATCGGTGCATTACCCGGAATTCAGGTGGTTCCTTTTGAACGTATTGCCAATAACGTGCAATATTTCAGGGATTTTTCACGCCGTATTTCCCGAACGACGTACATTGAAGCTGCAAAAAAAATAGGCGCGGCCTACCTTTTCTATCAGGAATATGAACCAAAAGGAAAAAAAGTCAAATTTGCAACTGAACTCTATTCGATTACCGACAACAAAAAAATAAGCGGCAGCACCAGCGAAATAGCGCTCGCCGACTTTGAAAACGGTCTGTTTAACTTTGTAAGTGAAGTCGCCGGCGCGCTTATCGGTACATTACCCAAGCAAACACAGGAATTTTTGGCGGCGCCGGTCCTTGGAGCCAATGAACGCCAGATCGAACTGCTTGGCCAGGCGATCGTCAACGTCGGTGATTACTCCCAAAAAAAAGCTGAAAAAGCGGCTCCTGAATTTGAAAAACTCGCCAAGGACCGCGTCATATACCTCGCGAAATTTATCGGAGCCCAAACCCTGGCCCGGGCGCGCCTGTTTGATAAAGCGATCGCTCTCCTGCAGCAACTGTTATCAACCTTCGGTCAGCAGTATCCGGCGCTCTCTCTCCAGCTCGCTTCCTACTACCGTATGCAGGAATCATACGGTGACGCCCTCAAAGCCGCCTCCGATGCGGGCCGCGAGCCATCCCTCAAGCTTCCTCTGCAGATTGAAAAAGCCCGGATATACGAAGCTGAAGGAAAACTAGATCAAGCCAAGCGCGAATACGAGTCGGTTTTATCAACAGGCGGTGAAGACGGTGAAATTTACTTTCAGCTCGCATTGGTGAGCATCGGCCTGAACGATCTCCAGCAAGCTGAACGTTATCTGGAAAAAGCTGCAGGGGCTGGTCGCGCTCTTGACCGTGGAGACTATTTTGATCTCGGGCTTCGGTATAAGGCACTCGGAACCGCCAACGAACAGGCGATCAACGCTTTCCGGAGCAGTCTCGGTCTCCAGCAGGACAACGAGGATGCCTGGCAGCAACTCGCTGAAATCTATTCTCTCTCCGGCCGTGAAGCGGAGGCGGCCGAATGTTATGTCAGTCTTTTCCAAATCAACAATGAGACGTATAAAGATTACCTGCTCAAAGCCGGTATCATGTTCGAAAATGCCGGCTATATAGAAAATGCGAAAGATGCCTATGCGCTTTTCATTGCCCGCCGCTTTGATAATCCCGAAGTATCGGTCCGCCTGGCAAAACTGGAAATGCAGAGCGGGAACTGTCCGAAAGCGATCGAGCTGGTTGATGATATGGACACTCTCGGAGAATTCGGTCAGGACGTTCTTGCCATCAATACCCAGTGTGAGAAAAAAGAACGCCGGGTTTCAATCCCCACGGGAACGGGCCGCGATAAACAATGGAGAGCCGTCTTTTTCTGGAGGGTCTCTTCAGGAGCAATTGCCGTTGCAGGCGTCGTGGGGGGGATTATTATGGATGATCAGGCCAAGAAAAAACACAAGGATTATGGTGATGCACAATTACCGACGGATGTCGATAGATTCCGCTCCCAGATTGAAACGTTCGTAATGGCGAGGAACCTTTGTTATCTAGGAGCGGGTGTCGGCTTGACAAGTTTCGCTTTATCCATAACTTTACCCATTATTTTTTCAGATGATTGAGGAGGTGCCCTATGAAAAGAACTGTTATAGCGGTGGAACTTGCTTGCATTGCTTTCATGGTACTTACTGTGCAGTGCACCAAGTTTGCGTATGACAATCCGATCGACATCGAGGGAACCAATCGGGATTGGCTGTTATTGAATCCTGGAGCATTGCTGGATACATTAAATGGCGGAAACGGCAAGGCGGATTATTTTGACGATGATGTCTATCGCCCCAAGGATTCCATCCCTCCAAAAATCACCATTCTCGGCGATGACACGGTGAGGATTCCTCAAGGCGATCCGAACAATCAGTACGATTCTTATTTAAAACAGGTTCAGGCTACCGACGAGGGCGGCGGCCCTGTCATTCAACTGGAACCCCGGACCAATTTCAATCCATTTTTAGTAAATGAGAATGGGACTCCATATACCATTATTTATACGTTTCAAGACACGTCTGGCAACAAGGCGAGCGCCACACGCTATGTTTTCGTATATGAGCCACCCACAAAGGACGCAACTCCGCCGGTTATAACCATAGGAAACGCTACTGCATATGTTCAGCTCGGTCAGACCTATGTTGATCAGGGTGTTACCGCATGGGATAATATCGATGGTGACATTACCAATAAAATCGTCAAATCCGGCACGGTAGACATCAACAAACTCGGCGAGTATACATTGACCTATACCGTCAGCGATTCAGCCGGTAATCCCGCCTCCGCCACACGCACCGTCACCGTTCAGGAAGGTCCCGTGGGACCCGACCGTGAAAATCCAATAATTACACTTACCGGTGCTGATACGATATTCCTCGAAAAGGACGTTAAAATACTCGACTATATGAAAACCTATAAAGAACCCGGATACACTGCGATCGATAACGTCGACGGAGATATCACCAGTCGAGTCGTCGTCGGCGATATTCAACAGCTTGATGGACAGATCTGGTATCTTACCTATGATGTTAAAGATGCAGCGGGAAATGCCGCGGCAACGGTAAAAAGATGCTTTAAAACCACCTATAACGTAATTCTAAGCAAACCTGTTATCGACCTGGAATTGGCGGATTCGACAATCCAGCTTTTACTTGTAGGTACCGGGAAAGCCAGATGGGCAGAACCCGGCTACACCGCCACTGATGTGGTTGACGGTGACCTAACGGCACAGGTTGTCGTCGACTCCTCCAATCTGGTCGCAAATCTGTCAACGCTGGGCGGCCCCTATTCCGTGACCTACTCGGTAACCAACAGCAGCGGGCTTAAAACAACCGTGACACGGATGGTTTATATCGTCGATAATCCCTACGATGTAATAAAGCCGGTTATTACGCTCAAGGGAAGAAATCCGGATACGGTTCTGGTAAAAAGCTCGGCAACGTATAAAGATCCGGGGTATACCGCTACCGACAACAAAGACGGCGATGTTACGGCCAATGTTACACCAAGCGGCACGGTGAACATGAATTCGATCGGCAGATATTCAATCTCCTATACGGTAAAGGATAAAGCTACGAACAGCGCCAGTGTTACACGGACAGTCTGGGTGGTAAGGGACACCTTAACTACTGATTTGCTTATACGGTATGCGGTTCCTTCCGAAAAGCCATTGCCGAATATGGCGAATAAAGTTTATACCGGTTATGAGGTTGATGGTGAAGGTCCGGACCTCTCAAGTATAACAAGAATGGATTTCAACTGGAGTTTAGTCCAAAACAGCGTTTATTCTTGGCAGTTAAAATACAATAAGGAACCTTGGAATAAAGACTTAAGCCATATATCCCAAACTTTCGGCAAGGCCTACCCGGCAATGACATTGAGTGGCACCAACATAGCCGGTCTGGACGGTAAGTATTATGTCTCTACATTAGGTGATGAATTTTTCTGGGTTGAGCAAACCGGAAAGTTCGCAATAATTTGGTCAGAATAAATTAAACCGTCGCTTTACACGGCAAAGAGGCATTCCACTCTTTGCCGTTTTTATTTCAACGCGGCCTGACGTGATGAAGGTGGTAATTGATTACAGATGACGACGGCAGTATTACTCGTCAACCTCAACAGGATTTTTCCGCTTCCGTTTTTTTAGTGACTGACGCACCTTGCTTTCGAGCCGTCGCCGTTTTTCTTTTACGGGAACGACCGTGGGAATGCGCTGTTCCGGAACCTGAAGAAGTTTTTCAAGTCGTTGCCGCAGTTTTTTCAGGCAGATCTGTTTGTTAAGATGTTGACTCCTCTCCTGCCGGCAGGTAACGACAATACCGGTCGCATCATGGCGGATACGGACAGCGCTGTCGGTCTTGTTCACATGCTGCCCTCCTTTGCCGCTTGAACGGAAGGTAGTCACCGTACAGGCGGCAAGAAGGAAACTGTCATCCGGCGGTATCGTCACTTCGAACGGCGATGCGTCTTCGCTTAACATCGGCCCTTACCATGATACAGGTCATATTCGTAGAGGCGGCAATCGATTTTACCGCTCTGAAATTTCAGTTTACGTCCCGATCGCAAGCCGATATTTCCGGCACATGTTGCATTCCCGGTGAAAATATACCCGCGATACCCCTGGCAGCGCTGCTTCATAAACTTCCCGATTGAGCGATAGGTCTTGACGAGTTCCCGTTCGTTACCAAGCCGTATACCATACTCCGGATTGAAGATGATGACACCGTTGGCGGCTGGAACGCTCGTTTCCATGAAATCCGCTACTGAAAATTCGATGACGCTCTGGACACCTGCGGCAGCTGCATTGCTGCAGGCGGCGTCCACCACCTTTTCGTCATTATCGGTCGCAATAATCCTGCAGTCGGCTCCCGGCGTATGAACTTTCGATCGGGCATCCCTGCATATTTCCCCCCAAGCGGTCTCATCGAAGAGAAGCGTGTGCATAAAACCGAAATTATCTCTCGTCAGGCCGGAGGCTCTTCCGGTTGCTGAAAGCGCCGCTTCGATGGCAAGTGTGCCGCTTCCGCACATAGGATTGACGAAATGTTCGTTTCCGGAAAAATTCGTCGCCCGGACGACTGCGGATGCAAGTGTTTCCTGCATCGGCGCCCGAAGTGGAATTTTCCGGTAGCCCCGTTTTGACAGCGGCTCACCCGAGGTATCGATGGAGACGCTGCAGCGGTCCCTGTTCCAGAAAACAGTGACGACGGCCCCGCGTCGGTCGCTGCCGCTGTCGGGTCTACGTCCCTTCCGAGCGGCAATCCGGTCTGCGATTGCATCTTTACATTTTAGATTAACGATCCGATGATCGCGTATCGATGGATGATCGACGGAGGACACAACACTGAAAAAACCGTTTAATGGAATGAGCGATTCCCATGGCATTACGACAACCGCACGGTAGAGTGTTTCAAGATCACGGCAAGCGAACTCCTTGAGCTGATAAAGGACATGATGGGCGGTACGCAACCACATATTCATTCTCATCGTATCCGTAAAAACGCCCCTGGTTCCAAGTGCGGTCTCGCCTGCCCAGACAATCGGAAAGCCGAGTTCCGTCAGCTCGTTTTTTAAAAACGGCAGTAGTCCCCGCGGTGCGGTGATGGTTATCGGTCTGATTGACGGTTTCATGGGGGTATACCGGATGGTCGGGACACATTACGAAGGATATCAGGTGACCGGAACATCGTCGGCCGTATGAAAGACCTTTTCAGCAAGCCCGTCAAGCGCCTCACGACTGGATAGAATTACCCCCGTCCGGTTGAGACGAAGATATTTCAGTTTATGCAGACGTTCAAGCGCAGCGGTGATCTCTCCGAGTGAAATGTCAAGCAGATCGACGATCCGGTATTCAACAGTTCTCCGATCAATCATAAAGCCCTCCGGACAGGATACGCAGTGATCGGTAAATGCCAAAAGCGAAATTATCGCCGCGATATGATTATTCCGTTCTCCCACGATTGAGCGACTGATTCGTGCATCAACCTCCCTGAGACGTTGCACAAGGATCATGGCGATTTTTCGGAACCATTCGGGGATCGATGTCAGAATCGACTGAAACTCTGCGGCCGGAATCACCAGCGCCTCACACTCTTCCAGGGTGACTCCCGATGCGGTACGCGGTCCGCCGTCGATTGATGCCACCTCTCCGACTACATTGCCGCGACCGACGGTGTCTAAATCGATTTCAACGCCGCCTTCCATCTTAAAAATCCGTACCGTGCCTTTTTTCAGTATAAAAAGGTCACGGGTCATATCATTCTGTTTAAAGAGATATTCACCCGGTTTGAAGAAAACAATGTGCCGCTTCTGTTCTCTTTCCAATTGATCAGGCATAACGAATCAGTTCTCCGGAAACACACTGGTTGACACGATCCATGCATCAATCAATCCAAGCTTTTTTAATTTTATAAGAACAGCCTGTGCCTCCTGGCGCTTTAAAAAGCTTCCGGCATAAAGTTTGTAATAGGGCGCTTCATAGCCGATAACCACTTGTTCGGTAATCTTTTTTTCAAGTTCCTTTTTCTGCTCACGCGCTGTCTCAATGCGGTTTGAGGCGAATACCTGTATGCGATAGCGTGTTTCGGTAATCGATTTGCCCGATGATCCATCGGATACATCCTTCTGATCGCTTTTACCGAAATCGGCATCAGTCAGCAGCAGTTCATTGCCGCTATTAATGGTATCAAGAAAAGTATAGGCAACTTTTGACGGTGAGAAACCCTCATCAGCGACAACCGATTCGGGTTGAACGCCGGCTTCAACAGATAGTTTTTTCTTACCGGTCTTATTTCCAAAGCAGCCGGCGAGCAATAACCCAATGCATATTGTGACCACTAAATACCAGAACCTATACATACCACGACTCCCTGCTTCCCGAGCTTTTTGCAGTAATCAGCTGGGACACATTATATTCAAGAAACAAAACGATAAAAGACATTCATTTTTTTACAGTCCGTGCCTTTCTACCGGACGAACAAACAAGCTGTTTAATAATACTTCCCCCGAACGAGAGGAGTCAAGAATACTTACCCCGCGTGATCATTACAGACTGATTGAACAACGTCTTTCTTTCAGTTTTCAAAAAAGATCCGGTCCCCGCCTTATCAAAATCATCGTCCTATTGCTCGCCATCATCTTGATCACCTGGTATGGCAAACAGACTTCGAACAACCCGTTCCACACCGTTTCACGTATCGTTATTTCCGGAAACAGCGACAACCTCTCGATGTATCACTATACAAAAGATAATGCCCTGGTCATTCTACCCTTCGATAGCGGTAGTCCCCCGCCGCCGACGTTCCCTCTGCCGAAACTTTGGGAGCTTGTATCCAGATCCGAATCAGTTGCTGCCGATCAATTTCCACACCCGCCTGAAGCTTGGCAGGTGCTTGATACGATCATTCATTCAATAAAACAACCGGTTAATTGGCCTCCTCCCCGTTCATTTCAGAAAAATGGCTTTAAGAATTGCCTTATCAAATTACTGCACCCCTTCAACGATCAGCGGAATGCACTACTGGTAACATTAGCGGGAATCGGCATAATCTTGATCGATGCATCAGAATTCCGTTGTACGCTGTCCGATACTACCCGACTGCGGGAAAAAAGTGAATTAGTAATTATTATTCATGCCGACAACCAATCGGCCATTCGATGCCGCTCCGTTTTTCGTCCGCGTTTCACCATCGCATTCGGTACCTTTGGTGAAAATATCCACTCTTATCCAAATTTGTTGATGTGCCCTGTACCCGCTTCGGAACAAATCATCTTTAAAACTTCAGGGAAACAACGCATTGTTTTTCAAGGCCGCAGGAGTTCAGCTCCACGTTCTCCATAAGAAGTTCAATCTTGCAGAATTACCACAATAACGTTATAATTCAACAGACCGGTTTTCCTTATAACAACAACATAACCAGTGAATAACAAATTCTATGGCGAAAAAACTTGGTGAAATCCTCGTTGAAAACGGTATCATCAATAAAGAGCAGCTCCTTGAAGGTCTCAAATACCAGAACATGCAAGGCGTCATGCTGGGTGAAGCGCTTATTGCAACCGGCGCGATCAATGACGAAAATGTGATCAGCCAGTTTCTTACAAAACAACTTAACCTGGGTAAGTTGTGCCTCAAGGAACTTGAATTCGATTCTTCGGTGGTTGACCTCATCCCTTATGATATGGCCCAGAAGTACAACATGATCGCCGTCAGCAAGATTAATCGTTTGTTAACGGTTGCAATAAGCGACCCGAAGAATATTTTCATGCTCGATGCCGTAAAGTTTCTCACGGGATGCTCGATAAAACCCGTCCTTGCCCCGGCGAAGGAAATCCAGGAAACCATCAATCTCAATTATGAGTCGTCCCACGAAGTTGATACCATCCTGAATGATATCACCAATGAAAATTTTGAAATAGTCGCGGAAGAAAAAGATTCCGAGCCCGAAGACATTTCCGAAGAAGTCGTTGAAGCTCCGGTAGTAAAGCTTGTCAACCATCTGATACTCGAAGCGGTGCGTAAGAATGCAAGCGACATTCATATCGAAACGTACCAGCGGATCTTAAGGGTACGCTACCGGGTCGACGGGAATCTGGTCGAAACGACTCCGCTGCCCTACCGCTTGCGAGCTTCAGTTATCTCTCGCATCAAAATAATGGCGGATCTTGATATATCAGAGCGCCGGCTTCCCCAGGACGGCCGGATCAAAATCAAAATGGGGTATAAAACCATCGACATACGCGTAAGCACCACCCCGACTATTTTCGGTGAAAAAGTGGTTATGCGTATTCTCGACGCATCGAACCTCATGCTCGACATGGAAAAATTCGGCATACCGAAAAGTGCGCTTTACCATCTCAATGAAGCGCTTTCCGCTCCTTACGGCATGATTCTGGTTACCGGACCAACCGGAAGCGGAAAAACAACCACCCTTTATTCAGCGCTCAGCGGACTGAACAAACCCGATGTCAACATAATGACCGCTGAAGACCCTGTCGAATACAACATCGACGGAATGAATCAGATAAACGTAAATCACGATATCGGATTGACCTTTGCCGCAGCATTGCGCTCTTTTCTCCGTCAAGACCCCGACATTATCATGGTGGGAGAAATCCGCGATCTCGAAACGGCTGAAATCGCCGTCAAGGCGGCCCTTACCGGCCACCTTGTTTTAAGTACGCTTCATACGAACGATGCCGCAAGTAGCCTGACCCGTCTGTCGGACATGGGAATTGACCCGTTTCTGACCGCATCAGCAGTACGGATTATCGTCGCACAACGTCTGGTTCGTCTCGTTTGCCCCCACTGCAAGGAACCGATCGCATCCGAGACTCAAGAACGCTTATCCTTTCTCAATCTGACTGATGAAGATCGTGCAAACATACAGCTTTATCGTGGCAAAGGATGTTCTTTATGCGGCAATACCGGGTACCGCGGCAGGGCGGGCCTCTATGAAGTGTTACCCGTCACGCCTGCTATTCAGGAAATGATCATCTCGAAAGCTGCCCCTTTTACCATCAAAACGAAAGCAATCAGTGAAGGAATGCTGACGCTGCGTGATGGCGGTCTTGAGAAATTGCGAGCCGGTATTACCACCGTCGAAGAGGTGCTCGGGGCGACGACATAGGAGATACATATCAAACCGTCAGTAAACAATGGCGGAGTATAAAATAAATCTCTTTTCTTTACCCTTTTTAAATAGTACATTTTGAGTATGGTGGCAATACATGAATTACTGAAACGGATGTCGGAACTTCACGCTTCCGATCTCCACTTAACCGCAGGCTCACCACCGTTATTCAGAGTTGACGGCAGTCTTGTTCCTACCGATGCGGGACGCATCACTCCGGAAGAGGTGCTTAAACTTGCCTACAGTATCATGAATGAAGCGCAGAAAAAAATATTTGAACAGAAAAAAGAAGTCGATTTTTCTTTCGGCGTACAAAATCTCGCACGTTATCGTGCGAATGTGTTTCTGCAACGCGGTTGCTGTTCATGCGCCTTGCGTTCAATCCCTTTCAACATTCAATCGCTTGAAGACCTCGGATTACCTCCGGTGGTCAGCCGACTGACCGAACGTCCAAACGGACTGGTACTGGTAACCGGACCAACCGGAAGCGGGAAAAGTACCACACTCGCCGCCATGGTCGACAAAATCAACACTAATATTCAAGGACATATTCTTACGGTCGAAGATCCTATTGAATTTGTCCATAAGCATAAAAAATGTATTGTCAATCAACGTGAAGTGCATCAGGATACCGACAGTTTTGCAAGTGCATTGCGAGTTGCACTCAGGCAGGACCCCGATGTCGTTCTCATAGGTGAAATGCGCGATCTTGAAACGATACAGGCCGCATTGACCATTGCCGAAACCGGTCACCTGACATTGGCGACACTCCATACAAACTCGGCTGCCCAGACCGTCAATCGCATTATCGATGTTTTTCCCTCCGAGCAGAAAACGACCGTTCGTGCACAGCTTTCCATGGTACTCGAAGGCATCATCAGTCAGGCGCTTCTTCCCCGCACCGGCGGAGGCAGGGTGATGTGTTGCGAAATCCTTATTACGACCATGGCCGTCCGCGCGCTGATACGGGACGATAAGGTTCACCAGATACAGGGAATCATCGAAATCGGCCAGAAATACGGTATGCAGACGATGAACGCGGAGCTTTACAAGTTTTACAAGAAACGAGTCATATCGAAAAAGGACGCATTGACCAGGAGCCCCGATCCAGACCAGATGGCCAAAATGATCGAGGGGGCCTGAAATGTTCGCATTGCAGCCCTTTGCGGTTTGCAGCTCTATTTATTTTAATTACCTATGGATACCGGGACCGGCAGTACCCGGGCATCCGGAACAAATTGCCGGGAGGTTGTAATGGCCCGTTATTCCTATGTCGGTGTTACCACATCGGGCAAACAGGTTAAAGGAGAGATTCAGGCCGCCAATAAAAACGAGGTCACGAGCCTTCTCCGCAAGAAAAAGGTAAGGCCTATCTCCATTAAAGGCAGCTCTATTGACATTAAAATTCCATTGTTTGACAATGTAAAGTTACAGGACATCAGTAGATTTACCCGTCAATTTTCCGCAATGACCTCGGCCGGCCTCGCCCTCGTTTCGTGCCTCGATATTCTCGGAGGGCAGACCGAAAATAAAAAACTGGCTGCAGCTATCAAACATGTCTCAACCGATATTCAAGGCGGCAGCACCCTTGCCGATGCGCTGCAAAAACATCCGTCAATATTCAACAGCCTTTATTCAAACATGGTTTCCGCCGGAGAGGCTTCGGGGAGCCTCGATACGGTTCTGTCACGGCTCGCCGATTATCTCGAAAAATCGGATGCGCTCATACGGAAAATAAAAGGTGCGATGATGTATCCGGTGATTGTTTTATGTGTAGCTATAGGCGCAACAATCGCAATGCTGACTTTTGTCGTGCCGACTTTTGCCCAGATGTTTTCCGAGGGGGGTGGAGTACTGCCGCTGCCGACCCGCATCGTCATGGGTATTTCGAACTTCTTACAGAATTTTTTCCCCCTCATGATGCTGGTTATCATCGGAGCCGTTGTGGCTCTTTTTTATTATTATAAAACTGAAAATGGAAGATTTCAAATCGATAAAATTAAATTACAACTGCCCATCCTCGGTGATCTGGAACGAAAAAGCGCGATCGGCAGGTTCACGCAGACCCTTTCAACGCTTCTGAACAGCGGAGTCACGATTCTCGATGCACTCTCAATTACCGCAAAAACTGCAGGCAATAAAGTACTTGAAAAAGGAATCCTTCGTACACTTGAACGTATCTCCGGCGGTCTTACTATTGCCGAACCGCTCAAAGATACCGGTGTATTCCCTCCAATGGTAATCCATATGATTGCAGTCGGTGAGAAAACCGGTGACCTGGCGGAGATGTTGAAAAAAATAGCCGAATTTTATCAGGAAGAGGTTGATGCTGCAGTAGAGGCACTCACATCTGTTCTTGAACCAATCATGATTATTTTTATAGGAATTGTTGTCGGCGGCATTATGATTGCGATGTATCTGCCGATGTTCGATATGATTGGAACAATACACTAAGGGTGAAACTACATCCGACCCGATTTAAATTACGTCTAAATTTTTACGTGTATCGTTCAAATCTTATAAATCGTTAAAGTTTTTTCTGTCCCTGCCGATAAAAGAGATAGGACATGAAAGGTGGTGAGGGGTCATGCGTATCAATGCAGTCACCCAATCGTTGCAAGCAGAATTCCGGAAAGTGGAAAATGCAAAAAAAGTTGATAAATCCGCTATCACAGGTAAAACTATCCCCATCGATCGCTCTGATATTTCGGCGGGTGCGCAACGACTCAGTGCAACAAAAGCATCAATCGAAGTAATCTCGGCATCGTTTTCTCAACAGGATGATATCCGTACTGAAAAAATATCCGAAGTGCAGGAAAAAATAAAAAACGGCTATTATGATTCTCCGGAGTTTCTCGATAAACTGGCAATAAAGCTACTGGCAGAATTTGGAATTAAAGCTCCACCACAATAATATTTTGTAAAGGTTCTCCGTGGGCGAATCATTGCTGATTCGCCTGACGGTTTTATCTGAAAGCACCTCGAAAAATACTATGCTTTTCGGTGATGAATATTCCAGCAAGACAACCCACAATGATATATTTTTTCGGCTATGGCTGAAAACCGGCGTGAACTGTTGGCGCGCTTCAGGCAACCGATATTTGCACCACATCCCCTATTTCAGCAGTTACGTACCTTCCACTGCCTGGATAAATGGGATGGAGATTGCAGTTTAGAACTACCGCGCCTAAGGATAATCATTCATGGGATCGATTATATCGAGCACTCCCCTGAACAGTGTCACGCACCTTTTAATCAACCCCTTCGTTTTCAACAGGATACCTACCGCCTCTGGTACCAGATCGAAGGACATGGAATTCTGCAGAATGTTACACGAAAAACCTTCGGGACTGCCCGTCCGGGTTTGCTGGGGGTGATGGAAAGAGGTGAACGGCATACCTATCTGCACCAACGGGGCCCATTTGCATGTTTTCAGATGCAGTTTTCCATTTTCCCGTCACGCCATGCAAAATGCTACTGGAACGCCGGAATTGAAGGAAAAACCATTCTCGAAGATGACGACCGGCTCTTGCTTGAAAATCATATCTTCGACCTGCTGCTGGTTCTTTCTCAACGTAACCGACTGCTCGGACTCACGACGTTCTCGCGGCTTATCGAAATTCTCCTGGTTCTTTTTGAAAAAGGATTGATCCTGATTGAAGAAAGCCGTTTTCCAAAAAATAAAGCGAAAAGTCTCGTTACCAAAGCAAAAAATTTCATGAATATTCATTATGCCGATTTACACCACCAGCGGGAAATCGAACAGGAGTGCGGAGTTGATATTAATTACCTTAACACACTCTTTAAGAAGCAGGCCGGCACCACGCTGTACCGGTATTTTACCGGTGTGCGCATTGAGCACGCCAAACATCTTCTGGAAACAACATCAGCGTCGATCATTGATATCGCCATGCGAATAGGTTATCCGAATGCGAATTCATTCTCACGGGCCTTCAAGCGGCGTGAACTTCAGACACCACAGGAATACCGTGCCGGGAACCGATGTTTACCCGGAAACAATACGACAACGATTACCATCTAAATTAAACGGAGTTTTACATGGAATTATTTGTATGTAAATTCGGTGGTTCATCGGTTGCATCAAGTGAGAAATTGCAGCATATCGTCCACATTATTCAAGAGAACCCTCGACGCCGCTGTATCGTACTTTCGGCGCCGGGCAAGGCACCCGGTTGCCCGGTCAAGATCACCGACCTCTTAATTGACACCGTTAATAAAGTGCTGAACAATGAAAAATTCGACGTCATTCTCAACCGAATCAAACAGCGATTTCATGCGATTTACCGGCAGCTCAACCTGTCGTCCGATCAGATCGATTCGATACTGAAGGACCTTGACGACCGTTTTAACTTTTCGAAGGATCATCCGGGCAGATTCCGTGACCTCATCGTCTCCGCAGGAGAAGATCTGAATTGCCGGCTTTTTGCACTCTATCTCATATCCGTAGGAATCAATGCACGCTATATCAATCCGCGTGATGCGGGAATGGCGGTAACCCCTGTTTTCGGTGACGCGCAACCCCTTCCCGCCTGTGCGATCCAGATGGCGTGTTTGAAGGAGGCCTGTGCCGAAACGATTGTGATATTTCCCGGATTTTTCGGTTATACCGCCGAGGGTGATATCGCCACCTTCAGCAGGGGGGGGTCTGACCTGACCGGTTCACTGCTTGCCGAAGCCCTTGACGCCGCTGAATACGAAAACTGGACCGATGTCGATGGAATCTTCAGCGCGCACCCTGCAATGGTTGATGCTCCACTGCAGATACCGGCGCTGACCTATAAGGAAATGCGCGAGCTCAGCTATATGGGATTTAATGTGCTCCATGAAGAGGCGGTCAAACCGGTTATGCGGAAAAAAATTCCGATCCGTTTACGCAACACCAACAACCTCACAAATGAAGGAACGCTTATTGTGTCCGAACGTTTACCGAGCGAGCGTGATGTTATCGGCGTCGCATCAAGCAGCGGCTACTGCAGCTTTACACTGCAAAAATTTTTGATGAACCGTGAAAAAGGGTTCGGACGGCGTCTGCTCGCGATATTTGAAGACCTCGGCCTTTCCTATGAACATTGTCCGTCGGGGGTTGATAATATTTCGGTGATTCTCAACCAGGATCAGCTTAAATCGGAAATAGTCAATACTATTATCCGAACAATAGAAGAGCAGCTGCAACCCGACGAAATAAAATCGGAATTCGGCATTGCACTGGTGTCGGTTGTCGGTGAAGGGCTGGTTCACAAGATCGGTTTTCTCGCAAAGGCGACTTCCGCACTTGCGAAGGCACGGGTAAATATTAAAATGGTAAACCAGGGAAGTTCGGAGATGAGTATCATTTTCGGCATTGACGCGACAGATGAAAAAAAAGCGGTCCAGGCGCTTTACCGGGATTTTTTTAATAAAGGTTAGTGAAAAGCACCGGTCGTGCGATGTTAACAACCTACACGGCCATTTCTTACGAAAAAAAAGCATTTGCATCGTCACCTACATAATGATATTTTTCTGCTGATAAAAGAGGCGGATTCCTTACAAAACAGTATTTACAATCTACTATTCATGAACGATACGCTGAAACAAATGATACTGTTGTAAGCCTTATCAACCATCATTCGCGAAAGGAGTGTCACTATGGCACGAATCAGTAAAAGCGACCTTATCAAGTTGCAGAAGAAGTATCATACCGATGCCCGAATCGGCGAGGAATTCGGTATCACCCGGCAGGCTGTTCATCAGTTAAGAAAAAAATACAATATCGAATCCCGCACCGCCGGAAATCCCGAACGCAACAAAGAAATGGCAGGCCTTCGTGCGGCAGGTCGCAGTGTCGATGCGATCTCAAAGAAATTCAAACTCTCCATTCCACAGACGTACCGCATTCTGAAAGAAAACAGCCCGAAGAAAGCCGCGAAGAAATCGGCCGCTAAAAAAACCGCAAAGAAAAAGAAGTAAGGCAACCACATCACAGAACCACACATCCGGTAACATTAACTAAGTTAATAAAAGTGCCGGCCTGCAGACAAACCGGCACTTTTTCATTCAATTAAGCCACCCTTTCGATTTTAATTTATTACGATATTACTTTACGATCCTTCATGCTGAAATCTTTCCGGGAGACTCCACCCCATGAAAATCGTCCTTCAACGAGTCAGCAAGGCGACCGTAAACATTAATGAGGAAATAGGAGGCTCAATAGGAACGGGAATCCTGCTGCTTGTCGGCGTTCATGTGAATGATACCGAAGTTGAAGCCGACTTTCTCGCGGATAAATGCATCGAATTGCGGATCTTTCCTGATGAAGATGGAAAAATGAATCGCTCACTTATCGATATTGGTGGGTCGGCACTGGTGGTTTCTCAATTTACCCTACTCGGTGATTGCAGCAAAGGCCGCCGCCCCAGTTTTATCGCTGCAGCCCCTCAGGAAAAGGGAAATGAATTGTACCGACATTTTGTTAATCGGCTAAAAATGCGGGTCAAGGATGTCCAGACCGGGATTTTCGGGGCGATGATGCAGGTGGAATTAATTAATAACGGACCGGTGACGATGATTCTGGAACGGGTGCACAGCCTTGGGTGAAACAGCACGCAACCATCGGGTAAAATTATTAAACTATGAT
>JAFGIW010000084.1 GCA_016929415.1 Chitinispirillaceae bacterium | reverse complement strand
GTGAAAATCTCCCGGCAGACGGCCGAGCGGCAGTTTATCGGCCACCATGAAGAGTATCCCCAGTATCAGTATCACCGTACCGGCAATGACAAGAAAACGTCCGACTTCAACCCAGTTCATTGGCGCTCCTTTACGATTTGTGTGACGGACCGGCGTCCGCGTCACCCTCTTTTTCCGACGGTTCAAAAAGGGTCTGCTGCATCGTCGCCGATTTGGACGACTCGATATGAAAATAGCGGTAGGTCTTCAGCGTTACCTCCCTGCCGCGCGGCGTCCGTTTGAGAAATCCCGACTGTATAAGAAACGGTTCATATACCTCCTCGATCGTATCGGGTTCCTCTCCCACGACCACGGCAATGGTATTGATCCCCACCGGCCCGCCGTTGTAATGATCGATTATCGCATGTAAAATATTCCGGTCCATTTCATCAAGACCGGTTTGGTCGACGCCGAGCATATCCAGCGTCCGATCGATAATCGGGCGGGTAATACGTCCATCACCCCGGACATCCGCGACGTCGCGACAGCGACGCAGCAGGCGGTTGGCGATGCGGGGGGTGCCGCGCGCCCTTTTTCCGAGTTCCAGCGCCGCCTCAGGGTCGCAGGCGATTTCCATGATACCCGCGGACCGCATGATAATCTGCTGCAATTGAGCGGGTGTATAGTAATTGAGGCGGCAGACATAGCCGAAACGGGCATGCAGCGGAGAAGTCAGCATCCCCGCGCGCGTCGTCGCGCCCACGAGGGTAAACGGTTTGATGTTCAACCGGATCGAACGGGCCGCGGGCCCCTCGCCGATCATGATATCGAAAACAAAATCCTCCATTGCAGGATAGAGGGACTCCTCGACCACGCGGTTGAGGCGGTGTATTTCGTCAATGAACAATATTTCCCGTTCAGCAAGATTGGTGAGATTTCCCGCAAGATCGCCCTTCTTCTCGAGCACCGGTCCCGATGTGGTCTGAATGCCTACGCCGAGTTCCGACGCGAGGATGCGCGACAGGGTGGTCTTCCCGAGCCCCGGCGGGCCGCAGAAAAGAATATGATCGAGTGCCTCGCCCCGTTTTTTTGCCGCTTCAACAAAAACGGCAAGATTGTCTTTTATGGAATCCTGCCCCACAAAATCGCTGAACCGTTCGGGACGCAGGGAGGTATCGAACTGTTCGTCGTCGGAAGGGTGCGGAGCACCTGTAACTATTCGTTCCTGTTCGTCGCTCATACACAAACCACGCTGACCGATCCTTATATTACCTGAAGCGCCTTGCGGATCCACGCTTCCACCGGTTCTTCCCCGTTCATTTCGGATTCGATACGTTCAAGCGCCCGCAACACCTGTTTCTCGTTGTAACCAAGTGAAATCATCGCAGTAAAAACTTCGTCGCGTACCGGGAGTTTTTCAGCCTGAGCATCACTGCTTTTCGGTGCGGGGACAGTGAACCTCGAACCGGTCATCGGGGCTGTTCCCAGTTTGCCCCGAAGCTCCATCACCAGTCGCTGCGCGGTCTTCGCGCCGACCCCCGGTATTTTCTGGAGACGAGCCGGATCGCCCCGGTTGACGCTCTGAACCAGGTCCTGCAACGATACTCCCGACAATACATTGAGGGCCACTTTAGGGCCTATTTTCGAGACGCCGATCAATTCGCGGAAGATCTCCCGCTCCTCGCTGGAAATGAAGCCGAAGAGCCTGGTATCGTCTTCGCGGACATGGTAGTGGATCTGAAGCACTGTTTCGGTTCCGGGAGCGGGTAACCGTTCGTATGTCGACAACGGTATACTTATTGCGTAGCCGACGCCGTGAGCTTCGACAGTAGCATGCCCGATTTCCTTTACCGTTAAAATGCCGCGGATATAATCAATCATCGAGATTTCCCTTATTCTGGATAAGCCGACCTCAACCCTACCCCCTGCGATTAACTGCCCCGCGGCCTATGCCGCACTGAAAATCGCACATCGCCACGGCCAGTGCATCGTACGCATCGGTCTGGGCATGTACGTCGGGAGGCGAAAGGAGCATTTTGATCATATATGCGACCTGCTCCTTCGCGGCATTGCCGTTACCGGTGACCGCTTTTTTTATCTGCCGGGGAGAATACTCCGCCACGACGGCGCCCGCTTTTTTCGCTGCGAGCATGGCCACCCCCCGTGAATGCCCCAACACCAGGGTGGTATGCACGTTCTTGCCGTAAAATGCCTCTTCGATGCAGACGCGACCGGGTGCGTGCTGTCGCATCTTGTCCGTCAAAGTATCGTATATCTGCTCCAACCGGTCGGCAAGAAACGATGACGGCCGGGTGATGATGACACCGGAATCGATCCAGACGACGGAACTCTTTTCCGCCCTGATTACCCCGTAACCGGTAATTGCCGTTCCCGGATCGATGCCGAAAACGATCATTCCGCGTATTTTTCCATATCTTCGTCGGATATGTCGTAATTGGCGTACACATGCTGCGTATCGTCGAGATCGTCCAGCGCCTCAAGCAGCCTCATAACTTTTGCGACATTCTCTCCCTCGACCTTTACCGGATTGTCGGCCACTTTGCTCAATTCGGCGGAGAGCGGCTGGATATTCACTTTCTCCAGAGCTGAACGCACCTGCTCGAAGGTCTCCGGGGCGGTGATCACTTCATACTCCCCGCCGTACAGCAGCATATCATCCGCACCCGCTTCGAGGACGACCTCCATAAGCGTATCCTCCGCCATACTCGCCTCGGGAATTCGGATGATTCCTTTTAACTTGAACATCCACGCGACAGAATTGGTCTGTCCGAGATTGCCTCCGTGTTTCCCGAGCGCATGGCGTACCTCCGCAACGGTCCGGTTGCGGTTATCGGTCATGCATTCGATCATGACGGCGATGCCCCCCGGCCCGTATCCTTCGAATGTCACCTCTTCATACGTAACACCGTCAAGCTGCCCGGTGCCTTTCAAAATGGCTGATTCGACATTCTTGTTCGGCATGTTCGCGGCACGGGCGCTTGAGACCGCCGATCTGAGCCTCGGATTGGCATTGATATCCCCGCCGCCCATACGCGCCGCGATCGTTACTTCCCGGATCAACCGGTTGAAAAGCTTGCC
>JAFGIW010000083.1 GCA_016929415.1 Chitinispirillaceae bacterium | reverse complement strand
GAAAACAGAATCTTGATATAATGGTATATCTTCCTAAATGTTTTAATCAGTATAGTTGTTTCGTCAACTTATTACCTGAATAGTTACTATCTATTTTACGATGCAAATAACCGTCGCGGTGTGTCCGCGTTAAGTTGCATGATTAATTTGACGCCTGGGATAAAACATCATTGGTGTCCGTGCGGGAATCTGCCACGGAGCCGTCATCCTCATATTATTGATGACCCTATAAAACCCCGTTTGCAGGCGGGGGAACCATATTGTGGGGCTTCCCCCAGGATGCCGATTTTGATAAAATGCGTTTCGCACTTCATCGGCCGGTACGTGGCGGTTTATTTGAAAAAATTCAGCGGCAGAACCGTTGTTTTGCCCGTAGTGCTGATCTGCAGCCGGTAGACGCCCGCGGCAAGTCCGGCGGAGGGGATCAGGTAGGTCGCTCCCGCTCTGCACGCTCTTGTAAACCGCAGGACAGCGCGGCCGCGGCAATCGATCACTACTCCTTTTACGGTTGCGTTGAATCCGGGAGTAAGCAACATATACCCGTTAAGCAGTCGCGCATCCGCCGGGAATGCGATACCGGTTCCTTTGCGGGGCATCAGGACTGTATTGACGGGCGGGTTGTAGGTGTTGCGTGTTTCGCCGCCGTTCTTGTCGACGGTTACTTTTTCCGCGAGGTACACGGTGACGCCTTCGGCGCTTGAAGTGGCAATCAATTTATATACCAGTGATTCCTTGACGGTCAGATTGGAATCGGGAACCGTAGCGCCGTAGGGTTCGATCGCCTCCGGGATGAGGCCGATGGGCGCCGCTGCGCCGGAGGCGATTTTTCGTTTTGCGGGATACGGCATATAATCGGCCAACGGCAGATTCGCCAGGCCCGTGGACTCGAGGTAGTTCTTTTCAACCCAGAAAAGGAAGAGTGCGTTGAATGCAGTTCCCTTTGTCAGGCATGAATCGGCTGTCACGAGATACCGCTCAACATTCTCTATGCTTCCGAGGGCCGTATAAGCGCCGACAATCGCGATATCGGGAAAATTATCGAGATCGGCGATTTTCACGCACCGCTCCACGGTATGATAATCAGGCAGAACAACGTCTGCAGCCGCTGCGACGGCAATCGAGAGTACCGCCGACATCGCACATACGCTTTTTAAAAGTTCATAGATGCCTCCTCGAGTATGATGATAAATACTTTTTTCCCGGCGTCACCGGCAACTCCCGGCATCATCGCAGCACGTGGAATTTTTGTATGCAGGTGCATTTTCCCGCAGTAACTTTCAGCAGGTAGATTCCGTTGCACAGGTCCTTCAGCGGCTGGCTGAAGGTGTGCGTGCCGGCCGGCACCGGCTGCGGCTTTACCGATACAATACATCTTCCCGTCAGGTCGATGATCTTCCAGCCGACCGTTTCCTGCGCGGTACATCTGATCTGCAGAAGTATGCGTGTCGCGGACGGCAGTATGCGCACCGCAACCGGCAGCATGACCCTGTTGCCTGCGGGATATCCGCCCCGAACCGGGATGTCCCTGTTCATCTCGCTTTCGACAAGTGCGGCTGCAAACACAAAGGGGGCGTTCCAGTTGATCGCGACCTCATTCGAGCTGTAACTCTCCAGCGTATCGATGTAGCAGAGTTCGGGCTGTGCGGAAGGGTAGTTCAGCCCGTCTTCCCGCTTTCCGTTCGGACCTCCCACGATAAAGCCGGGAACCGGCGGAAAGATGCTGTCCGCCTGAGAAATTCTGTGGTGAGGATGCCGTGGCGTTTTGCCGCCGAATCCGGTGATGAAGCTGTAACCGAGGGGATTTTTACCGCACAGGTAATCCAGTGTCGCAAGTGCGCCGTCGAGATACTTCCGTTCATTGGTGATACGATAGGCGTAACCGAGGCTCACCGCGTAATTGCCTGCAATACCGTTTGATCCCCAGATGTAATCAACGGAATCGAGCGGTATTCCGACTGGAGAATTGTCAAGACGCTCAAGTATCTCATCGGCGAATCTGACGACTTCGTCGGCGGCCCCGGCGGTAATTTTCGACGATTGTTTTGTATCCCGCCATGCGAGGGTATGCAGCGGCAGGTTATCCACGTCTCTCCACGATGCCGGCTGCGTAAGCCGGTATGCAAAGGAGGTGTCGAGATACGGCAGGTAGGTATCACTACCGGTGGTAACATAGAGTTCGGCCGCGGCCCACAGAAATTCATCGTCATAGGTTGTGTCGTCGTATTGCCCGGTTCCGCCGGTCTCTCTGGGATGGGCGACATCCGGATTTTTTTCGGCCCACTTCCACGCTTTTTCGGCACGCTGGAGGCACTCGGCCGCATAGGTGGAATCGAAGCCTTTGAAGACCCGCGCGGCCTGCGCCGTCACGGCGGCGAAATTGAGGGCGGAGGTTGTTGACATGGGATAGAAATAGCGGGTCGCACGATCGTTTTCCGGCATGATGAATCCCGGCCAGCCGCCGGGACCCATTTTAAAATAGACTCCTCCGGAGGTGTCCTGCATCGTTGTGAACCAGTCGAGCTCCCATTTGATTTCGTCAAGCAGATCGTCCCTGCCGTTCCCGGTTTCCGGAATGTTCATGAGCGAGTCGCCGAAACGGCCGGGGCACAGTTCATGCAGTGAAAGGAGGGTACCCAGCGTGATGCCGCCGTTGACGATGTATTTACCGTAGTCGCCCGCATCGTACCACCCGCCGCGGAGCGGGCGGATCTGCTTCGAATCGGAGTATGCCGGACATGCGGTGTCGGGGTGCCCGGCCGGACGCGCATACGTTCCTCCATACCGGTATTCAATGGGGGTAGAGCAGCGCTGGAAATAGTAGGCTTTCAGCGCCGCGCGGGATACTTCTCCGTAGACCGAGTTCGTGACCGCGAACTGATATGAGTATCCGAATCCTCTGCAGCGCAGCACGTAGTCGCCCGGTTCGGAAAGCGGGCTGAAATCGGCGATCCTGATGTATTCGTCACTATTTCCGTTTTTCACTGAATCGGAAAGCGCTCCGGTGAACACCACCGAATTGTCGCGGCTGGAGAGAATGTCGAAGGTATCGCCGTCGAAGCCGGCGATACAGGCGGTTTTTTTCTGAGACGGATAATAACCGAGCTGGTTGAGGCGTATGGCGACGCGGCAGGGAAGGTCGCGGACGATTACCGTACGCGCAGCGGTCGCAGTCAACCCCATGGGGTCGGTTACCGAGTAGACGATCCGGTAGGTCCCGTTGACGGCGGTGTTGAGATTCGAGTTGACCTCCACCAACCCGGTAACCGTCTGCTTCGCGGGATATTCTATTGCCGAATATCCCGGCTCGACAAAGGTGTCACCCTTCGTAAGGTAGACGATCCGATCGCCCGCGAGACTGATTACCGGTGCAAGGGTATCGGGTTGGACCGTAACCGTGCGGGAGGCGGTCGCTTTTTTTCCGGCGCTGTTTGTTATGGTGTAAACAACACGGTAGACGCCGGGAGTAAGGGTATCGGCCGGATTGTTGACCTGAATGCTGTCGGTGATTTCGCCGTCGTTGCCGTCCCATGCCGTTGCTCCCGCATCGCCGTATGGCCGTCCCTGCAGGATGATGACCGTGCCGGACCCGTTTATGATGATGACGGGTGCGCTCGTGTCGGCGGGTGCCGCGGCCGTTATGCGCCGGTAGAGTGATGTTATGGAGTCCGGGGGGAGCGCGATGTCGTAAATGGAGATTTCATCGAGACTGCCGTTGAAGTACTGAGCCGCCCGGTTGACGGATATCTGTCTGCCGATGTAAAGCGTGGTATCGTCAAAACCGATTGACGCGCTTGTGGCGACTGACCGCGTGATCATGGTGTCAATGAAAAGCCTGGCCGTGTCGCCGGCCACGGTAAGGGCGACAAGGTGCCATCTGTCGACCTGCAGCGCCGCGGCGGCGACGAGCGGATTCGCAATGGTGGAGTTGTTTATCGTGTTGCCGACCGCTGCCGCGGGTTTTCGATTTTCAAGCCCGAGGGAATACCCGTGACTTGTGGAGTACCGGTCGATGATGGTTTGAGCGCCGCCGGGAGAATAGGTGCGGACCCATGCGATGATGGTCAATGCCGAATCGATGTTGAAATGGGGATGGCGGCTGACCGCTACACAGCCGCTGTCGAGAAAGGTAAGTGACGATCCGCTGACGCCGTCGGTCCGTATCGCTCCCGTGATAATGCCGTGGTGACCGTTTCCGCTTATGTCCGTGGCCGTGTCTCCTGATGACTCGTCAAAATTCCACTGCGCAACAAGTCCGTTCACCCGTTCAATCGAAGGGGTGTAGAGTGCGGTGTCCGCTATTTTCAATTCCTGGAGCTGCCCGCGGAATCCATACCGGTTGATGACGGCGGTTCCGGTATCGGCTACAAGCGCGCCGATGCGCACTATGCCGTCTCCTGATATCGATGCCGGGGGAGCGTGTGTACGATAGACGATTCTGGAATCGTGGAAGATGTTTATCAGTGTTCCCTGTTTGACAATTGCAATACGGTCCGGGGCCGGAGTGAACCGGTCCATCACCTGACAGTGTAATGTGTCGGTCGGAGTGCGTTGAAGGTACACATCGGTATGCGCGTAATATTGATGGTTCATGAATGAATTGTTAAAGAGCGGAAATGTGCCGACCGCATAGTCGATGCCGCTGCCGGTACTGCGTGAAAAAACGATACCACACCCGGGAACATCTCTGATGGTAATTCCGCTGAAAACCGCCTTATATTCGATGGTCCAGTCACCGCCGAGCTCGAATGTTGAATCGTCTTCAACGGCCACATAATCCCCTCCGCCGAAACTGAGTCCGTTCGCTGTCCATTTCGCGCCGTGAATGATTCCTTGATGGCCGTTACCGCTTGCATCGTTGAGTATCGTGTCGGTACCTTCGTTGAACAGCCAGTGGGCAACAATATGCGAGTCCGCGGGAAATGCCTGTCGAATAACGGTCACAAGTGCAGTCAGCATGAAAATCATGCATGAGCGATCAACTGTTCTGTACATGGAACTCCTCCGGGGAGGGGTATGCCGACACACAATACGGATACCGGTAATAACGGACATTATACCCCTGTTACGGGTTAAAACCGAAAAAAGGTGTTGCGTTTCAGACGAGCGGAGTACCTTTTAATTATATACTACGGTCGGCTGAAAATCATAATAAGGCCATACAAGAGTAACGGCGGGAGTGATCACTGCGAGACATGACCAAGAATGTATGTTTATCAAAACCGTCTCGGAGCATTGTTTTAGCCTCGTTGTAAGGTGACGCGGAGAGGATGCGCGGTACCCGCAGCATTCAGAGAGACGTCGTCCATGTACTAAAGAACCGGAAAAGGACACAATGAAAATCCTGTTCATAAATACCAACCGTTACCATTTTCCACCGGTAGTGTCCCTGGGTATAGAATACCTTGCCGGAGAACTTTCAAAGACACGGCACCGGTTTGAGGTATGCGACCTCTGTTTCTCTTCAGACGTTAACAACGATATTGAAACGGCAATAAAGAGATTCGATCCTGACGCGGTCGGGATTACTCTTCGTCAGATCGATACGGTTCTGTTTCAGAATAATGAGTACTTCCTTCCCGAAATAAAAAGGATCGTTGCCGAGTGCGGAAAGTATGGTTGTATGACGATGCTCGGCGGAGCCGGTTTTTCGATCATGCCCGAAGCGATTCTTTCCTACACCAATTCCGATAGTGGAATTTCGGGACCGGGTGAACCTGCTCTTGTTGATATACTGAACCGCCTTGAACGTAAAGAAAAAATCCCCCGGTTGGTCGACGGATACGACTATTTCGATGCGTCGGAATATCATTTCAGAAGAGAATTACTTTTTGATTATAGGTTATACGCACAAAAGGGGGGTATTGCAGGATTCCGTACTCATACGGGTTGTGACGGCAGTTGTCTTTTCTGTACCGAAGCCGGTAAGAGAATGATTTTTCACCCCCCGGACCTGGTGGGAAAAGAAATAGCCATGTTGAAGGAAAATGGAATTGAACAGTTCCATTTGTGCGACAGTGAATTCAATCTGGAGCTGAGCCATGCTGTTTCTGTGTGTAAATCGATCATTACGAATTCCGGACCGGTAAACTGGACTCTGTATATGAAACCCGAACCAGTGTCGGAGGAGCTGTTTTTCTATCTGCAGCAGTCCGGGGCTCGACTGATTACGTTGAGCCTGAACAGTAGCGGCTGCGATTTCGGAAGTGTCGAAAAATTCTGCTGCTATGCGTCTCATTACGGGATAAAGATTGCGGTCGATCTGTCCACGGGTTTTCCCAATGAACATCAGGATTCTCTCGAAAAAGTTATCGATTTTCTCGATTCAATGGAGGTTTCCACGGTCGGGGTAAATTCTTTTTATCGCCTATATCCGGGAACTGGATTATATGACCTCATTAAAAAAGATGAGTCACTTCACCGATTTCTGATAAACGGGACACATGGGGATACGTTTCTGGAACCTCTCTTTTACAATTCATTTACAGAGGATTTTATCGTAAAAGCGATTGGTAACAGGAAGAAATTCAGGGTGGAGGGATTCGAAAAGGCTACTAATTACCAGAGGGTTTAATGGGAATAAGGGGGTTAAGGGAGCGGCCCTTTTCGTTCCGCCCGGAAGTCTGCGGACTCTCCATTCTATCGCTTTTTTCACCCCTTTTTATCAGAAGGGTTTGTATATTAGAAATCACTACAATTCGTTTCAAGGGGGAGGTAATGATGTTACAATCGCGCAGGGTGATTTTTATTTCGTGCTGCATGGCTTTTACCGTTATGGCGGATGTCGAGATATCCCTGAGCGGTAAAGTCAACGACGACAAGGGTTCTGCACTTGCCGGCGCGGAAGTAACGCTTGTTTCCGATGCATCGATGAACGCCGCCACTGGTGCCGGCGGCGAATTCACGATCAGCAATACTACGGCGACACGCAGCGGCGGAATCTGCAGAATTCCAGCGCAAACCGCCAACGGCATCGTCATCAGGGGAAATCAACTCCGGTTTTCCATCGTCGCATCGGCAGATAATGGAGTTGTCTCCATTTTTTCGGGCAGTGGAAAAAGACGGGTCACACTGCCGCTCGGCAAAATGGAATCCGGGGTACATACGCATACGCTTCCCGAACTGGCGCCCGGATTTTATGTAGTGCATATCACGATTGATGAGTCGACCACCTCCCTGAAACTGGTACATACCGGCAACGGAATCCTCATGGGCGACAATGCTTCCGTCGCAACGGGCGGTTTACGGATTTCCCGCGATGCGGCGGCGCAAGGCGTCGATACCCTTGTCTTTCAAAAAGAGGGTTTCGAGACGCTGAAAACAGCGATTACCTCATACCGACAGAGCGGCATTACCATGTATATGATTTCCATAAAGCCCCCGGTGATCCCGGTCAAGAACCTGCCAATCATCAAGGAAATGCCCGATCCACTCACGATGAATGACGGAACCGAAGTCACGACGCCCGAGCAGTGGAGAACCCGGCGCAGGGAGATGATTCAGATCCTCGAAGATTACGAATACGGCCATATGCCCCCTCCGCCGGGAAATGTGAAGGCTGCCATTGCCACGCCCCTCACCCGTATCACGGCAAGCGGAAAGCAGGCGGATTACCGTATGATGCACCTTATGTTCGGTCCCAATGAAAAATGCGGATTTGACCTGGGCATTTTCACTCCCGTCGATACCGTGAAACAATACCCGGTCTTGATTTCTCTGGGTTACGGCGCACCCAAACAATCCAGTCTCGGCGCCGACGAAAACCTCGGCCTGAATTTCAGGGACGGCAGCCACGGCATGTTCCCGGAGGACTGGTCGGCGCTGCTTGACTTTGCGGACCGGAAGCTGCTGAACAGGCCCGGGACGAGGAAATTCGACGTCATTCCGCCCAAGGAGCAGACGCCGTGAGGGAGAAGGTAGTGCGGGAGCCCGACCGGCCTGTGCCGGTTATTCACGGAATCTTTCTTTCGAATACGGAATTGCATACGGCGCACGGCTACCCTCCCGAGGGTTGTTCCAACACGGACCCGATAGTGTTCGAGAACCTTCAACGGGTGACGGATTTGACGGAAGGAATGTATTTCCCGGGAACGACGCCGCTGAGCATCGTTGCCAATTTCACCGAACTGATGCATCGGACCATTCCCTCCACCGGCGCACGAAGCCTGTTGTCGGTAACGATCATCAATGAAACCAACGGCGAAGCACGAACCGGCAGTCCGGCCTCCGCGGTCAACGCATCCGCAACTCCATTGCAGACGGATCGGAGGAACGCTTCAATCTTCTGGGGAGGAGGGTGGCCGCTGAAAGAGCGGATCAGCCTTCCCCCGGCTCGGTGTCGAACGGCGCCTACATCAACCGGGACAAGAAGGGGAACCGGAAACAGAGGGATGTCAGGGTGAAATGAAGAAATCGGATTATATTTCAGCCGAACCGTGCGGCACGGCATGCCGTGCCCCTACGGTTTCGTAATCGGCACCCCGTTTTTGTCGCACGAATAAAACGAATTCCACTCCCCGTCCGCAGGCAGTTTATAGTTCGGCCCGACGACCCAGTCGGCCCAGGCGCAGGTGGGTTTGCAGCAGTCCTGCATGGTGGTGGTGTGGTAGCCCTCCCGGAAAGTCCCGTTTGCCTTTGCATCGGCCGGGGTCTGCACCTCGGGATGCGGCAGCGGTAATTTTTCTTCCTTCAGACGGCACCCCGTCACCCGGCTAAGGTTATCCGGACAGCGCACCCGCTTGACCATCACCTCCCAGTTCTGGTGATAGAGCGATTCCACCTTGTTGGTTTCGATGCAGGAGCGTCTCGTATCCTCGGTGATCTGCGTCGAGGACTTCACCAGCGCCTGATCACACAACTGTTTGATCTTGTCCTGGCATTCTGATGATTGCACCGCCTCGACGGTGGGCGGCCATCCTTCCAGGCACTCCTCCGGGTACCTGAGGAAGGAGATACCCCCGCCGCCCGGATTCTGATAGGGGTACCCGTCATAGATGAACTCATCGAAATTGGACGTGTTGCCGAATGCGGGATCGTCGTAACAGGCGTTGAACGCGCCGTATCCTCCGGCGCCCATGAACACATCGAATCCCTTGGGACCGCTGGCGGCCGTATTGAAGCTCTGGACAATCAGCGGTTTGGGGTACGGGAGCTCGGGCGGCTGCGGGGAGCTCGGTTCGGGTTTTACGTAAATAATCTGATAGCACTGGCAGCAGCTGCTTTGCACATCGTCCAGCCCTCCCACGTCGGGGTCGTGGCCCACCACCGCGTAGTTGAATGGCGGATCCTCGTTGTCCCCCCATCCATAAAGTTTCGCGTCGTCTTTCGCGGCCTGAAGCATCTCCGTGCTGAAAAGCATGAACCTCGGACAAATGAAGGTCTTCGGCAAACTGGCCTTATCCTGGGACTCCGGCGGGCTGCAGGAGTTGGCTACCGTACAGTTGCCGCCGCAGGCTGAATTGGGATCACCCTTTATGCAATTTTCAACATTAAACCGGTTGTAACAGGGATGGGGCGGAGGAAGGTGATATGCAGGCGCCAGCGTGTCCAGCGTGATGGTTATCGAATCTTCATAAGAGCTCACGGGCCTGACGGCGGAAGCATACCCGGCCTTGGAAACCCTCACGGTATCAATTACCACGGTCCTTTTTTCAAGTCGCCCCGCAGAAGCGGTGCCGGTTGCATTGCTGAGGGAAATGCCGCGTGTGTTCATGCCGCGCAGCACCGGTAGCCTGAGATGAGCGGTTTCAGCGCCGATGCGCACCCGCAGCGCGTACATGCCGGCGCCGAGGGACCTGTCAAGCGGATTCAGGCGATAAAAACCAGCCGCGAGCTTCCGGTTCACCGCATCGTACATGAATCTGCCGTCGAGCGCGTGGACGCTTATCCCGACGTTTTCATCATCGTCGCCGACCACGAAATGGAGCGTGGCGCCCCTGAGTACCGGCACGGGAAGCAGCCTGTTCCTCAGGATCGGCGGTATGCCGCCGACCACCGGAATGGTCCAGGCGCCGTCAGTACCGGAAGTGGCGGACAGGGCAGCGCTTACAAGTTCCACGAAAGCGCCTTCGATACCACTGCCGTTTATATCGATTACCCTGCCGGTAAGGGAATAAGATAAAAAAAACACGCCCGAAGCAAATAACAGTATACAGAGATTCTTCATTCTCGCACTGAATTCCATGTCCGCTCCATCCATCCTCGTTGTGATGCCCCATTCAGGCAGAAATCGTCAACAGATATCCGCACCGTAATATAGTATCCTAAAACCACCGAAGAAACATTTCCCGTATGCGGTTTTAGGGTGCAGGCATATCCTGATGTGCCGATTCAGTAGAATTTTAAGGAGCAGCCTCTTTTTGTTCCTCCCGGCTGTCTGCGGATTTCTCCATCTATCTCTTTTATCACCCCAGCTATGAAAGCCATGCCTGAAAGCCGTGCAACAGCGAATCACCAATAACCTTTTATAATATAATGTGACCACCGTCACAGACAAAACCGACTTTTTTAGTTAGTTTACCAAGTAATATTTAACTATTCATTTAAAGATTTTTACACCTGACGGAATTGTTTAAGGAATAAAGTATTTTTATTGAAGCTATCCACTAAGAAAGCGTTACACTTCCAGAAAACAGTGTTTTTCACCAGTAGCAGGCTGGCGAGATGAAATTTATATAAGAAATGTATCTTGATCGGAGAACCTCTATCATGTTGAAGAACAAGCTAGTTACTGCTGTATTGATTGCCGTGCTTCTATCAATGCTCAACAATTTCCATTGTGCGCTCCCACAAGACCCGAACGATCCTTCCAATACATCGGTAACTGCCACATTAAGAACATCCGACTGGACACAGAATACCACTACCGTAAGCGATACGGTGGGTAATGCCATTCTCGTTGGTGCTGTGATTAATCTGCCGGCTAATATCGACTCCCTCGGTATGAAAATAACCGACAATGGAACAACGGTTTTTGACACCATGTTCAGAGAATTTGACTCGGGAAGTCGCGATACTATTTGGAAAAAAATCTATTTCATGACCCCGGGTGCAAAAACTGTTACCATTACACCTTACTCTTCACTTGATTTATCTCCGGTTGTTGCGATTATCACCATTGTCGAAGAAGTCGGGCCGAAGAACCAAAAACCATCAATTACCGTTCCCGAAACCAGTATCTTCAGGCCTGGTGCGACCTGCCTGCTACCGATTCAGATTTCAGATAGTGATGCCGAACAAACTCTGGTGATAAACATGAAGGGCAATCCGTCCGGTTCGGAACTGCAGTTCGACACCCTTTTTACCTGGACGGTCCCTGCTGATTTCGTCGGATCCGACACGGTTACGTTTATTGTTTCCGACAATGGAAAGCCGCCGTTGTTCGATACGGCAACAACCATCATTATCGTTACTTTCGCCCCGAATCCGCCCTCTCTTGAAGTCATCGGCGACCGGTCGATTCGACCGCTTGAGACCTGCACGCTTACGGTAAGAGCCTCCGATGAGGACCCCGGGCAGTTACTGACGTTGTCAATGACCGGCAATCCCGAAGGTTCCAATTTATTAAACGACTCGCTATTCGTATGGACTGCTCCTCTCGGGTCTGTTGGTGAGTACACGGTCACCTTTACCACCACCGACAATGGTACCCCGCCCCTAAGAAGTTCGATTATTACAACTATTTCCGTGATCGACGGGACGGTAAACCATGCACCAAAGTGGAATGAAGATACGGTGAAATCCGAAATCACCGACACCTCTACGTACTCATTATTGCTGACAGTTACCTGCGATGACCCCGACGACGATCCGATAGCCTATACCCTGCTGTCGGGTACTCCGGCCGGAGATACGATCAGTAGCGGCAAGTATGTATTAAAGGCAACTGCGGCGGCTGTCGGCACGCATATTGTCCGCATTGTCGCAGCGGACCCGGCAAGTCTGGCGGATACTCTTATCCTCCGGCTGATCGTTACTTCCACTACTCCTGCCGGAGCGGCCCTCACTTCTCTTGCCATCTCCGCAGGAACATTAACGCTGCAGTCGGCACCAGTACCCGATACAATATGGGATACCGTGTCATTCATTGACAGTACAATTACGGTCACTCCCACGGCAGGCAGTACACCGTCCACAATTACGGTAAACGGAAAAATCGTGGCCTCCGGAGCGTCGTCGGAACCAATCACACTTGCAGTGGGGTCCACCGAGGCTACTATTGCCGTGGCTGCAACGCAGGGAACATCGTCAAAATCCTATCAACTTATTGTTGTAAGAAAACCCGACAATATCGCTCTACTTACCACTCCTCCAATGGGGCTTACCGTAACTGCCTTGTCCGTTTCGTCGATCAAGGTATCGTGGAGTGACCTCTCCGGCGCTAATACATACACCCTCCAGAGAAGCAGTATGGCAGGGGGCAGTTTTATCATAGTTAAAACGGTCAGCAGCAACTCGCTCGTTGATACAGGGCTTGCATCGGGAAAGCAGTATTTTTACCGGGTCAACGCCTCCAATTCGAATAACAGCACCGATTATTCCGACCCGGTGGAAGGTACTACCTGGATCAAACCGTCATTTACGCAGCAGCCGGATGATCAGTCGGTTACTGAAGGTACCAGGGCAATATTCACCATGGTTGCCGATGGAGTCCCCGCGCCAACGTATCAGTGGCAAAAAAACGGTACGGACATTCCCGGGGCGAATGCAGCCACCTGTACTACGGCTGTTGCCGCAATGGCCGATAATAGTACGTTCTACCAGTGTGTCATCACAAACAGTGTCGGATCGGTAACAAGCGACCCTGCCAAACTGCTGATTGATACGCTTTTCACCAAGCCGAGCATATCGCAGCAGCCGCATGACTCAACGGTTGTAACCGGCGGGTCGGCATCGTTTTCGCTGACTGCAGCAGGAACGAACCTGCAATACCAGTGGCGCAAAGACAATGTCGCCCTTGCTACGCAACCTGGCTCAGGTGTGTTGTCGTTCTCTGCGGTTACCACTGTCAATGCCGGAACCTACACCGTAAAAGTATGGAACAAAGTCGACAGTGCCGTCAGCTCCGCCGTCAGACTGCGGGTGCTACCGAAAACTCCCGGAGTACCGATACTGACAGTTCAGTCGTCAACCAGTCTGAAGATTTCGTGGAGTGCCGTTGATGGCGCACTATGGTACCGGGTGCTGCGTTCATTGAACTCGGGGACCTTCGCGAGCGTCTGTTCCACTGCGCAAAGCAGTACCGACGAAACGGCATTGGTTGAAGGCGGGAGTTATTCATACCGTATTATTGCCGGTAACAGTGACGGCGTGTCGGATACCGGCAGCGTAGCAGCAGCAACGATGCAAAAAGGACCAGAGATTACCACCCAGCCGACACCGGCGCAACTGAATAAACTTCATGGAGAGAGTGTTGCCCTTTCGGTTGCGGCAACGGGAAATCCGACATGCACCTACCAGTGGCAGAAAAACGATGTCGATTTAACCGGAAAGACAACGGAGGAATTAAACATTACTTCGGTAGCTGTGGCCGATTCGGGAAGTTACCGATGTGTGGTTACGAACAGTGTGCGGTCAGTCAACAGTAATCCGGTCAAGTTGACGGTGCTGTACACGCTGAACGTTGCGCGTACGCCTATTGGCGGTACCGTTACCGTGGTAAAGGATACGGCCGCGTATATACCCGGGGCGGGTGTAACGCTCACGGCGACTGCCAATACCGGGTACCAGTTTGTAAGCTGGGGAGGTGATGATACGTCAAGTACCAATCCGCTGGCAATAACCGTACAGAAGAATCAGATGACGATCACGGCGAATTTTACGTTGAAGACCTATCAGTTGACCGTTTCATCGGGAACGGGGGGTACAATATTAGTACCAACAACTTTACCGGTGACCGTGAACCATGGTACTGCGACTGATATCGCGGCATTGCCGAGTTCCGGGTATAATTTTGACAACTGGACCGTGGTCACCGGAACGGCGACAATCACTAACGAGAACTCGCCATCTACTAAAGTGACTCTGACTTCAGGGAATGCCACGGTACAGGCGAATTGGGTGGCAGCCACTTATTCGGTGACTTATTATGTAAACGGCGGCAGTGGTAGTGCGCCAATAGATTCAAGAGCATATACTTCCGGAGAGTTAGCGACGGCTTTACCCAACTCGGGGAAGTTAGTGAAAAACAGCGCCTCCTTCTCGGGATGGAATACAGCGGCGGACGGAAGTGGGCCGTTCATTTCTTGCGGCCAATCGATTTATATTACAAGTAATGTAACACTCTATGCTCAGTATTCAACCTACGACGTCATGGATAACGACGGAAATTTGTATCGCACGGTTACAATTGGGGGGAAAACATGGTTGACCGAAAACCTGATGACGACAAAATATAATAACGGTGATCCAATCCCGTTGGTAGAGGATAACGGTGCCTGGAAGAGTCTTTCGATAGGTGCATATTGCTGGCCCGGGAACAATGCGGCCAATAAGGAATATGGTGCTCTCTATAACTGGTATGCGGTCAATACCGGGAACCTTGCACCGGCGGGTTGGCATGTCGCGACGACCAGTGATTGGTGGGCACTTGGGGATACGCTTGGTGATAACTCAGCCTGTAAAATAAGAGAATCCGGAACTACACATTGGACGGGTCCAAATGAATGTGCCAACAATTCCTCAGGATTTACTGCATTAGGAAATGGGGCGCGAGGGGAACCGATAATAGGTCAGACCGACTATGGATTCAACGGGTTTGGAGAGTATGCCACATGGTGGACATCTACTGAATATTTTGTTCCTGGGGCCGCCGCCTATTTCATGGTCGTTTATAATACTTCAACTGAGGATTTTACAGGTAATTATTATACTACGTTCTTACCAGGTTTTAGCGTCCGATGTGTGAAAGATTAATCTTTGTATTTTTTCGCGCGCCAGACCTTTCTAACAGCTTTAAAGCGCCGCGGAACCAGCGGCGCTTTTTTTTACAATAACCAATAAATGTTTCTTTTTTTCAGTATCAAGCAGTAATTTCTTTGATATTGTTTAACATCAGACCAGCTTTTTGTCTTAAAACTTTAATACGATACCTCTCGCTCCATACTCATTTCCTTTCTCGTTCCACAAATTTCTCTATACTTTTCATGTTTTATAACCCCCATATCAGAATGATACGTATATTATGGACAATTACACCTCTCAGGGGAGATACCTATGTCAAAATTGCGTAATGTTGTAATAATTTCATGCTGCATGGCCTTTTCTGTAATGGCGGCAGTCGAAATATCCCTTAGCGGAACCGTTAAAGACGCTACGGGCACTGCGATTTCCGATGCAACAGTAACGCTGGTTTCCGATACCTCATTAAAAGATACCACTGCAGCAACCGGCGAATTCACACTTACAAATATTACGGCATTAAACAGCAACCGGGCATTCGGAATTCAGATGCAAAACCTCAATCATATCGGCATCCAGGGAAAACAACTCAGGTTTTCCACTGCCTCGCCGTGCAAAAACGGGGTTATCTCAATTTTTTCGGGCTGTGGAAAAAGGAGTATCGAACTACCAATCGGCAAAATGAAGCCCGGTGTACATGAGTATGTACTTCCCGAACTGGCTGCAGGATTTTATGTTCTCAATATTACAATTGATCAGTCTACCACCACCCGGAAACTGGTACACACCGGCAGCGAAATTCTTATCAGTAACAGCATTTCCGACGTTATGAGCACCTCACGGGTTTCCGGCAAAATCGCTGCAGCCGATAACGGCGATACGCTGGTCGTAAAAAAAGATGGTTTCACCAACGTAAAAAAAGCGATTACCGCTTACAAACAAACCGACATTGCGATCGTAATGAACGCCGAGCAAGTGTATGCCTATTCCGCGTCCGTTGAAAACACCTGTGCCGACTGTGTGGTACCCGAGTTGCCGGATGCCTCCAAACTGACTGCTAAAAATTCAAAGCTGCCCGATCCTTTTATAAAGCTCGATGGAAAGCGCATAACGAAAAAAAGCGAGTGGCGCTGCAGGAGACAAGAGATACTCAAGCAGGCCGAGAAATACATCTACGGTGAAAAACCGGCGTTCGACTCGGTAAGCGGCACTGTCACCAATTCGAAGGTCACCGTTCATGTAGCGTCCAAGGGCAATACAATTGACTTCAGCGCCACTATCAAGTTACCCACTACCGGGAAGGCTCCTTATCCTGCAATTATTAACATAGGAACATATGGCTCAACTATCACGACAAAAGCTAGTAGTCAAGGTGTAGCCATTATCAACTATGATCACATTAAATTGGGTAAGGAGGGGACGGTTGAAGCATCCAGAGGCAAACCTAATTCGGGGCTTTTTTACGATATGTATGGTGGTATGCATTCTGCAGGTCTTTTAATGGCATGGGCATGGGGCGCAAGCCGGATGATCGATGTGCTGCAGAAGTCGGGCAGCGACATCATCGATTACAGAAGGCTTGCAACTACCGGTTGTTCGCGTACCGCCAAAGGCGCATTTGCCGTGGGTCTTTTCGACGAACGTATCGCGGTGGTCCTTTCGGAAGAAACAAGTGTTGCGGGTGTTCCTGCCTACCGCATTGCCGATAAATTATGTCCTGAAAACACCGATAATAATTTTAATGGACTCAATTGGCTCAGCGACGTCTTTAAGCCTTTTGTCAAACCCAACACAAACCTGCTTCCCATCGACGCCCATGAACTGGTCGCCACCTTCGCCCCGCGCGGGATTTACATGATGGAAAATCCGTCCGCGACGCAGATGTGTGCTCAGGGAGGGCATATGTCGGCAGTAGGGGGAGCGGAAGTATATAAAGCTCTGGGCTGTTCTCAGAATCTCAGTTACAACTCAAATACCCCCAGCGGCACAGGGCATTGCAGTTATACATCCAATTTCACCGATATGCTGATCAAGAATATCACCAAATTCCTGAACCACCAACCCGCAGAAACCGGGGGGATCGTCCCGGGCTCCGGAACCCTCAACAAATCCGACTGGATCGACTGGACAGCTCCGACGCTGGAGGATGACACCGACGTATACGGGACGGATTGACGAACTCGAAAAGGCGCCGGATCGGGACGGCGGGCGCCCGCCTCCCGCCATAACCTGTTTTCCCGGCGATTCCGCTTTTCCCATTGATCCGGTCAAATAATCCGATTATATTGATGGAGACAAGACGCCACCTTCTCCCGAAGCTGCCGGAAGGAAGAAGCTCGACCGATAATTTGGAAATTATCTACCCTGGATGCTTCCAATGACCCGAAAAATCAAATTCCCCGCCCGCCTGCTTATGGTCGTCGGCTTTATAATCGCCGCCGGCGGTTCCACCCCATATGAAACCTTCAGGCAATCCTACAACCTGCTGAGCACCATCGCCGGAAACGGAGCTGCCGATAACAACAACGCGAATCTCTGGCTTGCGGAATACGAAGGCCTGCGGGCGGTGACAATCGATTACCAGGGGAATGTGCTGGTGACCGAGAACGACCGCGGCTTCGTACGCCGGATAGAAAAGGTAGGCGCGGGGGTGGTTAACCGGCGCATCGTTCCGTGGGGCGCCTCCCTGCAGGCGCACTCCGATCCGGTATCCGGTTCAATCCGTTGCATGTTTACGCTTGCAGCGCCGCTCGACGTCACCATCAGGCTTTTCGATCAGTCGGGGCGGATGAAGGAGGTGCTGATGAGCAGGAGAACCGGCGCCGGCAGGCATGAGATCCGGAGGCAAGGAGGGAGCCTGCCGGCAGGCCTCTATTTCATCAACCTCCAGGCTGAAACCGTTTCGCTGACCCGGCGACTGGTGGTGTTTCACTAACCCGCACCGCGGCCGGCACACCTGCCGGACGAATTTTTTGATTTTTTACGGCGGTTGTGGTACATTATGAAATAATTGAATCTTCGCTTCGTCCACTTTCGCCGGAGCTGCTTCACCCGCTTTGAAGCAATTGCGGAAAAAGGATCGGTTTATCATGAAACATCGTCTTGTGCTCCTGTCTTCACTCCTGTTGCTGCTCATCAATTGCCGTTTTTTCGACGACCCGGTGTCAGAGGCGGAAGATGAGATATTGGTCATCGTCTCGCTTGATGCCGATGCGGTGGAAAACACGTCGTGCCGCCTGACGGTGAGCGCCGGGGACATGACGACCATCGGTCCGGAAGAGTCGTCTGATTGCAGTAACATAGTGATGGAGGTGCCCGCGGGGAAATCGCGCGGGTTTTTCTGGGAACGTGTTGCCGGAAGCGATGTAGTGATCGATACCGGGACGATGGTGGTTGACGTCGGGCCGGACATGGATACCGTGTTCGTGGCGCTTGAAGCGGCGATTCCGCCGCCGCGCATCACCACCCAGCCCGTTGATCAATCGGTCGCCGAAGGGGAGGCGGTGACTTTCTCGGTTGCCGCCGAAGGTGAAGAATTGTCATATCAATGGCAGCGGGGGACCACGGATATCGCGGGCGCGGCATCACCGCAAAGAAAATACGGGCCGTCCGGATCACCGCTACCACCTACGACGTCACTCCGCCAGTCATCACGCTTCTCGGCGGGAATCCGGACACGGTGCTTATCAAAAGCGCGACGTCCTACAAGGATCCCGGCGCGATCGCCATGGACGACGTCGACGGGGATATTACGGCGAAGATCGTAAAGACCGGGACGGTGAACATGAATACCATGGGCGGATATACAGTCACCTATATGGCGACCGACAATGCAACCAACCGTACCGTTGTATCCCGGACGGTCCGGGTGGTGCGGGATAAGTTCTTCACCGATTTGCTGGTGCGGTACGCCGTGCCCGCGGAGAGCCCGCTCCCCGCCCTGCAGAATAAAGTCTATGTAAATATTCAGGTCGACGGCGAAGGACCGGACCTGTCGGCCGTGGTTAAATTGAATTTTTCCTGGAGCCTTGTGAACGGATCGCTTTACGACTTCGCCGTGAGTCTGACCGGAGCGCCGTACCTTCTTTCACTGACCAGCACCCGCCAGACCTTTTCGCAGCATTACCCTGCGATGACCTTGACCAATACAACCATCCCCGGCCTCGACGGCAATTACTACGTCACGGCGCTCGGCGACGAATTCATCTGGGTTGAAGAGAGCGGCAAATTCGCGATCATATGGAGCGAGTAGGGGGGAACCGCATGCTTCCTAAACGTCAAACGATCATCGCGTGCCTGCTGGGGGCGGTCAGTATCCCGTTTGATGCGTGGGCACAATCCCCGTCTTTGCCTGAACCGGCCGGCGTGCAGCTTGATTTCCCGTATGTGGCGACGGGGTCCGAACGCGTTCCCGTCCTCTCCTCATCGTCATCGAGGGATGAAGGTCCCAAAAAGTCCGGCCTGATAACGGGAGGCGTCATGATCTTCGGCGGCGGAGTTCTCTACCTCGTGGGCCATTTGTTCGCGTACCGGACCTATGACGATTATGAGAAATCGGCTTTCACCGAATATACCGATCAACTGCGCCGGAAACTCATCATCTATAACGGGATGCGGATCGGCGGGGGTGTTATCGGCGGCATCGGTATCATTGTAATGGCGGCGTCTTTCTGAAAGGAATCGTGATGAGAGCGGGCTTATCCCTTTTTGTCATATCAGGTGCGGCACTGCTGCTTCCCTGCTCCTGCACCGGGCCGCTCGACAATCCGTCCGACAGCAAGTCGTCGAAATTTACCGTTGAAAGTGAGGCGACCGTGTCGCCGATCGGCGGGGCGCTCTGTTTCCAGTTCGACACCGTCGCCTTCCGGGGAGGGCTCACGTCGGAGCGTGTTGAAAAAGCCGGGCTGGTGAAGGAGTATGCCTGGGACTTCGGCAATGACGGCGATTACGACACGATCCTGACGGGGTCGGATACGTCGCGCATGCGGCTCACCGAGGCAGGCGTTTATTCAATTGCGGTGAGGCTGCGCGACGGGCTCGGGAACACATCGAGAGCAACGACGACGATTCTCGTTATGCCGACCATCGAAACAGCCTGCGCCTTTTACTCGCAGAATGAGTATACCATGCGGCCGGTGCTTCTTTTAGGACGCTACCTCACCTTTCGCAACAAGACGGAAAGCATGACTCTGGGCAATTTCATCTTCGAACTGCTGAAGAACCTCGCGGGAACGCTCGACATCAGCGTACTGACGCTTCCGCTCAAGCGCAGCTTCGACGGCGGGGTGTATACCATAGGGAATGACAGCATCACCATCAGCGCGGTATTTCACTACGGACCCGGCGTGGAGGGCCATGCGGAGAACGACACGATCCGCGACGACCTGTTCAATCCGCAATCTTACGTCAGGTCCTTCCGGGTGCAGACGTCGGCGCCCTACTACTCGTATGAACAGGGGCCGCTCTGGCATCTGGCCGGCGGATTCTCCGTGGACGTGTCCAATCCGCTCAACCCGAAATACTCCTTTACGATCGCCATGGCAGACCTGAAGTTTTCCTGTTACCGTGAAGTGAGGAGCCGCTATACCATGTCTTCGGAGATAAGCGATACCGGCGTGATGTATTCCACCTTCGAGGAGTTTCTGTTTAATTATCATGGAATCGCACGAATCCGCCCCTTCAGGGTGGGGAATATTGAAAAGCTCCTGCAGACCGATTCGCTAGAAATCGACATGGCGGGTTCGCAGATCGCAACTGATTCGCTTCCGATGACATTCACGTGGGCCCATCTCAGGGATACCTTGAGAGGAACCATTGATTTCAACATGACGCAGACCATACTGGAGCAACCGGTCCGGTTCGGGAATTCAGGCGGGCGGCTCAAGGTCCTCGGCTCCTATGCGGCCCAGTCCGAAATGTCGATCAACGACAAGACCTACGCGAACATCCATTTCAGCGGCACTTACTCCACGGCAGCGGCGGATACGGCACGGTTCTATTGCGAGGAGGAACGGGTGAACAGGTTCGGGACGCTCTACTTTGACGTGCCGGAACAGGGATGGTCGACGTTCGTTTCGGAGCGGTACAACTACCGGTTTACCCTGCGGCAGTCCCTGGTGACGCTTGCGGAGTAAGAGGGGGGATGAAGCCTCCGCTTCATAGACTGCGTAAAGGACAGGAGCAGGATTCCTCTACACTCCGTTATTTAAGGGCGCCTGCGGCGTTCAATTTCAGATTCACACTACCCCGGTCCGTCCGCACCCGCAGCAGGGTGATCGATCCTGCCGGCGCCCGGAACGGCAGCGTCACCGGTTCTCCCGTCTGATGCGATCCGGCCGGCCGGAAACGGTTGACGACTCTCCCCTGCAGATCGAGGTGAAGGATTTCCGCGATGTTCATTCCGGAAGGCGCGTCAAGCAGGAGTTTTCCCTGTTTCCAGGTCGCGGGTAAAAGAAATCACACCTGCTGCCCGTCCCCTTATACATTCCAAGATCCACATCGCGGCAGGAAGAAGGAAATATCTTTTCGATACCGATGGCGACCCCGATTCAGATTTGGATTCCGATCCTATTTTTCACCATTCATTGCCCCCCATTCCGCCCGGATTTATATTATTTACAACCCTTATTTCACCAACAGACATGGTAGGTACACCGTGCCCGACCTTCACCAAGCAGCATCCATTTTTAACGGAAATCATCCTTATACAACCAATATCAGTGTCATCAAATATCAAACACGCAGGGGAGGCCGGATGTATTTAAAAGAAATGGAGAATAAGATAGAATGTTTGCCATTGTGAGGGAATAAAAAATGCACTTTCAGTGCATGATATATGGTTACCACCAGAGGAACATATTATGAAACTACTCAAATTAAAAACCGCGGCTTATACTCATTGGTTGGAAATATTATGCAGTTTTGGTTTCTAAAAGAAGCGTTTTTATTCTACATACTAGTGTAGTGTCTCATAATTAGCTATGCAAAAGTAGTTGCATGATTTATATTATAGGCATGCGCTATAAAAATGTTCTTCAGCTTACCAGTAGTGATCGAACGCGGCTTGAGAAATGGATTCGTAGTCCAACAACCCCAAACCGCCTTGTTCTGCGATCGCGGATTGTTTTGATGGCCGGTGAAACGAAACACGATCTTGATATCGGTAAAAGCCTTAATTGTTCGAGAAACACAGTGAGATTGTGGCGGAACCGATTCATTAATCATGGCATCGATGGAATCGTTCGCGATGCACCCGGAAGAGGCCGGAAGCCGATAATCGACAAGAAGAAAATCGACCGGATCATCAAAGCCACATTGCATACGACGCCAACGAATGCGACTCATTGGAGCGTGCGTACAATGGCGCGTCAACAAAAGATCAGCCCCGCGAGTGTTCAACGAATCTGGTATCGTTACCAACTCAAACCCCATCTTACGGAGACGTTTAAGTTGAGTAAGGATCCCCGGTTTCTTGAAAAGCTCGAGGACATTGTTGGTTTGTATTTGAACCCGCCGGATAAAGAAAGCACTGGTATTTTGTTTTGATGAGAAGAGCCAGATTCAGGCTCTTGATCGGACCAGGCCAATACTGCCGTTGGCGCCCGGAGTTCCCGAGCGTCAGACACACGATTATATCCGTCATGGAACGACAACCTTGTTTGCCGCCATGAATGTTCTTGACGGAACAGTGATTGGAGAGTGCATGGAGAGACACCGCCATCAGGAATTTATTAAATTTCTCAAGAAAATCGACGTACAAACGCCGCAACGAAAGCATCTGCATTTGATTGTCGACAATTACGCTACGCATAAGCACCCCAGAATAAAAACCTGGTTGAAAAGGAATCCCCGGTTCCATCTACATTTCACACCGACAAGCAGCTCATGGCTTAACCTTGTTGAACGATGGTTTAAAGAACTGACTGATAAAAGAATTCGGCGTGGAACATTTCCCAGTGTTAAAATGTTGATTTCATCAATAAACCTTTTTATCAAGGAGAATAATAAAGACCCAAAAGCGTTTGTGTGGACGGCATCGGTTGACAAAATCATGACAAAAATCAATAAGATTAATGACTGCATACTCAATTAAGAGACACTACACTAGATCCCGTTATAGGTAATACAGCCCTTCAAGAACATTAGATGCAGCCATCCTTGGCTGCAAAGGAAATTAGCCTATATATGATTAACAATTTTAATTCTCTTAAGTTATTTGTTTTGTCTTTCTTAAATAAAGAAGGGAAAAAGCTAATACTTTTTTTACATAAATGTTATTTTTATATTTTATGGGATTTGTTTGGATTAAGTAAGTTGCGGCACAAGCTCTGCCCACAGTACGATAAAATAAAAAACGACAGAAATGGTATTCCTCCAGTAGTAAAGGCCAGCCTATGGGTTTGTGGCATATATATTGGCTTATTTGGTATTGCATCACAGCGCTATGAAAATCGTATTGATATTATTGAAAATAGAATTAATAATATACAGACACAATTGTCAACACCCGCTTGTAAAAGAGCACTCTCACGAATTTCAAGAACTCAGAATATGAAATGCCCAGTTAGGCCACACTTGATTAAACGAGGTGGGTTTTGGTTTAGATTACCTATCATATCATTATTTTGCAACACTACTTACAAAGATGGTATTGAACTTTTGGCGGAAATAGCCGAGAATTGGAAGGATTCTTTAAGTGGAGTAAACCTTTTAAATGCCTTTCTTGATTCAGCAGATCTTAATAACTCGAATTTAAATAGTGCAAGTCTTCAACATGCACTGTTAAGATCAGCAAAACTGAGAAATGCAAATTTAGAAAATGCAAACCTATTAGGTGCTAACTTATCATACGCCAACATAACAATAGCTAAAATGAGTAATTCATCTTTATGGGGCGCTAATTTAACAAAAGCAAGACTTGATACTGTCGACCTGAAAGGTGCGATACTAAATGAGGCAATATTTGATTCGGCATATCTAGTTGGGACAGATATGAGAAATGTTAATGGCGTATCTCCCGAGCAATTATGTAAAGCGGCTTCACTTTACGGTGCTAAGTTTTCACATACATTATTTGATAGTATTAAAAATACATGTCCAGAATGTTTGGCTAATAAATTTAATTATGAGAAAAATATATTTGAAATTGATAATGAAGTAGTAAATGATATCAATTCCTTAAAATGATCAAAATAAGTATAATGCAACACATTGTTATTTTCTATAGGCTTCCAGCCTTGCCATCCATGGCAAGTCAAATGGAATCTAAAGCATGAAAGGGGCTGTACAACCTATAACAGCAGCAGCTAGGTTCCGCTATCGCTCCACCCAAATTTTCCTTAGCTGCGCTGCGGAAAACTTCTAGCGTGCTGCAACCCGTTGCAATAGCCAGCCCCAAATCAATAGGATGGAAAAAAGCATGAAAGAAATAGGAAGACTTACCGGCTTGGCATCTACATTATTCGTATTAACTTCTATACCATCAATTGCATGTACGGTAATATCGTTTAGTAACCAAAATGAAAAGCTTGTCGGTAGAAATTGGGACTATGGAGATTCCACCAACTCTATTCAGTTTATACCGCAGCGCAATCGCCATCCAGCTATGATTCTATTTCATCGAAAATCATATGTAACAGATGGTATGAATCAACATGGATTGTGTATGGCCTTCACTGGTGTACCCAATACTCCGCGCAGACTTCCCTCACCCTTTAAAAGGTGGAGTATTTCCGTTCATATAATAAAAGATATTTTGAAAGAATGTAAAACGGTAGAAGAAGTAGAATACTTTTTTAACAGAACCAGTATATGGTGGGGAAGACCTTGGGGACAGCAGATTGCTTATCTAGTCGCGGACTCAACAGGTAGAAGTTGTATCATTGATTTCATTGGCAAAGAAATGGTTATATCAGAGAAGACTGATAGCATTCAGATTCTTCTCAATCATCACCCAACAAGAATCGATATAGAATATGAAGATTATGGATGTGGAGCATGTGAAAGACAATCCACAATCGTACATGCCATTGCCAATTCAGTGAAAACAGATGGACTTGCCTTGATGTCTATTCTCGCAAAAGTATCGGTTAAAGATGGTATTATTGCTGGATCCTCCTGGAAGGACAGAGTCCCATGGGGGCGCTATACAACATTCTCTAATGTTTATGACTTGAAGAACCTTACTGTTAACACTGCAATTAGGCGGAAGTATGAACAACCAGTGACGATAGATTTACGGGCATTAATTGCTAAATGTAATAAAAAAGTTACCGTAGATATTGAGGAGTACAAAGAAATGGAATATATACTAGAAGTAAATCGAATTATTAAGGAGTAAAGAGGCTGGCTACAGACAACATCGAATATATCGCTCCGGGCTTCGCCACATTTTGCTTCCGCAAAGCCTTCAGCAAAAGTACGAGAGATAACATTCTTCATCTATCAACCTGGAAGGAGGTTGAATCATCAGTTGCCCTTTTAGATGATTAGAGGGCGGGGTTGAGTGGCAACACTTGGCTAGAACTTGCCCCGACACGGTATCGACAGCACTGAATACATTACCCATAAAGAATGGTAATGACGAACTATCATGTACGGTTCTTTGGGGGTAAAGAGGCTGCAAAGCCTCTGACCTACCCGGTTGAGAAATTAAGCCGTAAGCCGCCTAAAATGTTTACCTCCATTTCCCGGATTTTTATTGATATTTTAATGAAATGAATATAGTTTATTCATTAACACTCAAATGTATTCATTAAAAGGACTTTAATATGCCTAAAACGGTTACTCTAAGAATTGACGATAATGAGTATAGAACATTCAAAAAAATTGCCGATGTTGAAAACAGAACTCTATCAAATTTCATCGAAACCGCCACACTTAAATATATTCAGGAAAATGAATTGGTAGATGAATTTGAAATGGATGAAATTATACATAATGCCCAATTAAATCAAAGCATTAAGAGAGGGCTACAAGATGCCGCGAAAAGAAAAGGTAGATTTGTCTGAAGATTATAAAATATTTGAAACTGATGAATTTTTAAAACGTCTTAAAAAGTTCTCTCCTCAAGATAGAAATTTCATTGAAACTAAATTAAAAAATATAGTCTACGACCAACTACGTTCAGAACCTCATTTCGGAAACAATATAAAAAAGCTTCGAAGCTATATTCCTGAAATGTGGCGATTTCGAATCGGAAAGTACAGATTATTTTATTCTATTGATGAAAACGAGAAAATCATTTTCATAATCACCGTTGAGTTCCGTAAAGATTCCTATAGATAATAAAATATAATGGCGACTTAGCATCTTATGATGCAGATTTCTGGATGATTAATAGCAAATTAGCCTATTTTATTCATATTAGTATATACACATGATAATTATGTTTTTTTATAAAATAAAAAGAGGGGTGGTACGGACAGGGCTTCAAAAGCTCGTCGCGTTGCTCCCCGGGCTTACGCCACATTTTACCTTACTTCGTGCGGTAAAACGTCTTTTAAGCCCCGCCGCCGTTATGCAAAATTGCTCCTCCTAAGAAAAGATAAACATGCGCCGAAAACCACAAAGAAAAAAGGATAAAAACCATGATAATTCGTAGGATTGTTCAGATCATGCTTTTCCCTATGATTATTTATGCTGGATCTTATCCAGGATCCACTGAAAAAGATGTGACTTCCGATCCGGAATCAAATTTGATTTATATCGGAATCAATGAAATATCAAAGAAAGATAAAATTGGTTATTCTATTGTTAACTATATGATATTAAATCCAACAGATGGAACCAAAAGCTTTATTTTCCCCAAGGAGAATCAAAAGACAATAAAATCAATCCTTTTTGAAACTAAGTATGATAGTACCGAAAAGAGAATGATTCTCAATTTTAGAAATGATTTACCTTACAGCTTAAGAATTAACCCCGAATTTGTTATTAATAATGACTTTATTGAAAAGAGAATACCAAAAGATAAAATGATAATAGTAATTAATGATGGGTACGATCAACCATCTGAGATTTGGACTTGTTTAAAGAATGGTAAAAACCTTACAAAGATCTCAACGGTTGAAGTGAAAGGTTCATGGCATTTGGATATCAGAAACTGTAAGATAAGAATAGTAAATCAAAAAGGATACGAGACTTCAATAAATCAGTACGATTGGTGACAAAATTAATCGGTGCATGATGAAGACGGAGGAGCAACGGCCGAAGCCTATAATGCATCAGTATGGCTTCGCTTCGCTGCGTAATCTTCGGGCGAGTGGCGCGGCCGTTGGCCAAAGCAGACCGCCGCCATCCCCCCTTTCTATAAAGGAACCGAAAGAGCGGAGAACATAAGTGCACACGAAACCCGGGATGATTGAATAAACCATAGCAGAAGGAGTTCCGTATGAAAAGTTTTGTTTTTTTTGCAGCGCTAATGTACTCGGCTGCATTCGCCCTGACCGATTTGGCCGTTGCACCTGATACAGCCGTTATTGGCGACACCATCCGTGTTTCGGGCGTTTACTCGCAGGCCGGCGCAACCGCTATTGTATTCACGTTTCTCGACCGGAACGGTAACGGGCTCTATGATGAGTCCATCGATCTGTTGGAGTATGGGCCCGACGACGGAGCGGAGCTGGTAGACGGCGAATGGAGCACCGATACACTTGTGGATGGTCTGGTGAACGGCGAGCTATACACCTTCGAAGAACCCTGGCGTATTGTGGGCGCCCATGTGAATATCATCACCGACGCGGGCGGCCCGGACACCGGTGTTATAGTAGTGCGAATGGACACGACAAGCCTGTATGTTTCCGGCACGGTTCAGGGACCCGATGGTCCGCTGGCCGATGTCGGCGTTTTCCTTGAGTACCGGGATGAATCGGGTCAACCTGCCTACGAAGTCGAGGTTCTGACTGATGCCCAGGGTGAGTATCTTGTTTATTTGCCGGAAGACATGGCCGGAACCGGCGGTACGATTGAGATCAATGCTTTGGACAGGCTTGGAAGGGCACCGCGGGGATTTATTCCGACCGGACCGTCCTATATTGATCCGTCGGAGCTGAGTTCGCCCGTAACCGGCCGTGACCTGGTCTTCATCGAAGCGCCCTACACGATTCTGGGCATTGTTGTTGATGAGAACGGGGATCCCGTGGGCGGTATTGATCTTATGCTCACCGGCGACGGCGGCATGGATATCTTTTTAAGGAGCGATGAGAACGGCACGTTCGAGACGCCGTCAAAAGCCGGGATGCTTCAGATCGGTTCCGGCGCAGAGGAAGCAACGGAATATCTGTTCGAATCCAAAGAAATCCAAGTCGGCGGAGCAAGCGATACCATCGAAGTAACATACCGGCTGCATTCAACCGATATGACCATATCCGGATTAATTGTCGACACATTCGACCTGGGGATCGATTTCGACTGGGTGCCGGTCGAAGTGGAGGTTGCAGGCGACCCCCGGTGGAACGGACACGCTTATGCGGAACACGACGGCAGCTTCTCGTTGAATGTCAGTAGTCAATTCGGACCGTACATCTTCTGCGTAGGCGATGACGGGGATCTTCCCGAGAATTACACGTTCTCCATTTACTGCGTCGATAGTATCGCGGCCGGCACCGATACGCTGAAGGTCTACGTTTTGCATAAAGGAGCAGGTTCACGCCGCACCGCCCTTACGAATCGTGCGGGATCGATTAGGTTTACCCGTACCGGGCAGGGCCTGTCTTTTGCCCGTCTTACATCCACCGAAGCAGGAACGGCACGCATCCGACTTTTCAGGACGGACGGGAGCATCGCCGCAACAATGTTTGAAGGAAGAATAATCGCCGGTGTAAACACACTCGCGTTGCGGGGTTCGGCGTTTGCATCCGGCATGTATATAGTCGGCATCGACCTTGTGACCCCAAGCGGAAAGTCTACATTCACGGAGAAGGTAATAGTGAGTAGATAGAATCTTTCAATGTAACATCTACGTTTATGCGTAGCAAACTGTTTGTAAATGAGATAAAATCGTTAGGGGCCAGGCGCCGATGAAATCGGGAATGATATTCCAATTTTCATTCGGACGCTCCGACGAACCGTATATTGTCGATTTTCAGAAAGCCGCTGTCGGGCACGGACTGCAGTTCGCCGTCGCCTCCGTAGAACGGGTTCGGGCTCACCCAGATTCCCGAGAGTTCGGCGAGCACCGAATCGAGTATCGCGGGACGGTCGTGAGGGACCCATTCCGGGTAGTCGATATCGCGGATATTCAGAGTAAACTGCCTGGTTTTCGGACCCACGGCAACGACCCAGCCGTACCACTCGCCGTCGCCGACGCCGTGGCGCGCGTAAACGTCACTGAGCAGACCGATATTCACCTGCCGGGTAATGTCGGACCACAGGTCGATGCGCAACCCGGTTAAACCGGAGCAGTCACTCTCCCGGTTGAAATCGAGCCTGATCATCACCCACTCGGAATACTCTTTCGTCGTATCGGCCGGCCGCAGGCTGAAGGTACAGCGCAGGTCGGCCTTGCCGCCGAGCGGAAGCGCCGTATCGTGCAAGAGCTCGATCGAGGAGTTTTCCGAAATGTAGGCGTGAGCCCACGAATCGACGGCAACTTCCGGACCGAATTCGAAATTGTTGAGCAGGCCGGGGGTAAACCCGCTGTCGCCGGGGAAGGGGGTAGTGTATCCGGTTGTGTCCTTCGTTGATACGCGGGGGTGGATATAGTCGCCGAAACCGTTGTGCAGCGACGTCATGATGTTGCGCAACCACTCGACATTACTTGTCCACGTCTCTTTATCGACGAATGGATCGTCGTTCATTTCCGGTTCGATCACCTTCGCCCACGCGTCAATGCGCTCCTTCATCCGTTCGGAAGCGAAGAGTACGGCGAGAAACTGTTCGCCCAGGCTGACGAACCGGTTCCAGCAGACCGCGGCGGTAAGGTTGGTCAGTTTGTCGCAGTTCGGGGGAAGGGCGTAGTTGCCGCTCCAGACCTTCATTGGTGCGCAGCTGTCGGGTGTTTCGTTCCATTCGGGCATGTCGAAATCGTCGAAGATCGGATCGGTTTTCGTGAAGGTCGCGTTCATGTCCCAGGGAATGAGCCAGAATTTTCCGCCGGGCGCCTCATCCTCATAGAAATAATAGTTGTGGTTCGAGAGCCAGGAGCCGCTGACGTACCAGGTCATCACGCCGTCGCCGTTGTGGATCGCCCGGTCGATGACGATGAAACGCAGCCAGTAATCGAGGTCCATGAACGGGGAAATCGTCGCAATGAAGGTCTGCGGCGTTGCAGCGGTGACAGCCTTGTAAAAATCGACCATGCGGCCGACATCGGCGCTGTCTTCCGGATGGTCGTTCGTCTTGAGCGCCGCGCGGTAATTCTGCTCTTTGTCGTAAATGGGCCACACCTCCTTGTAAAGATTGCCGTCGCCGGTTTCGTGCCACCGCGATTTGGTGAAGCGGCCGTCGATCTCCTCGACCCCGGCGAAAATTCCGCGCGATACGCCGTTGACCAGCACCTTCACGAACACGGTGCGGCAGGTATGGAGTCCGCTCTCACGGAAGAGTTCGTACGCGATCATTTCGCGGAGTTTACTGTTGTCGTACGACATCGAATGCAGATTGAGCCGCTTCATACCGTACAACCGCGCGGTATCGGTGTATTCGTTGAATTTGACTTTCAATGAAACGTTCCTGCAGTCGTCGTACGCGCTGCGGTTTCCCTCTTCGTCGAAACAGCGCGGCATTGCGTAGTAATCCGATCCCTTGTACCGCAGCCCGACCCTGCCGTAAGCGTTGCCGTTGACAGCGAGTTCGGCGGGAGCGAACTCTTCGGCGAGAGCATTACGCTCCATGGAGAGCGAATCCTCATCGGTCAGAGTGAACGAGAAGGTGTGTATTGCCGTCATCTCGAAAAAAGCGGCGGTCGGGTCGGCCTGCAGCGGAATCACGAGATCCGTCGCGGGCGCCGCGACCTGCCGGTCGAGCGGGAAATAGCGGTCGTGCCTGAAGATGAGGGTTACGCCTTTGCCGGATGCGTCGGCGGTACTGACAGATGGCATACCGTACGGCGACAGGGTAAATGTGCGACTTCCCCCTCCCGCCCCCTGAATTGATCGCCGGGTGAATCTGCTGTTGTCACTCCCGGTAAAGGTAATGAGATAGAGGCCCGGCGCCATGGGGGGCGTCGAAAGAAGCTTCTTCCCGTTGGTCGTGCCGCATGGTTCTTTCCAGAGTCGGGTGCCGTCCGGCCGGTAGATTGAAACGGAGCTGATTTCCGGAGCGGCGCTCAGATCCAGCAGCCGCTGCCGCATGTTCCATTTAATAATCAGGTTCGAAAACGGCCGCCGGACCAGCCGGGATTGTATGCCGCTTTCATCGACATCGAGCGAGAAGTGTCCCGCGCTGTCGGTTTCTGTCCGGTCTAGACCGTATCCCGCGGCAACGAGCACCCCGGGAACGGGGCTGTTGTTTTTCGAACTGTCGATGACAATACCGCTGTACACGGCCGGGTAAGTACGACCCGTTATCAGCAGTGATACGATGCAGACGAGAAAAAGCCAACGTCTCCGTTTCATATAGTGCATTCTTTCCATAATGGTGATCTCTGAAATCGATATATGATAAATCTACCTCTTATTCGATCTCTCTACTTCTCATTTCCGGTAGAAAATCTTAACAATCATCTATCATGGAAGGGAGGATAAAAAGTTGATGTCCCGGCGTTATTCTGATTAACGGAGTTTCATCCCCCCCATCTTACCGCGTCAGAAGAAGCGGCGAAGTCCGTACGATGCCGTCCTGCAGGGTCCTTACCAGCACTATGCCGCAGTGACGCCGATCTTCGATGACGACGCTGTGGCAGCCCCGGGGAACTCTTTTGCGCATGAGTTCCCTGCCCGACAGTGTGACAATCTGGATCGTCCACGGTTTTCCGGCCGAAGGAACCTCGACCAGGCAATTGACACCCGATCGCGGAATCCTTATTGACGGCCGGGACGGTTCGGTTTTCAATCCGAGGGTAATGTCGACGTCCGGCAGCACGAAGGTTACGACGCTCTGTGACGGCAGGGTATAGGAAAAAGCGCTTTCGGAAAGATCTACGGGTTGCTGCCGTTCAAGTCGATGCGTACTGTCGGTCAGCCACGGCACCGCCGTCTTGCCTTCGGGGATGGAAGGTATGGTAATGTCAAGATTCGTTTCAGCCCCGCTGTTGATGGCGACGATCACCAGCCGGTTGGAGGAGCTTCCATAGTAGGCGGATGTTTTGACGTCCGCCGCCGGGGAATCGGTCGCCGGAATTCGCACGAAACCGGGGCGGATGAATTTACTGAAATTGCCCAGGGTATACATCCGCGGCGTGGGCCGGCCGTTTGAATTGCACAACCCCTCGTCGTCATTGGCGTTGTTGTTCACGAGCCACCAGTAGTGATAGGCGTTCATATTGCATCGGACAAGGCAATCATGGATCTGGTTCGCCCACATGATGCCGTTCGCGATGCTCGTATCGGCATCCTTCAAACCGCAGATTTCCGTCACCCAGTACGGCTTGTGCAGACTGTCGGCCAATGGGTATTGGTAAGGGCCGCCGTAATAAAGATGGGTGCCGATGATATCCACGTATTTGGCCGCAGCGGTGTCGGTGAGCGACGGGTTCGACATGGCAAGATCGCTCCTGACACTCTCGCCGATCATCCGTTTGGCGGTGATTCCCGCCTTTTCACAGGCCGGACCCCAGTAATCCCTCACGAACACCCTTAATTGCTTTCCCGTCCAGTTACATCCTTCGTAATCGGCAAGGTCGACGTCCGGCTCGTTCTGGCAGGAAACGGCGTACAGATCGATACCGGCGTTTTTCTTGACATTCTGAACATAGTTCACCAGGTAATCCGCAAAGCCCTGCATGCTGGCGGAGTCGGAATTGAAGAGCCCGTCGGTCTGGAACTCTTCAGGCGGAATCCATGACGTACTCCAAATTATTACATTCGGATTGGCCTGTCTCGCTTTTTTCATCGGACTCGCTTCAGAGCTGGTATAGCCGACGACCGGATCGATTCGGGTTCTCAATATCGAAAGCCCTATGTGGCCATTGAGGGTGTCGTCCTGCCAGAAAAGGGTGGCGAGGTCGGTGGTGATCTTTTCGTCTATCCACGCGCTGCTCGCTCCGAATCCATCGATCGTCTGACAGGCCCTGGTCGCGTCAACCTCGATCGCGGCGGCATCGGGCAGGCCCGATAGGGAGAGAGTCAAATTACTACCGCCAGAGGCGGTAGCTTGTTTGGGAAGGGCAGAGCCCGCGACAAACAAGACGAGCAGTATTGCTCGTATTTGCCGTCTTACTCCACTGGCGGCCCGTCCTCCGTAGCAGTGCAACTGCGGAGGGTGAAAGCCAGTGGTTTCTTCGTGCAAAACCCCTCGAAGGGTTGACCACAAATGCCTGGCCTGCCTGTAAGTAATGATCAGCGGGAAAAACCGGATGAGGTACCTGTGTGCAAACTGCATGCTTTCCTCCGTATATGTTTGTTGACTGAATAAAGTTTCGGAATTTATATAGCTAATTGACTACCAAATATATTATCACGTAAGGCTTTCTGCATGTCGTCGTTAATAGCCGGTTTTTCCCTTTCCCTTCAGCAGCGCATTCCTGAAAAGAGTTCCGGAAACCGTAGGCGTCAAACTGTCCCAGTCGGAAAAAAGCGGCATCGGCCAGTACGGGTCAAGAAAGAATACAAAAGCGGTCCAGGACATACCGTAGGTATCCGCATACGAAAGGATTGCATTTCCGTATACGGTATCCGCTACATAGATGCTCGGACAGATTGTATCATCCGGATCAAAACCGAATTCGGTCAACATCATCGGATGCGTCGCGGCACAGAATCCGAAATCGCGGTCCCAGTTCTGCTCATAGGGAGGGCCTGCACGTCCGGGATACGGATGAACGCTGAATGCATAACCGGTATTTTTTAAAGGGTCATCCATCGCATCCTGAAGATCATATGAAAATTCAAGTCCTCCGACAAGGGGAATGGCTTTTGTATTGTGTGCATAAATGGTATCGATAATCTCATCAGCCATAACTTTCCACTGCGCCCAGGTAATTGATCCTTCCTCCCATGCAATTGCATCGACTTCGTTAAAAATATCATAAAAGGGTATGCACGTTTCGTTTTTATACCGCTCAGCAGCTTTTGCCCAGAATCCGGTTGTTTCATTCAGTGTCGTTGAATGATAGTCCGAAAGATAAATCCCCTGCACGGGATTGCCGTCACCATGCCAGTCGATAATAAGATACAGCTTATACTTTTTTGCCCATACGACTGCATCGTCGATTATTGAAAAAACAGAGGTGTCGCCAAGCAGCCGGTATGTCCACGGATGAATCGGTATTCTCAGTATCCGGGCGCCCCACGAAGCGGCGGATCTGAAATACTCCTCGTTCCAGCGGTTATGTTGCATTACCATGTAAGGATCACCCAACCCCAATCCTTTTAATATGAGGGTGTTTCCGGAAGTGTCCGTAAATACATTACCGTTCACCTGTACCTTTCCAAAGTAAGCGGAAGCCGACTCCGAATCGGGAGCGGCAATGTTTTCACACTGTACCATGGCAAGCGTTGTGCTTATCGTGCAGGGCAGAATGAAGAACCTGCAGGAAAAGAGTCTTTTATAAAGATCCATATAGCCCTGATGGTGCAATTGTAGTAGATTGTTACAGGTACGGTAAAAACCGGCAGCGTACCTGTAGAAAGATAGCTGAATATAATAAGTGAAATCTTTGTATTTTTTGGAAAAAAATGTGCTTTTTTCTGATTTATGGAGTATCCCCATCATTCAGGTACTTTTCGCCTCACCCCTGACCCCCTCTCCACGCGTGGAGAGGGGGCGAGAATGGGGAAGATGAAGGGGTGAGGCGTCACGGAAAAGCGGCGAACAGGAACCCATTGTTTATGGAGGCGTTTTTCGTAAGAATATCCGGACTGAAACTGATAAAAATATGGAAAATAAAAAAACACGACACTGCGGCTGAAACAGGGTTTAAAGTCGGCGATAAAATCACGTATCGAGGTACCGTTGCAAAAAATCAACCGCACGGAAACAGATATGAATGAAGATCACTCATTCTTTAATAGATTCTTAACAAGGTTCCTTGAAAGCCGACCAGAAAATGATAAGAAGAATATCGGTTCTGATTTTCACAACCACAGTGGCGATCGTACTTCCGTTAACCGCCGCCGTTTACGTTCTGTACCGGATATATCCCCGTTCGATGGCAGTATATCCTGATGCCGGTTCCGGCATATCGGCATACAGTGATACGCAGGACGGCGGTTCCTCCACAATCAATTACACTGAAACTGATTCGCTCCTGCGATTTGAATACCTTCTGGCCGCGGATGTGAAACAATCGTATGCCGGACTGGCTTTATACAGCATAAATGCCGACCACTGGGATGTTTCGAAATTCAACCGCCTTTTCGTAACGCTGAAAAAAACAGGAAACGATCATCTCAGGCTTTTCATCAAATCCTTCATTGACGGTTTCTCCCGGCCCGGTAATTACATGACGCTTCTTTTTTCGGAAAAAGATATACAAACCAAGGAGGATTTTTTCGACTACGATCTTCCTTTTAAATCATTTTCAACACCGGAGTGGTGGTATACCAATAACAACCTTCCATTTTCCGACCGGAAAAAAGTCGATCTTAAAAGAATCACCTCCGTAGAACTGGCGAATACCGCATCGTGTGTTCCTGGCATGGTGCAACAGGTGTACGTCAAAAAAATTGAATTCGCCAACAGATATGGCATTCCGTATTTCCTTGCGCTTGCGGCAGGAATCGCGGGATACGGTTTTCTCGCGTTTCTCTTTTTCTCAAAAAAAACATGGACCGTAAAAACATCGCCGAAAGATCCGCAGTATACCAGGCTTATACTGTCAAACAACAGCGAAGAGGAGTACGGGAAGGTAGTCGCCTTCCTGGCAGATGCCTTTCACGAATCTGATCTGACAATCGATAAAGTGGCAAAAGCGACCGGCGTGTCAATTTATAAAATACCGATACTGATTAAAAACCAGACGAATCGGTCATTCAAGGAATATTTAAACTCCATCCGGTTAATGGAGGCACAGCGGCTTCTTTCCGAAACAGACCGGCAGATCATAGAGATTTCATTTGCAGTCGGATACAATAATGTTTCCCATTTCAACAGGATTTTCAAGAAAAAGAACGGAAAAACGCCGCGCCAGTTCAGAGAACAAAGTATCGATTCCTGCAATGATTCCGGATATTCCCGTTCGAATATCAAAAAAAGATTTTAAAACAAGCACATTTGTCGAGCCAACGATGCGGTTAACCGGCTTGTCCGCGTTGAATCGCATTGGTTGTGCTGTTTCGTTTTTGGTTTTCACGGCCGCAAACCTCTTATTCTTTGAAGGCGCAATTTTGTTGGACAACCCCTTTTCCCGAAGGCACTATTTTCCGGAGGTAGCTTCGCGCATGCGTAGATAAAAGGTATGGGTTTTCAATCCGGGACCCCCGGAAATG
>JAFGIW010000082.1 GCA_016929415.1 Chitinispirillaceae bacterium | reverse complement strand
GGGGGGGCAAGTAAGAACATGCGCGGGTGACACGCCATATCATCACCGCATCAACGCATACGCGCACCAATCCGCATGCTTTTTAAGGACGCGTAGCCTATTTCGCTTCGTTCTCCCGGCCACCGATTCCCGGTTCCCCGCTTTTCGCCCCAGGCTCCTCCTTCTCTTCCTCAATTCCGCTGCTGTCCGCGGTTTCCTCCGGTTCCTTCCGCTCGCACGGATCGCACGGCGCCAGTTCCACCCCTTCGACGTCCCACCGGGCGCGCGCCTCGACGGTGTCCCGGAACATGACGAACGGTTCAGGAGCGACAAAGGGGAGCAGCCGGCCGTTATCGGGGCGGTCGTTGTCGTTCTTGTCGATAAAGGTGCCGATGAGCCCTTTCGCCGCGGGAATCGAATCGAATCGAAAGGTGTTTTCCCCGTCAATGCAGGTAAAGTTCCGCGGGCCGTCAAGCGGCTTGAAAAACCATTTCCGTCCGGCGGTTTTTTCGAGACAGGAAACGCCGCCCGAAAGAGAAACGGCAATGCTGTCGGCGCGTACGGTTGTAATGGTCACGATCGACGCCGTATCGGTCGAGTCACGCTCCCGTAGCGGGTTGCCGCTCAGGTCTTTTCCATGAATAGATAAAAGCACGATCCGGTAAGTGCGGCCGGGCAGCAGCGACCGGGAAACGGAGAAGAGCGACGTGTCGGTGACGGCGGTATCGCCGGTGATGAGCACCGAATCGCCGAGAGTGTCGGCCATAAGCAGTGTATCGGTAAAGTAAACCGGCTCCGACCAGACAAACCGTATTTCCGGCTGCAGATCGGCCTGTTTGTCGGGGAGCGCCTTGATCAGCGAGGGCGGGGATGTGTCCGGCTGCGCGGCGCCGTCGATCCGTAGGGTGTCGATAAACGCCGCGGTATCGAAGACGGATTTGAGGGTATAGATCAACCGGTATGAAACTGAATCAAGCGCCGTATCCGTCAGAATAAAGAAGCGGGTCGACGCCGGCATCTGTTGATAACCGACGGTCATCGATCGCGATGCCGTATCGTCGCGTTCGAGGCGGAACTTCGGCGCCGCGGGACAGAGGAGCGTGTCCCAGGGCTTTTTCCAGTACCCGACGATCGTCCGGTTGTCGACGGTTTTGACCGATGCAACACTCTGGCGGGAGGTATCGAACGCCCCCGGATAGAGTACCGCACGCACGGGGCCGCTCCCGACGGTGACGGTCGAATCCTCCGGCAGGTAAAGCTCTTCGCCCGACGCCTGAAGCCGCGAGTCGCCGTTCTTGTCGAAAAAAGCAAGCAGGTAGTAGGCGCCGGTTCCGATATGTTCGAAGGTAAACAAACCGCTGCTGTCGGTCTGGGACAGATAATCCGGCGGCCCGCAGAATCCCGAGTCGCCCGCCTGCCACGGAGCCCGGAAAAGCGCGACGGCCGGTTGAAGGAATTGACGCGCCGGATCGACGACGCAGCCCGAGAGGGTTCCGCTGTCAAGCGATGGACCGGTGGAGAACATGATGCTCACCGGACGGCTTACCGGATTGTTGCGCAGGTCCTTGAGGTTCGAGGTGATGACAAGGTGGTAGGTGGTCGAGTCCCTGAGACGGACACGCGGTTTTATCTCAAGCCGCTTGCCGTTGATTCGTGTTTTGATCGGCGTTGACGGAAAAAGCGCTATTCCCTTGTCGGAGGAGGGGAGCAACCACTCTGAGAAGGTGATGGTGATCTTGATGTCTGTGGGGACCGATACCGATTCCGCCGCGGGAACCATTGATCGCACCGTCGGCCCCGTTGTATCGTCGGGGCCGCCGCCCGGCGACTGCCGATGGGCGCAATTGAGAACGAGCGGGATAAATGCAAGAAATAATACCGGGAATGTCCGTTTGAGATAAGGCATTTGGAAAAAATACTACCATTGTTGGGGCGGAACAAGGGGGGACCCGGCAAAAAATCGAAGAATAGTTACTAGAAAACCGTACCATCTTCCTGGAATTTCAGCTACATCGAACCGGAGACTTCCACCGCGTGTTTGAGTATATCGCGTTGCAAGGCGGGAGAGACGCTGCATCCTTTAAAAATTCAATACATCAACGGTTTCGCTCCCCGATAGCTGCACCGGTTCCTCGAAATGCCGCCTGGGCGGCAGGGCGTTCATATCGCGCAAGGTTTAGGCGATCGCATCAAACAACCCGCAGCAGTGCCCGGTCAGGGTCGGGCGCGTTTGCTATAACGCAATTTATTCTACAGCAATACGGAAATACCGCCATTTGCCTTCAATTCTTTATATTCTTCTATTTCAAACGATCTGGATTTCCGGTAAGTTACGTTGACGTGTCTGGAAGAATATGCATAATGTAACAAGGGTAAATACATTTCGAAAAAAGAGCGCGCTTCAGTCGGTGAGAGGATCATGGTTGCTTTCTATGGGTTGTCACGATCCGGTTATAACCCGCCTTTGCCGTCCTGCCCTCCGCAGTAGCAACTGCTATTATGGATGACGGGAAGCCCAGCCCGGCGTAGGCAGGTCAGTGTTAAACCGGTTGGTTGGACGGCGTGTCAGCGTCCGCATCCTCTGTTTGTTTTCAAGGTCATTCGGTCCGAGTTTTATCCTGCCATAAGATACCTATTTTATCGATGAATGGTGTACCTGGATCGGCGAAACGAAGGGAATTTCATAATGTAGTACCGACATAAAGTCTCTGTGAAGACTGAAAGGCATGTAACCGCTACTGCGGCAATGGTATTGTATTAAAAAGTTCCACACATTCTCACACAATTCCACAGTAAAAAAAGATAAATCAACTTTTTTTCTCTATTATGAATACGTTAATAGAACAGTGAAGTATGAAGCTTAAAACAGTTTAACCGGTTAACATTTTGCGGATTCCTCCTTTAAACTCTCTTTTTGACTACTATTCAATTTCAAATATATTCAAATTTTTTAATTTATTATATGGCACTCCCACTTTTTTCAGGAGGACTCAAATGGCGCACTTTTCTATCATGCGGATTCTCGCAATACTTTCCCTGTTTCTGATTCCTGTCGCACTTTTTTCACAACCTGATGAGACCATGCCCGATAAAATTCCGGCTGAGATTATCGCTGACTGGAATGCTCAGGGCGGAACAGCAGAAAAGATAAAAGCATCCCTTCCTGCAGCATATGCCGCGAAATGCGACGGTTCATTCGAAAGCGCCTGTCACTGGCGCCGTGTCGATAAAATGAAACCGTATATGGTCGATATGAAAAAGATACTCTACGCGAAACACTTCGACTTCGGCGGTCCCATCGTGGGATATCTCGAGGGTACACGCGCTGCACGGGGTTCTGAGTGGAAAACAGGCTCAGCCCTCTACGTCCTCGATATGAACAGCTACTATCCGGAACCCGAAGTTCTTCTGGAAGATAAAGCCGGTGTCATCAAGGATCCGTGTATTTCTCCCGACGGAAGCTATATGGTATTTTCCTGGTATAAGAGTGCGGATGGCGGTGGATTTCATATTTACGAAATAGATATGAAAACAAAGAAGACCAGGCAGATTACCGATAATCCCGTTGGTCTGGAGGTTGGCGACTACGAACCCTGCATACTTCCCTCCGGGGATATCCTGTTCAATTCGAGCAGGGTATTCGGTATGATCGACTGTGCATACACGCTCGTCAGTAATCTGTATATGTGTAACAGAAACGGGGAGTGGCTCCGACGAATCGGTTACGATCAGGAGCACACGTTCTTCCCGACAATGATGTCGGACGGGAAGGTGCTCTATACACGATGGGAGTACAACGACCGCACCCGTATCAGCTGCGGCGGTTATTTTACCATGAATCCCGACGGTTGCATGCAGAACGAATTCTGGGGAAATCAGTCGGATTTTCCGATAATGAAATACCAGGCCCGGGAGATACCCAATACCGGTGGTAAACTTATGGGGATTGCGGGAGGTCACCTTGCACCCTATCAGGGAGAACTTGTTCTTATTGATCCGAATATCGACCGAAACCGTTGGAAAGGAAACAATAATAATTCAATCAAAATGCTTGCCCCGGTACGGGATGCGCCAATGGATCCATCCACTGCGATGAGTGGTCATGATGGCGGTGTCGAATGGACATTCCAGAATCCATGGCCGTTTGATGAAGAGAACTTTCTCGTATCATATTCTAAAAGTAGGAACAACTTTAAAATCTACTTCATGAATGCCGACGCGAGTCGTGAACTGATAGCCTGGGACAGTAAAATGTCGGTAAGCCAGCCGATAGTGATAGACCCCCCGTGTCCTTTTCGGGAGAAGCCGTCGTTGATCAGACAGATGGCCGATTATACGAAGACAACGGCTGTTTTAGGCGTGGCGAATGTGTACTATGGCATGGGTTCCAAAGGGATTGAAAAAGGTACCATCAAAAAGCTTCGGGTTATCGGTATTGGTCCCTTCCGTACCCTCTATGCCCCAAAACAAGCAATAGCCGGTTTTTCGGTCAATCCGCTTGGCAAGGCATTTTCAAGCTGGCAGATAAAAACGCTTTATGGTGAAGCTCCCGTTGAAGAAGACGGATCAGCCTGTTTTGAAGTTCCGGCAAATACTCCCTTTTACTTACAGATGATTGATAAAGACGGGAGAATGGTGAATACAATCAGAAGCTGGATAACTATGATGCCGGGCGAGCGGTGGGACTGCGTGGGGTGTCATGAAAACAAGAACGAGTCGCCGCCGGATTTCACACCCATTGCGGTAAATCCGAAGCCTTTAAAAACACCGCTCGGATTTGAGGGCAAGCCAATGAGCTTTCCAAAGATCGTACAACCGGTTCTCGACAAGCGTTGTATAAGCTGCCATAAGGCGGGGCATAAAAGCGGGCTTGACCTGCGGGCAAATCCCAAAATGAACAGTGGTATCGGCAGGACCATAAATGAGTCATATAACCAGCTTACGAACGGAAAGTATGTTAAGTATATAACGCAGGAGGAAAAGGCGGCGCCGAGAACCAAGTTTCCCGTTCCCGGGTCGGGGACAAGCCCTATGGCTAAAAAACTGCTTGAAGGCCATGCCCCCAAGGAAATGACACCCGAGGAGCTCGAGACAATCTTCTGCTGGATTGATTTCATGATTCCCCATGCGGGTACTTATTCTGAAGGTATGTCATCTTCGGATTCGGCCTCTCATGATAAATACATGGCCGAGCACCGATACAAACATGCGGAATGGGAAAAAGAGAATATAAAGGGATTTATTGACGCGGGGCAATGGAAGAGTGAGATTTATCAGACAGTCGCTGTCTCCGATCCCAGATATCCGGATGAACCAAAAGTGAGGAAAGGTGTCGCAGGGGAGTTAAGGGTAACCCCGTTTGAAGGAAGGCTGGTGGTGCAGTGCCCCGGAACAGGCATGATATCCCTCCTAGACATGAAGGGACGGCTGCTGAAGAAAATCAATGTGGATGATGCGATGATGGACGCAAAACGCCAGGTATCTCTCCCGTGGTCAATGCCGTCAGGCATCTTTGTCGTGAGGTTTAAAAGTAAATATATAGTAAGGCAACGTATTGTCTCGTCTCTATAATGTGATGAGTTTATTGTAGTTTGCACGTGAAGAGACCATTTTGTACCAGCGAAATGGTCTCTTATATCAGCAAGACGGAATTAATTTTTTACCCATCGAGATGTGGACAGATGTTACCTGATAGTAATCGAAGAATAAATGTTATTCGTTTCAGTATCATTTTAATCTTTGGGAAGGGTGAAGTGTGAAAGGGGGCCGGAGGAAGAAGGTGGAAGGAGTGATGGAGGAATTGGGAAAAGATCGGTATCGGTATCGGTATCGGTATCG
>JAFGIW010000011.1 GCA_016929415.1 Chitinispirillaceae bacterium | reverse complement strand
TCCGGCACAACGGACGGCTACCGTGTCCGCGTCGGCGATTACCGGATTCTCTACTCTATCGACGACCGGAAAAAAGTCGTTACAATCGTATGCTAACGGTGAACGGTGTATTTCCGACGACTAACAGCGGGCAGTATTTTACTTTCGTAACAGATTCGGATTGATAGGCAGGAGATCGTCGATGTCGTTGGCTTTTCGCCGTGGAAGTTCCTCAAGTACTTTGCAGAGATACTCAAAGGGGTTTATACCATGCAACAGTGCAGTTCCGAGCACGGTATACGCAATCCCCAACCGCCGTGCTCCATCTTCAGATCCGGCAAACATCCAGTTTTTTCTCCCGAGTGCAAGCAGACGTATACGGTTTTCCACTCCATTATCACTCAATTCGATCCGCCCATCGGTTAAAAAGCGGACAAGTTCATCCCACTGGTTGAGCATATATGCGATGGCTTTTCCAATCGCATTTTTCGGCGGTACCTCGCGGATGGTGGCATCAAGCCAGGATTTGATCTCGTCGACAACCGGTGCGGATTTCTCTTGTCGCAGCTCAAGGCGCTGCTGTGCGTTGTACCCGAGCACCCTTGCCTTATCCTCGACACCGAACAGAAACTTGCACTTGTCAAGCATCCAGTGCGCATGTTCCCCGTCATTTTTAAGCGCATCCTTGAACCCACGTCGTCCGTGGGCCCAGCAACCGGCATGGATGATCCCGTCGAACTCCATAAGAATATTGTAAATATCGAGGCCGTCGGTTTGAATAATCCCTTTATAATTTTCACCGATGAGTTCTTTGACATGCTGCTGATTACGGGTATAAAAGTAACGGAACGAGACTATTTTAAGTTCCGGAGCATGACTTACCATCATGTACCCCAGATGACTTTTCCCGTTGGTGGGTTGAATCATTACTTTTATGGTCGATTCATCCATCTGGACATAGCCGCTCTGGAAGACAAGATCATGGAGCCTTCGTGCGACAGGTTCGAGCCAGAAGATTCCCCTGTGATACCAGCCGTTGACCGTGGAATACGGCAAAGTGAGGCCGCAATGCCGTTCGATCTGATTGTTGAAACGGTAGAGCGGATTATGATCGACACATTTGGTCACGATTGCCTGGGCAACAACACTTGGTCCGGCCTTGCCTTTATCGATACAGCGAGGGGGCATATCGACACAGACCAGAGTGCGTTGCCCGTTATTATCCGTAGCAAACACATCGCGCACCAGCTGTTTTACCGAGAATACCGGTGGTTGATAATGAAGCTCTTCGGTTATTTTTTCTCCCACTTTCACCATGCCGGTGGTATCGAAGTCGGGCGGTATGGTGACCCGCTCCCTTGGAAGATGCGCGGGGAGTTCATCTCTGCCGTGAGGCGTTTTGTTGGCCTGTGGCCGTTTACGGGTGTAGGTAATGGTTTCGGTGGTATGCGATTGTTCCGACGGGGTGCCGCCATCAAGGGGCAACTGTGTCTGCAGTGATGAATCGGGGACGAACCGCTCCGTTTTCTGCCCAAAGATCTGCCGTTCAAACCATGCCATACGGTCTTTGAGGAAGACATTCTCATCAAGAAGCCTCTTATTTACTTCAACGAGTTCTTTGACATGGAGACAGTTTGAATATTCTTTGCACATACGCTTAACAATATAATAAATGTAGCGTCAATGCGCAATAGTTAAGATGCCTTTTTATATCTTTTTCTCAGACTGATGCTGCTGAGTTCAACCCCTGCAAGTATCCACTGCAGTTGCCCGTAGCTGATGGAAACCGATGAAGTCCCGACTGCAACAAGGGGAAGTTCGAACGTCCCCGCCTCAAGCCGTTTATAGAGTAGCCAGAACCCGTCGTCTTCCCAAAACAAAAGCTTCAGCGCGTCGCGCCGTTTATTGGTGAACACAAACAGGCTTCCGCTCTGCGGGTCGGCGCCGAGAGTATTTTTCACTTCACCGTAAAGCCCATTTATTGACTTCCTGAAATCCACCGGGCGGGCGGCAAAGAATATCGACTGGTAATTGATGCGGAACATGGGACTACCGGCATTCCCTGCAGAGCCGAATCAGTTCCGCCGTCGCCATCGAGTCAAAACGGGCGGGAATGGAAAGTTGCAACTCGTTCGGGAATCTGACATGATAGGGCAAGGATAGATCAGGTGCATCGCCCTTGATGATAACGGGAAGCAGCTCCATTCCGGCAGCAACAGGAACAGGGTGTTCCGGTTGGCAGGTGCCGCCGAGTGCCCGGAGCTTTTTACGCCGGTAGTAAAAAGTATTGGTACTGATACACTCTTTTCTGCAAAACTCACTGGCTGAAAGGCCGCTATGCTCATAGCGGTTGAAAAATTTCCGGTATAACTGGTGCCGGTGATTTTGTTGTCGATTGCTCATGATACCTCCTGTTGTTATGACAACAGAAAATATCGCTCAATTTCAGGCCGGCGACAATACACCGTTCACCGTTAGCATACTTACAATCTACCGGATTCGTCATCGCCGCGAAGTTTACCGATAAACATCGTTTTTAATTATTGCTGGGAAGCCCTGGAGGGCTGCAC
>JAFGIW010000010.1 GCA_016929415.1 Chitinispirillaceae bacterium | reverse complement strand
CGATATGTCGTATGTCCACCGCACGACCGAACCTCACATGCGGGCGATCCCGGAAAAGATCGTTTCCGACAGTGAACGATCAGGCCCCGATGCCGGGCTCCATCAGGACAAAGAGAGCGGCGGGGCAGTCCTTATAGAGACCAACAAGCATGTCGTCTACAAAATTGATAAAAAATATCTCACCATGGGCAGCAGTGAAGAGGATGATATTTTCGTTTCGGGATTCATGGTCAGCGAGCATCAGGTTGCTATTGAAGTGCAGCCCGAAGGTATCCTGATCAGTAGCAATAAACTCATGGGTAAACTCAAGATCAACGGAAAACCGAAGCGCCAGCATATCTTACAGCACAAGGACAGAATTGAAGTCGGGTCCAGTACGTTCCGGTTCATGGAGAACGGATAACTGATGCGATATGCTTTTATTTCAGACATCCATGCTAATTTAGAAGCGCTCGAAGCGGTCCTGGATGACACGAAAACCCAGCATATCGATGAGATCATCTGCCTTGGCGACATTGTCGGGTATGGCGCCAACCCCAATGAGTGCGTTGATCTGGTTACAAAAAATTGTCCCGTTACACTCCTTGGAAATCATGATGCCGCGGCGGTGGAACTGCTTTCAACCCAGCATTTCAATATTCATGCCAAAATAGCCATCGAGTGGACGACGAAGATGCTGCGGAAAGATATCATCGATGCGTTGACGGAACTTCCACTCAAATCATCAATCGAACAGATGACACTTGTTCACGCCACTCCCTACGAACCGAACATGTGGTACTACATCACCTCGCTTGAAGAGGCCGCTTTCAACTTTCAATTTTTTGATACCCAGATCTGCCTGGTGGGCCATACGCACATTCCCATCATCATCGTGCTTGACAATCAGAAAGAGCTCTACGTTCACCAGGATACCGCCATCCGGCTCGCTGATATCGAAGGATCCCGCCTGCTCATCAACGTGGGCAGCGTCGGTCAACCCCGCGACCGCAACCCGAAATCGTGCTACGGTATTTTCGACACCGAAACCGCCGAGTTCACCTACCGGCGTGTGGCGTACAACATCGAAAAGACGCAGCAAAAGATGAAGAGGATAAAGATGCCGGAGTTTCTGGTGTCGAGGCTGGAAGACGGAAGATGAGGGAGCGGAGGGGGCGTCGTTCAGGTGTGGTCATCATGCTGATGATCCTCTGCGGTTTTTTCTGCGAACTGCCGCAGAATCCCCGTACCATCGATAATGCGGGGGTCACCCGGCAGACCCTCACCGCCATTCCCGTTACGGTTCCGGTGAATTCCGTCTACCCCTGCACGGTGCTGGTCCGGTACCCGGAATTCATCGACAGCTTTACAGTGGTCAAATCAGTCAATTCCGGAAATCCCGAGAGGATTGCAGGGGCGGCCGTGGATGACGATACGACGTTGCTGTTTTCACTGCACCTGCCGGAACCGGCGTCATACGTCATCACCCTGCTTATTTATAAAGGGGACCGGGTCGATTCGTTGTCCACTGCCGTGGATGTCTTCTCGACGACTCCCTTGGTGGCCGCCGCTCAAACCCGCGTCGTCACGATGGTTGACAGCCAGACGGCTGTGCGGTTCACTGCAGCCGATCCCGACAGCAACCTTCTGGCGTATATCCTTATTTCGGGCAACGCGGTTCCCGACACGCAGCAATTCCACGCCGGCGAGCGTGCGGCGGCGACCATACGTCAAGAGTTACCCGTGTCGTTGTTAACCGCGTTGCATGATACGCTGGTGCGTTTTTCGGCGGTCGTCATGGATGAGGACAGTCAGACGAGCGCCGCGGCGCTCTGTACCCTGATCGTGCGCGATACGGTCCACCCGGCAATCACCCCATTGCCGCCGTTCAATGATTCCGTGCGTACGGTTGTCAAGCTTCCCGATACCTTACGGGCTGTTGCGGTCGACAACTGGGCAATCGATTCGGTGAAGTTCGGGGGCGGCCGGGTCTCGTTTTCGAACGGCGATACGGTTCGGGTCGTCATCAATAAGCTCGACAGCGGAAAAACCGTCGATACGCTCGATGCCTGGGACCCCGCAGGTAACCGCACCGCAATCGGGATCGCCATGCACTACAGCGGTCCGAAAGTCTATCCCCCGAAGATCATTCCGTTCTATCAGACGGTGAACGAGGGCGGCCGATTCGATACGGTGTATCTCGACCAGAAGGTGACGATCACCGACAGCGCCGCGACCTATGGAAAGGATGCGCTGCGATGGACGGTTGCAGTCACCGCGAAGGACAGCGGGATGACCGTCGAGTTCGATTCGTCAAAGCGGGCGCTCTCCATTGCAGGTCCTGCGGGCGAGCTGTTTCGCGACCGTTCCGTTGTGCTCAACCTCACGGTGACCGATCCTGCCGGGCAATCGGATGTGCTGCACGGGGCGATGTTCATCATGGTCGAGAAGAACGATCCTCCCCGGATCACCGTGAAGGGGCAGGGAAGATTTTTCGATTCTCCGTTCGATACGCTCAGACTAGATACCTGCGGGCACGATCCGGAAAAGAATGCGCAGCTCTCCTGGACAATCACCAGGGGCGCCTACTTTTATCCCTTGTTTCTCAAAATTACCCGGTGTACCGGCATTATTATTGACAAGACAACACCGACACCGGTCTGTTTTGATTACCCTACCGGCAAGGTGCTCATCCTTCCCGATACCGTCGCGATAAAGGCGGTGCCGAGCACGCAGGAGGCGATTTTCGATACGCTGCTGTTTTCGTTAAAGGGCGTCACGGCAGGGGATACGGCGGAAACAATGAAGAGGATCCCTTTTTCATGGGGCAGGATGAAGGTCTGGATTCCGATCGAGATTCCCGAATTTTATTTGAGACAATAAACGGCCGCGCGGGCTGATGTCCGTTCGCCGTGTCGTTTCTGTCAATTAGCGATCGGATACTCCCCGCTAAAGCACGCTGTGCAGAAGTTTTCCCCGGGCACCGGCATTACCGAGAGCATCCCCTCGACCGAAAGATACCCCAGCGAGTCGACATCGAGATACTTTCTGATCTCATCACGACTCTGCCTACTGGCGATCAACTCCTCCTCTGTCGGCATATCGATGCCGTAGAAGCACGGACAGATGATCGGCGGCGAGGAGATCCGCAGATGGATTTCCGCCGGTTCGGCGGTCCTGATGAGGCTGATGATTTTCTTCATCGTGGTCCCCCGGACGATCGAATCGTCGACGATAACCACCTTTTTATTCTTCAGAACCCCCTTGACCGGATTGAATTTGATCCTGACGCCGAAGTCGCGCGCCTCCTGAACGGGGTGGATGAAGGTCCGGCCCACATAGTGATTCCTTATCAGACCGATGTCGAACCGGATACCCGACGCCTCGGAGAAACCGAGGGCGGCGGTTGTTGCCGAATCGGGGACGCCGATGACGACATCCGCTCCGGGGGCCGGATGTTCTTTTGCCAATTGCCGTCCGAGTTTACGCCTGACGCGGTCGACGTTTTTCCCGAAAACGAAACTGTCGGGACGCGAGAAATAAATGAATTCGAAAACGCACTGGGCGAGGCGCGTCGTCGACTCGAATGCCGGAATGGTAAAGGAGGAGATGCCGTTTGCATCGATACGCACGATTTCACCCGGTTGCACTTCCCGCACCATTTCCGCCCCCACGAGGTCCAGGGCGCAGGTCTCTGAAGAGAGGAAGTGGCTCCCCTCATGCCTGCCGATGATCAGCGGCCTGATCCCGTAAGGGTCGCGCGCGCCGTAAAGCGCCCCGGCGGTAAGAAACAGAATGGAGAACGATCCCTTGACTTCAGAAAGTGCGTCGAGAATCATGGCCTTGATGGTGTTCCTTTTCGAACGCGCGATGAGGTGCATGATCACCTCGGTGTCGGTGGCGGAGGTGAAGATGGATCCGTCGTCGACCATCCTTTTTCTGAGCGGTTCCGCATTGGTAAGGTTGCCGTTGTGGGCGCCGGCGATCCGGCCGGCACGGCAGTTGATGACGATCGGCTGTGCGTTGATCAGCGTCGATGAGCCGGTGGTCGAATAGCGGTTGTGCCCGATGGCGCAGGTACCCGTAAGCAGATCCAGTTTTTCGTGGCGTTTGAAGACCTGGCTGACCAGCCCCATCCCTTTATGGAGGGTGATCCCGTCGTTGTCGGCAACGGCAATGCCGGAACTCTCCTGGCCCCGGTGCTGCAGGGCGTAAAGCCCGAGGTAGGTCAGGTGCGCCGCCTGCGGATGGTTGTAAACCCCGAAGATGCCGCAAGCTTCGTGGAGGGAGTGATCAATCATAGGGTTGGCTCCATAGTCAATAGTCAGTAATAAGAATTCAGGGGTCGGGAGACCTCAAAAAATAATTATCAATCGCCTTCGCCGCCTCCCTCCCCTGAAAAATGGAGCGCACCACGAGGCTTGCTCCCATGCCCGCATCACCTGCGGTAAAGACGACCGGCGAAGATGTGGCGTATTGATCGTTGTAAGCAATATTGCTGCGGCTGTCGAAAGTGACTTCGAGATCCTCAAGCAGCTTGTTGTGCCTGACGTGAAGAAACCCCATCGCCAGGAGGACGAGGTCGATTTTAAGGGTGAATCCGCTCCCGGAAAGTTCAACCATCTTCGACGGTTTGCCGTCGGATTGCGGCTGCCATTCGACACGGGCAAAGTGCCCCTCTTCGACGCGGATGTCCTTTCCGGTAAATTGCTTTGTCAGAATATTCCAGTCGCGTTCACACCCCTCCTCGTGTGAGCTTGAGGTGCGCAGGATGGTCGGCCAGAACGGCCAGTTCGGGTTGAAGGCCTCTTTCCATTCCAGCGGTTTCGGCATGATCTCGAACTGGTAGATTTTGCGCGCACCCTGCCGGTTCGCGGTCCCGACGCAATCGGAACCGGTGTCGCCGCCGCCGATGACGAGGACGGTTTTATCTTTTGCGGAAATACGTCGTTCGTGATCGCCGATTTCGCCCGCGATGCAGCGGTTCGATTGCGTGAGGTAGTCGCCGGCGAAGTGAATGCCCTCAAGGCCGCGCCCCGGGACCTGCAAATCGCGCGGCTCCCCGGCGCCGAGCGCGAGAAGGATGACGTCGAAGGTTTTTTTCAGGTACCGGGCGCTGATGTCTTCACCGATGACGACATTCGTTTCAAACCGCACTCCCTCGGCACGCATCTGTTCGATTCGCCGGTCGATTACCCATTTCTCCAGTTTGAAATCGGGAATTCCGTACCGGAGAAGCCCCCCTGCTTTTTCCGATTGTTCGAAAAGCGTTACCGTATGCCCGGCCCGTCTGAGCTGTTGCGCCGCCGCCAGTCCCGCGGGACCGCTCCCCACGACGGCAACCCTTCTGCCGGTTTCGATACGCGGAGGCCGCGGGACCACCCATCCCTTTTTAAATCCGCGTTCGATGATGGCCAGTTCGATCTGTTTTATGGTGACGGGTGCGCCGTTGATCGAGAGCGTACACGATGTTTCGCAGGGAGCGGGACAGATTCTTCCGGTGATTTCAGGAAGGTTATTGGTCGCTTCCAGCCGAACGAGCGCCTCGCGCCAGTCGCCTTTATAAATCGCATCGTTCCATTCGGGAATGAGATTGTAAAGCGGACACCCGATCGCATGACAGTAGGGAATGCCGCAGTCCATGCAGCGCGCTCCCTGTTGCCGTAACGTTTCCTCGTCGGGTGCGACCGTGAATTCACGGTAGTGTCCGATCCGCTCCTCCACAGGACGGTAAGTGCCGGCGATGCGTGGATAGTCGAGAAAGCCGGTGAATTTTCCCATCAATAAACCTCCTCGGTCAGGGAAACGACGTCGGTTTCCTTGGATTCGGCTTTACGGAGCCGTTCGAGGACATCGCGGTAGTCGATCGGAATGACCTTGACGAAACGCGGCGCCATTTCGGTCCAGTCGCGCAGTATCCGCGACGCGTGTTCGCTGCCGGTGTATTCGACATGCCGCTCGATCAGCCGGCGCAGGAACGCGCGGTCGTGGTCGAGTGAGACCGGTTCGATGTCGACCATTTCAAGATTGCATTTTGTATCGAAAAGCTGGTCTTCGTCGAGAATATAGGCGATACCGCCGCTCATGCCGGCGGCGAAGTTGACGCCCGTACGGCCGATGACGACCACCGTCCCCCCTGTCATGTACTCGCACCCGTGGTCGCCGACCCCCTCGACCACCGCAGTGGCGCCGCTGTTGCGGACCGCGAACCGTTCCCCGGCCATCCCGTTGATGAACACGTCGCCGCCCGTCGCGCCGAACAGGTTGACGTTGCCGGTGATGATGTTATTATGCGGCCGGAAGGTGGAGCTTTTAGGCGGATAAACGATCAGTTTCCCTCCCGACAACCCCTTGCCGAAGTAGTCGTTCGCGTCGCCTTCGAGTTCAAAGGTGATTCCCGGCGCGAGGAAGGCGCCGAAACTCTGGCCGGCCGAACCGGTAAATTTACAGGCGATTGTATCGGGCGGCAGCCCGGCGGCGCCGTACCGTTTTGTCGCCTCCGACGAAAGCGTCGCTCCTACGGTACGGTTGCAGTTGCGAATCGATGCAAAAAGGCTGACGCGTTCCTTGCTGTCGATTGCTTTTTTCGATTTCGCGATGAGTTCGGCGTCGAGCGACAGCGAGAAGTCGTGCACCGGCGCCCGGGTGCGGAAGCGGCTTCCGCCCTCCGGGACATCGACGGGCGCGAGCACTTTTGTAAAGTCGAGCCCACGTGTCTTCCAGTGGGAGACCGCCGCGGAGGAATCGATCATGTCGACGCGTCCGACCATATCGTTGACGGTACGGAAACCGATCCGCGCCATTATTTCACGGGTATCCTGGGCGACGAATCTCATGAAATTAATGAGATGCTCCGGCCTGCCGGCGAAGCGTTTCCGCAGGATCGGGTCCTGCGTGGCCACGCCCACCGGGCAGGTGTTGATGTGACATTTGCGCATCATGATGCAGCCGAGCGAAACGAGCGATGCCGTTCCGAACCCGTACTCCTCGGCGCCGAGCAGCGCGGCGATCACGATATCGCGGCCGGTACGCATCTGACCGTCGGCCTGCACGGTGATACGGTCGCGCAGGTGGTTGAGTATGAGCGTCTGCTGCGTTTCGGCGAGGCCGATCTCCCAGGGGATGCCCGCGTGCTTGATGGATGAGATCGGAGCGTTTCCCGTGCCGCCGTCATGTCCGCTGATGAGCACCATTTCCGCCTTGCCTTTCGCTACTCCGGCGGCCACGGTGCCTACTCCCGATTCGGCAACCAGTTTTACGCTGATCCGGGCCTGATGATTGGCGTTTTTAAGGTCGAATATCAGTTGCGCGAGATCTTCGATCGAGTAGATGTCGTGGTGCGGCGGCGGAGAGATAAGCGTGACGCCGGGGGTGGAATGTCGTACCTTCGCGATGGTTTCGTCCACTTTGAGCCCCGCAAGCTGTCCGCCTTCACCCGGTTTGGCGCCCTGCGCCATCTTGATCTGCAGTTCGCGGGAGTTGACGAGATAATTGATCGTCACCCCGAAACGGCCCGAGGCGACCTGTTTGATCATGCTTTTTTTGAGGTCGCCATTCGGAAGCGGCTGATAGCGCTCTTCGTCTTCCCCCCCTTCGCCCGAATTACTCGCGGCACCGAGACGGTTCATGGCGATCGCGATCGTTTCGTGTGCCTCTTTACTGATGGAACCGAACGACATCGCCGAGGAGACGAACCGTTTGACGATCGATTCGACCGGTTCCACTTCCTCGAGGGGTACCGGCACGGCCTCCTTGAACCTGAAAAGACCGCGGAGCGTGCAGAGGTTTTTCCCTGCGTCGTTGATAAGGTCGGCGTATCGCCGGTAGTGTTTAAAGCTTTCCTCCCGTACCGCTTGATGGATGGCGGTGATCGCCTCGGCGCTGTACAGGTGTTTTTCCGAAAAGGCCCGGAAATGGATATTACCGCCGGGAGCGAGGAACTCGAGCTCCTCTTTCGAGCGGGAAAACGCCTTTCGATGACGTTCGAGCGCTTCACGGGCGATACCATCGATGCCGATACCGCCGATGCGCGAAGCGGTACCGGGAAAGTAACGGTCGATGAGCGATTGGTCAAGTCCGATTGCCTCGAAAATCTGCGCACTGCGATAGCTGCGGATGGTCGACACGCCCATTTTCGACATGACCTTGAGGAGTCCTTTTTTGATGGCGGTAATGTAGTGTTCGAAAACGACTTCGAGCCGCGGAGTGAGTTTTCCCCGTTGTTTAAGATCGGCCAGGATTTCAAAGACCAGGTACGGATTGACGGCGCTCGCGCCGTAGCCGATGAGCGTGGCGAAGTGCATAACGTCGCGAACCTCTCCCGACTCGATGATAAGCCCCGTGAGATGCCGTTTCTGAACCCGTACCAGATGGTGATGGAGCGCCGCGGTCGCCAGAAGCGCCGGGATGGGAACGAATTCCGCGGAAGCGTTCCGGTCGGAGATGATGAGCAGGGAGTACCCCTCGTCGACCTTCTGTTCGGCTTTCCTGCACAGATCGTCAAGCGCATCGGTCAGTCCGGCTTCTCCCGCCGCCGTGCCGAGGAGCATGGGCAGCACGGTCGACCGGTATCCGTCGACGTCGACCTTGTACAGCTTTGCCATGTCGTCGTTGGTGAGCACGGGATGGGGAAGTTTGAGCTGGTGGCAGTGCTTCGGCGTTTCATCGAGCAGATTGCCTTCACGGCCGACAAAACTCATAAGCGACATCACCAGGTTTTCACGGTAAGGGTCGATGGGCGGATTGGTGACCTGCGCGAACAGTTGTTTAAAATAATTATACAGCAGTTGCGGCCGCGGCGAAAGCACGGCGAGGGCTGCGTCATTTCCCATGGAGCTAACCGGTTCCTGTCCGTTTTCGGCCATCGGGATAAGAACGGATTCCACCTCTTCGAGCGTATACCCGAAGGCGGCCTGCCGCTGCCGCAGCGACTCATGGTCGATGTCAACCGAGCCGGGAATGCCGAAGAGTTCCTTGAGCTCGATGCGGCTGTTTTCGAGCCATCGGCGGTACGGTTTGCGGCGTGAGATCGACGCCTTGATCTCGTTGTCGTAAATGATACGGCCGACGGCGGTATCGATGAGGAACATCTTTCCCGGTGCGAGCCGTCCCTTTTCGAGCACGTCCTCCGGAGAAATGTCAAGGACCCCCACTTCCGACGCCATGACGACTTTGTCGCTCTTGGTGACGATGTACCGCGCCGGACGGAGGCCGTTGCGGTCGAGGGTCGCCCCTACCTTGACACCATCGGTAAAGACGACGACCGCCGGACCGTCCCAGGGCTCCATGATCGCCGCATGGTACTCATAGAATGCCCGTTTGTCTTCGCTGATATGGTATTTCGCCCCGAATGCCTCGGGAACCATCATCATGATCGAATGTTCCATCGAACGGCCGCTCCAGGCGAGCAGTTCGAATACATTGTCGAAAATACCCGAGTCGCTCAGTGCCGTATCGACAATCGGCAACAGTTTGCCGATGTCGTCGCCGAAGAGCGGGGAAGAAACGGTTTTTTCGCGTCCGATCATTTTATTGATGTTTCCGCGCAAGGTGTTGATCTCTCCATTGTGCGCCAGACAGCGGAACGGTTGCGCCAGGGGCCACGACGGAAAGGTATTGGTACTGTACCGCTGGTGAACGACGGCGAGAGCGCTCTGAAAGGCGTTGTCGGCAAGGTCTGGAAAGAAATATTCGAACTGCGGCGCCACGAACATCCCTTTATAGGTGATGGTTTTTGACGAGAACGATACGATATAGCACATCTCAAGTGAACAGGATGCTTTTCGCATTGTCGATTCGATGCATTTGCGGGTGATAAACAGCCTGCGTTCGAGTGCATCTCCGGAAAGGTCCGGGAAAGTAATGAACAGCTGTGCAATAAACGGCATGGATGATTCTGCCAGCGTTCCGAGACAGTCGGGTCTTACCGGGACATCACGCCAGCCGGCGATGGCGCCGCCTTCGGCGGTAACGGTCGCTTCGATTATGTTAATTGCCTTGCCGCGGAGTTTTTTACGGTGCGGAAGGAAAAACATGCCTACACCGTATTCACCTGCGTCAGGGAGATGAAAACCGAATTTGTCGCATTCGCCGATGAAAAATTCATGCGGTATCTGCACCATCATCCCGGCACCGTCACCGGTTTTCGAGTCGCCTCCCACCGCACCGCGATGCTCGAGGTTTTTCAGTATCGTTATCCCCTCGGAAACAATCTGGTGCGTTTTCTGTCCGTTGACGTTGACGACAAAGCCGACGCCGCAACCGTCGTGTTCGAACTGCGGATTGTAGAGCCCCCGTTGTTTCATTGCAAGATCGGCCTTCGCTATGTTAACACCCGTACGTTGCATAATTCATCATGCATCGACCCCGTCATTCCCGCCCGCCTCCGGCCGAAGGCGGGAATCCAGAAAGAATAAATGGACCGGACTTCCGTTTGCACGGGAGTGACGCGACGGGACACCACCGTCAAAGCAGACAATCTATCCCTCCTCCGCACAGCACGTTCCCGTCTGTTTGAGTGCATCGACCTTGAGGAACAGCCGCGGTTTTCCGCCGCCGAGAACGCGTATTGCCCGCGACCACGAGGCGGCTTCGGGGAGCAGGTCTTCGAGTCGACTCCGGGTTGTCTCAAAGAATGTTTGATTAAAAATACATCCTTCACGATCGGGGTAAAGCGCCATATACAGCATATCCATTTCGACGAGGTCGTTGAAGAAATGGGTGCCGAGCGAGATATCAGGGATAAGCCCCTCGTGCATGACGGCGATTTCGCAGAGCACCGATACCCTGTTGATCTCGGTGAAGGTAACCGGAACGCCCAGCGACGGACTCGACGTTCCCCATCTTCCGGGACCGACGAGCATGATGGTTTGGGGTTGTGCGGCGGTTTTATCGTTGCAATGGACCAGCCGCCCCACCAGGCGGGCGACGGCGTGCCGTTCGCTCATGTTAAGGCTGCTATAAACCGACGGGATAATGTAAATAAGCCGGTCGAGCGCAATGGCGAGACTGTTGCCGATGATCGGGCCCGATGTCTTAAGGACCTCCTTTCCACCGACGAAGCCGTCGCGGTCGGCCTGCTCGCGGGCCGGACGGATCTGAAAGGGACGGCACTGAACGAGGCCGATTTTGAGCGACCCGTCATCATGGAAGTTGCCGGTAAATTCGATGTCGACCGGGTGCTCGTACGCCGCATCGAGGGTCGCGAGCAGGTCGCGCATGTCCTGGGCGAACGTCGTTTCGCCGAGAAGTTTTTCGAAGGTCAGCACCAAGGGGAAAACGTTTTTCAGTCCGTATTCGCGGGCGCGCCGCCTGATCTCCTCATCCTGTGTCGCGAACATGTCGAGCGGAAGGTCGTCACCGCCGCCGGCGGCGATCGCATCGAATTCCCGCGTGACATGCCGGTTTGCCGCGAGGTCGAGCACGTCGACAAAACGCTGGGTGTATTTCCGCATCTCGTCGGACGAACCTTCGGGACGCCGCAGGGGTGCGCTGAGCGATACGATACGGGTATAATCATCTTCGCTTCGGTCAACAGCGCGGGTTCCCAGCCCGAAGACAAGCCGCAGCATGCCGGCGTGGGGGTCGATATCGCCACTCCAGACGTATGGGTTGAACGAGAAACCGACCCCAGCGATTTGCGGGTAAAAAAGGGTGCCGTAGATGGAACCCGACACCCGCTGCACCAGAAGCGCCATCTGTTCATCTTTGTCAAGAAGCCCCCAGTGCGCCCGGTAGGAGAGCGCCTCTTTACTGAGCGTACTTGCATAGACTGTGCGGACGGCGTCCATGAACGACTCAAGGCGTTGCTGCGGGGTTCCCTGGTTGGCGCAGAAGACGCTTTCGTACTTTCCGCTGAAGGAATTGCCGTAGGCGTCCTCGAGAAGGCTTGACGAGCGGACAATAATCGGCGACTGGCCGAAGTAATTGAGCATCTCGACGAACTGCTCCCGGATATCGCCGGGAAACGTACCCGCGAGCAGCCGCTGCCGCGCCTCCTGCGCGCTGTCGAAGAACGAATCGCTGTCGCGGCATTTGCGGCGGACCCACCAGCAGTTGTTGCGGATAAGATAGGTATAATACACGTCGCTGCCGATGTAAAACGAATCGAGCGCGCTCAGACGTTCGTTCCATCTCGCGTCGCTCCTGCGCAGGATCGCCCGGGCGATGAGCATTCCCGCCGATTTACCGCCGATAAGCCCGGTGCCGATCATCCGTTTGCCGATATCCACGAGGTCGGCGAGGTCGAAATACCGCTCCGCGAGCTGAATAAGCCGCAGATCGCGGGTGACCGCCATGCGCAGCAGCCGTTTGAAAAGCAGTGTGTCGTCGCCGACGGCCCGTCCGGTGCGCAGCGACGATTCGATCTCCTCCTGCGCCTTCGAGAAGGTGCGTGTCCAGACGTCAAAACGGTGCACGGAAAAATCGAGCCACTGCTGCGGCGCCGAGGCGAGCACTTCGGAGATGACGCCGCTGCGCCTGACCGGGGTAAACGCGCCGCGCTTCTCCCATTGATGCAGCATGTACATGGTGGCGGAGTGGCGTTTGTACACTTTGAGGGGATGGATGTAGAGCCGGTTGCGGTTGCGGAAGACATCGATCACCACCTGCGCCGTGTCGTGGATCGCATTGACGGCAAGGCCGGTATGGAGATGCTTGATGAGGCCGAAATAGGTGGCCGTCTCGAAATCGTAGAGGTAGGGACAGGCGAGCATGAAAAAGTTGCCGAGCATCCGGTCGCTGTACCAGTCGACCGCGAGTTCCGAAAGCGAATCGAAGACATAGCAGGCCCCGGTACCGAAAGTCTCGATGGTATCGAAAATTTCGTCGATGAAATCTTCGAATCCATCCTCCGGATGGAGCTGGAACACTTCGGCTTTCACCTCGGCGGGGAGGAGCTGCACATGGTCGGCGAATCGGAAGTAAATGAGTTTCCGGTTCTCGGCATTGGCGTTTCTGCAGAAGGGATGCACAAACGGGATATAGTCCACGACGGAATCCACTTGCCAGACGATGTTATCGCCCGGCCGTACGCCGCGCAACACTTCATCCACACCGGGAAGCCCGGTGCTGAGCAGGGTATAGACCTTTTCCATAATAATCCCGGAAATGTACTGCAGCAGCGTGGAAGTCAGTGCGGATGAAAAATACCTCACGGGATGGGAGGAAGGAAAGGGGTTCAAGGCAATTGGAGAAATCTTATACTGCCGGAAAAGGTCGTGGGAAGAGGTTGGAGCGTTGGGGGAATAAACGTAGTAACATACCGACTCATCACCACATCCCTAGCGCCGATGTAATGGTATGACAGCCGATCGGATGGTATAATTTGCTATCCGAACCGAATCGTGCTTTTTACCCGGGAGCCATTCGTCATGAAAAGAGTCGTCGCCAATGCCGTGAAGAATCCGCTTCACCGTCAACTGCAGCGAAAGGATGAACGGGAGCTTTACGGAAGGAGTCCCGTTGATTACTATGCGCTGCATTACCGCCGGAGGATCGGCATGGTGGGAAAGATCATACGGAAGAGAAAGTGCCGCCGGGTGCTGGAGGTGGGGGCGGCGCAGGGAAACATGGCGCTGTGCTGCGCCGAAGCCGGAATTCACAGCGTGGCGCTTGACATTGTGTTCGAGCATCTTACCTACGGCAGATTGAAGTATGATAAGGGGGCGATTCAGTGGCTGCACGCCAGCGCCGATGCGCTTCCTTTCCGAAGCGGAACGTTCGATGCGGTCATCCTGGGTGAGCTGCTTGAACACTGCGCATGGCCGGAACGGATTCTTACCCATGCGGCTGAACTGCTGACCGCACATGGGGTCATCATCATCACCACACCCAACAACAACTCGGCGCTGAGCATGGAACAACCGTTCAGCGCGGTCGCCGCCGACCGGGCGGCCATCGAACGGCATCAGTTCGGTCCCGACGGGGATGACCATCTTTTTACGTTTACCGACAGGGAGCTTGCCGCCGTAATCGCGGCGTGCAGGCTCGCGGTGCGGCAACGCGTCTATCTGGGGAACCATTTTCTTCACCTGGCAAGGCTTTATCATATCAGAACACGGATGCCGTTTCTCTTCAACGGAATGCTTGAGACGGTGGTACCGCTCATTCCTGGTTTGCGGCGGCGGTACACGGACACGTTGCTGTTCGTTGTGGAAAACGATAGGAGGCTGTGATGAAAGCGCTCGCGCACGGCGCCTATCTCATCCGCTACTGGCGACGTCACGCGTTCGTGTTCGGCCGCAATGCCACGTGGAAAAAGGTGCTGAACTTCCTGTGGTCTGAGCGGGAGGCGCACAGGTGCGCCGTGACGGTGAGAAGCATGCCGTGGGAGATTTTCATCGATCCGGTAAACATGTGCGTGCTGCAATGCCCTCTCTGCGGAACGGGACGGCGCCTGGTGCCCCGGAAGCGGATGAAACTTTCGTACGACAACTTCAGACGCTATCTCGATCCGCTGGCCGACTATCTCTATCGGATCAAGCTGTTCAATTACGGCGAACCGTTTTTAAATCCCGACCTGTTCCGGATGATCACCTATGCAAAGGCCAGGAGAATCGCCGTTCAGGTCAACACCAACGGCAACGTCTGGGAGGATTCTTTCGGCGATTCCTGCGTGGAAAGCCGCCTGGACATGCTGGTGTTTTCCTTTGACGGCTTTTCGCAGGAGGCGTACGCCTCCTACCGGGCGGGCGGCGATGTGGAGCGCGTGAAGCACTCGATCGAAACCGTCATCACGGCAAGGCGTCGGCGCGGTTCCACAACGCCCCGGGTCGTCCTGCAGTTTCTCATGCAGCGTCAAAACGAGCATGAATACGGACTGGTTGCGGCGTATGCGAAAAAGATCGGGGCGATCTTTTTCCCGCAGCCCATGACTTTCGACATCACCGATGAAGCGCAGCGCAGGGAGTGGCTGCCGGTGGATGAGGATAAAACTCATTATGACAGAATTCGATTGATCAAAAAAAAGGATCGGCCGGAAAAGGCGTGCGGCTTCCTCTGGAACAATCCGGTGATCAATGTCGACGGCGGCATTTCGCCCTGCTGTCATCTGTTTCATGGAAGTACCGACTTCGGAACCCTCGAGAAGGAATCGTTCGCGGCCATCTGGAACAATGAGAAATTCCGGACCGCCCGCGCCATGATGCGCGATAAAAAAGTCGTTTCCGCACCGATCGCCTGCTGCCGGTGTCTTAATGAAAAAGCGTTCGGCAGCGCGGCGTACGACTTAATAAATGAGAACAGGACGAACGCTGTTCAATTAAACGGCGCGTAAGACGGCTTGCACCGGAGGCCGGGCAACAGGCAACGGGGGGACGGTTTATCCTATCGCCTCGCTCCCTTCTTCGCCGGTGCGTATGCGTATGCACCGTGGCAGGTCGATGATGAATATCTTGCCGTCGCCGATGTTGCCTGTCCGGGCGCCCTTGATGATCGCTTGGACCGTCGGGTCGACGAAATTTTCGTTCACCGCGATTTCAAAACGGACTTTTTTCAGGAGATTGACCTCGATGACGCTGCCGCGATAATTTTCCTTATACCCTCCCTGTTGTCCGCATCCGATGACGTTCGTCACGGTCATTTTACGGACATCGGCGTCAAAAAGGGCTTTTTTGACATCGGGAAGCCTTCCCGGTTGGATGACTGCTACAATAAGTTTCATAAATAGCTCCTTTTCAAGAAAATCGGTTTTTCAGCAGCATCGGCTTTAGTTTTCGGTCGTGAAAATCTGGAAGCTGCTGTATCCTTCAATTCCCATTTCTCCGATATCCAGTCCGTTAATCTCCTCTTCGCGGGAGACCCGCATTCCGACCGTTTTTTTGATCAGGAACCACAACAGCAGCGAGGCGGGGACAACGGTCGCTCCCACGACGGCGACACCGATCGTCTGCACCTTCAATTGCGTTAATCCGCCTCCGTAAAAAAGACCGGTGACGTTACTGACATAACCGGGTGCCGCGAACAGCCCCACGGCGATTGTTCCCCAGATTCCATTGACCAAATGCACCGACAGCGCACCCACCGGATCGTCGATACGCATTCTGTCGAAAAAGTAGACGGCAAACACCACGATCGTACCTGCAATCAGACCAATGACGACGGCCCCGACGGTGGTGACGACCGCACAGGGAGCCGTAATGGCGACAAGTCCCGCCAGACAGCCGTTGATGATCATCGAAAGATCAGGTTTTCCGCCAAGAATCCACGAGGTGATCATGGCGCTCACGACGCCGGTACAGGAGGCGAGTGCCGTGGTCAGCGCGATACGAGGTACATTGGCGTCCATGGCAAGTTCGCTTCCCGGATTGAATCCGAACCAGCCGAACCACAGAATGAACCCGCCGAGCGTTGCCAGCGGAATGGAATGGCCGGGGATGGCTTTCGACTTACCGTTGGGAAGATATTTTCCGATGCGCGGGCCCAACAAGAGAATTCCCGTGAGCGCGCACCATCCACCGACGGAGTGCACGACGGTGGATCCGGCGAAATCGTGGAAACCGAGTGCGCCCAACCATCCTCCACCCCATATCCAGTGCCCGGCAAGCGGATAGATGACGGCGACCATCACGATGCCGAAAATGATGAACGAGAGAAACTTGATCCTCTCCGCCACCGCGCCGGAAATGATGGAGCATCCCGCCGCGGCAAAGGCGAGTTGGAAAAAGAAAAACGCGAATACCGGGATGTTGGATACCGGTGCAGTCGATTTTTCACCCACGAGAAACGAACTCGCGCCGATGATCGCGTTCCCCTTGCCGAACATGAATCCGTAACCGATTGCCCAGAAGGCGATCGCGGCGACCGCGAAAACAATAAAGTTCTTTGCGAGAATGTTTACGGTGTTTTTTGCACGGGTGAAACCGGTTTCTACAAAGGCGAATCCGGCATTCATGAAGAACACCAGAAACGACGCTACCAGCACCCACATGGTGTCGACGAGATTGATGCCGCCGTCATCGGCGAAAAGGGGCGCCGCCGCGGCAAGACTGCTTGCGGTAATGACCGGCAACCGTTTTTTAAGCACCATAGCCTCCTTGGTTAAAATGTTAACTTGCATCAGAAGGTGACGATGATCTCCGAACCAATGCCGTAATCGTTTTTCTGACTGTCCGCCATGTACCTGACCACCTGTCCCCAGATCCGCCACCGGATCTTTTCGAAGGGATATATGTATATGGCCGGCACCACCCATACGGCGTTGTCGTTTTCGTTCGCCATGTCGGCCGCATGATACTCGATGGGAAGGCCGCAGCCCACATAGTCGTTGAAGGTGTACCCCGGTTCGAGATAGAAGAACATCTCGTCGCCGAGTCTCAGCAGGGATGCGCTGTTGATGAGCGTGTCGTTGTCGATCATGACGTACCCGGTAAAAGCCGTCGTGAATCTGCCCAGCGTCAGGACCGGCTCGAACAGCAGTAAAACAACATTCGATCGTTTGTCGCCCGCCAGATTCATAAACCCGGCGTCGGCCTTGACGGAGAGAGCTTCGCCGAAACTGCCGAGGTATTCGACGCCGGCGTAGGCATCGGTGCCGGCGGAAAAATCGAGTATCGCGTCATTCTTCATCCCATAGTAAAAACCGACCGAATGCGCTTTCCCCATGGCAATATTCGTTACCCCCTGGACATCCGAGGTACTGCCGTTTTTATCGGCGATCCCCAGCAGCAGTTCCTGCGTCGCCATTTCATTGCCGATGGAATATTTCAGCCCGCGCGTGAAACTCTCGGTGGTGATCATGCTCAACCTTTTGTAGAAATAATAATTGAATTTGCCGTACTGATACACCAGGTCGCCCGCAGTAAACGTACCGAACTTCGTCGCGTAGGTGATGTCGAATCCGTCGAACAGCACCGAGAGCCACCGTTCGTCGGGCGGCGCGTACCGGGCGGGAATCCCTCCGGGATGTTCGCCGTTCGCCGACCAGACGGTCGCGTAGACATGGGCGGAAAGTTTTTCACTGAATGACAACGCCATCCCGAGATCGAGTTCGCTGTTGGCATAGTAGTTCCCGGTAAAATTCCCCCAGACGTCGGCGTCACCATACCCGCTGAAAGATATTCCGGGAGCGGAAAACGCCGGTGCCGCCACGACGGAAATCATCAGACACATGCCGCTCGCTATACTTTTCATAATCCCTCCCTCCTTGCGGGGTAATATTGGTTTTCCGTCGGATATTCTCTTTATTTGCAACTGCCATGCCACCAACGGATCGCTGATCTTTATTAAATGTCCCGCCGCCGGGCGGTTGCCGGTCGGCGGGTGTGCCGCGGCAACAAAATCGTATCGGCAGTGACAATTTTGTGCCGTCGGATACGGTAAAACCGCGGGTCTTCGCTATAATCACGGATTCTCAATGGCATGGGGATTGCATTTTCATGTATGGATCGGCGGATTGTCTCCATTTGGAAGTATTGACAACCGTACCGAATGGCATTGTATACCTCATAGAATCGCAAAGGAAAGCATCATGTGCGGAATAGCCTGCATCCTCGATTTTCACAGCAATCCGACTGAGCTGCGTGAACGGGCCGTTTCAATGGCACGGTTGCTGCGGCACCGGGGGCCCGACTGGAGCGGCGTTTATTCCGATGAAAACGCCGTGCTGGCCCACGAGAGGCTCTCCATTGTCGATGTGGACCACGGCGCGCAACCGCTGGTGAACCACGACAACACCATCGTACTTGCGGTGAACGGTGAAATCTATAACCATAAGGCAATCCGCGATGAATTTCCCGACTACCCGTTCAGGACATCGTCGGACTGCGAGCCCGTCATCCCCCTGTATGAGAAATACGGAAGCGACATTCTCAACAGAATCAACGGTATTTTCGCCTTTGTTCTTTATGATAAACGGACGGATGATTTTCTCATCGCCCGCGACCCCGTCGGCGTCATCCCGCTGTACACGGGACGCGACGAACACGGCAACCTCCATGTCGCTTCCGAAATGAAAGCGCTTATCGGATTCTGCCGGACCATCGAAGATTTCCCGCCCGGCCATTATCTGACAAAGCGGCAGAAACAGCCGGTACGGTATTACCACCCCGGCTGGCGCGATTATGATGCGGTGAAAAACATCCCGTTGAACGGCGGCTCATTGAAAAAAGGTCTTGAGGCTGCAGTGCATCGGCAGCTCATGTCCGATGTGCCCTATGGAGTTCTCATTTCCGGCGGACTGGACTCTTCAATTATCTCCGCAATAGTACAGCGCTTTGCCCGCAACCGCATCGAGGAAAACGACGCGGTTGAAGCGTGGTGGCCGCGTCTCCATTCTTTCTGCATCGGACTCGACGGCTCGCCGGATATCGTAAAAGCCGGGAAAGTCGCGGAAGCGATAGGTACCGTGCATCATGAATTCGTTTTCACCGTCCAGGAGGGACTCGACGCACTCCGCGACGTCATCTATCATATCGAGACCTATGATGTAACCAGCATACGTGCCTCGACACCCATGTTCCTCATGATGCGCAGGATCAAGGCAATGGGCATCAAGATGGTTCTTTCGGGCGAGGGGGCCGATGAAATTTTCGGCGGATACCTCTATTTTCATAAAGCGCCGGATGCGAGGGAATTCCATGAGGAGACGGTCCGGAAACTTGACATGCTTTATAAGTATGATTGTCTGCGGGCCAATAAATCCGCGGCGGCATGGGGCGTTGAGGCGAGAGTGCCGTTTCTTGACCGGGAGTTTCTCGACGTCGCCATGGCATTCGATCCCGCCGAAAAAATGGTCGCCCCCGGCCGAATGGAGAAATATCCCCTTCGGAAAGTTTTCGAGGGCCATCTTCCCGACGAAATTCTCTGGCGGCAGAAAGAGCAGTTTTCCGACGGCGTTGGGTACGGCTGGATCGATTCACTGAAGGCGACCGCCGAAACACGGATAACCGATACTCAGATGAAAAATGCCCCCTACCGGTTTCCCTGCAATACACCCGCAACCAAAGAGGCGTATTATTACCGTGAGATTTTCGAATCCCATTTTCCCGGCGAATCCGCCGCAGCCTGCGTGCCGGGAGGCCCGAGCATCGCCTGCAGCACGCCGGCGGCAATCGCATGGGACAGGAGTTTCGCACATAATGCCGACCCTTCGGGAAGAGCGGTGACGGGGGTGCATTTCAATGCCGTTTGAAAAGGTGTTATGGAATATTAACTATTGTCTATTCGCATTGCTTCCCCTTCCCCGCCAGACTCGCCCCCACGAATCCCTTGAACAACGGGTGTGGATCGATGGGGCGCGATTTGAATTCCGGGTGGAACTGCACGCCGATAAACCACGGATGATCGGGGATCTCGACAGTTTCGACGAGCAGGCCGTTGGGTGAAATGCCCGTAAGCGCCATTCCCGCCTTTTCGAACCCTTCGCGATAGTCGTTGTTGAATTCGAAGCGGTGGCGGTGCCGCTCGCTGATCTGCTCTTTTCCGTACATCTTCCGGATAAAGGAGCCTTTGGCGAGATTGCAGGGGAACGCACCGAGCCGCATCGTGCCGCCGAGGTTCATGATACGTTTCTGCTCTTCCATGAGATGAATGACCGGATGCGGTGTCGCCGGGTTGTTCTCGGCGGTATCGGCCTCTTTGAGATGCAGGACATTGCGCGCGAATTCGATGACCGCCACGTGCATGCCGTAGCAGATGCCGAAATAGGGGATGTTGTTTTCACGTGCGTACCGGACGGCGAGAATTTTTCCTTCGACCCCGCGGCTGCCGAAACCTCCCGGCACCAGAATGCCGCCGCACCCGCTGATGACCTCCGCGGGGCCTTTCTGTTCGATCTCCTCGGCGGAAACACTGACGATCCTGACGCGGGCGTTGTGGAAGGCGCCCGCATGCTGGAGCGATTCGTGAATCGATTTGTAAGCGTCAAGAAGTTCGCTGTATTTGCCGACAATAGCGATCGATACTTCCCGTTCGGCGCTGGTTACCCGGTCGACATAATCGCGCCAGAGTTTCAGGTTGCGCCGCGAAGCGCGCAGGCCGAGCGAGTCGATGATCACGGTATCGAGTTCCTGCGCGGCGAATTCGAGCGGCACCTCGTAAATGGTGTTCGGCACGTCCATCGCCTCGATAACCGCCTCCTCGTCCACGTTGCAGAAGAGCGAGAGCTTTTTGCGGACTTCCTTGTCGAGGTGCTTTTCGGAACGGCAGATGAGAATATCGGGGATGATGCCGATTTCGCGCAGCCGCCCGACGGAGTGCTGCGTCGGCTTGGTTTTCACCTCTCCGGCACGCTCGAGATAGGGAATCAGCGTCACATGAATGAACAGCGAATTGCCGCGGCCCGTCTGCTGCCTGAACTGGCGCAGCGCTTCGAGGAAGGGGTGGCTTTCGATATCGCCGACCGTCCCACCGATCTCGCAGATGACAACGTCGATGTCGGGCGTCACCACGCTGCGGATGCTGTCGCAGATTTCGGTCGTGACATGGGGAACGACCTGGACCGTGCCGCCGAGATAATCGCCTCGCCGTTCCTTGCCGATGATCGAATCGTAAATCCGGCCCGACGTATAGTTGCAGTTGCGCGTGGTGGTGATTCCGGTGAAACGTTCGTAATGACCGAGGTCGAGGTCGGTTTCCGCGCCGTCGTCGGTAACGTAGACTTCGCCGTGCTGGTAAGGGTTCATGGTTCCGGGATCGACGTTGAGATACGGATCGAACTTCTGGTGGATGACGCGAAGACCCCGCGACTTGAGGAGCAAACCGATCGATGCCGCGGTGATCCCTTTCCCCAGCGATGAAACGACGCCGCCCGTTACAAAAATATATTTGGTCATGTGCTCTCTCCGTGTCGATAACGGTTACAAAAAGAGGGCGAATCTTTCTGCGCCCCCGATTCAGTGCCAGAGTGATTTACGGATCGTGATATCGCGCTTGTACCGGCGGTCCCGTCCGGGTGAAAAGTCGATATATTCCTGGATCGGCTTCACCGAGAACCCCGTTCGTTCGAGCGCATCCATGCCGCTGATTGCCGCCTGGGCGCCTTCGAGCGTCGTGATGTACGTGACGCCCTGCAGCACCGCCGCGCTGCGGATCGGTTTGGAGTCCATCTGCGACTTCTTGTCCGCCGGAACATTGATGACCAGGTCGATGTCGTTGTTTTTGATCAGGTCGACGATGTCGGGTTTCCCCTCGCCGATCTTGGGAACCATCTTGACATTTATGCCGTTCGATCGCAGCACGCGGCAGGTCCCTTCGGACGCGTAAATTTTAAATCCGAGGGCTGCAATGGTTTTCACCATGAAAATGATGTTGCGATGCATGCTGTTTCTGACGCTGATGAAGACCGCGCCCCTGCGGGGGAGATTGTTGCCCGCAGCGTCCTGCGACTTGGCGAAGGCGAGTCCGAAATCCTTGTCGAGCCCCATCACTTCGCCGGTCGATTTCATTTCGGGGCCGAGAATGATGTCGGCGCCGGGGAACTTGCTGAAGGGGAGCACCGACTCCTTGACGGCGAAGTAGTCGATCCGCCGCTCGACCGCCTCCTCGAGCTGGTTCAGTTTCTTCCCCGCCATGAGTTTGGCGGCGATCTTCGCCCACGGGATGCCGGTCGCCTTGCTGACGAACGGCACCGTCCGCGACGCCCGGGGATTGACTTCGAGGACATAGACGCACGACTCCCTGATCGCGAATTGGATGTTGAGGAGCCCCACCACCCCGAGTTCGGTCGCGACGGCGATCGTCACCCTCCTGATCTCGGCGATCAGTTCGTCGGAGAGGGTATGGGGCGGCAGCACGCAGGCGCTGTCGCCGCTGTGGATGCCGGCCTCCTCGATATGCTCCATGATGCCGCAGATCATTACACTGTTGCCGTCGCTCACCGCATCCACGTCAACTTCGATCGCGTCGCCGATGAACTTGTCGATGAGCACCGGCCGGTTCTCCGACGCTTCCAGCGCCTCGTCGATGAAGGCCCGCAGGTCCTCCTCGTCGTAAACGATCTTCATCGCCCGTCCGCCGAGGACGAACGACGGCCGCAGCAGAACGGGGTAGCCGATGGAGCGCGCGACTTTCGCCGCCTCGTCGATCGAAACGGCCATCCCGTTGGGAGGCTGGTTCAGCTTGAGCTTGGTGATCATCGCGGCGAACTCGTCGCGGTCTTCCGCCCGCTGGATCGCTTCAACCGTGGTGCCGATGATAGGTGCGCCGGCCTCCTTGAGCCGTTTCGCCAGATTGAGCGGCGTCTGTCCGCCGAACTGCACGATCACCCCGGCGGGTTTCTCATTGTCAATTATGTTCATCACGTCTTCGAAGGTGAGCGGTTCGAAATAAAGTTTATCCGATGTATCGTAGTCGGTACTCACCGTTTCGGGATTGGAGTTCACCATGATCGATTCGTACCCGAGATCCTTCATGGCGAAGGCGGCCTGGCAGCAGCAGTAGTCGAATTCGATGCCCTGACCGATGCGGTTGGGGCCGCCGCCCAGAATGACGATTTTCCGTTTTCCGCTCGGCGCGCTCTCATCCTCCTGCTCGTAGGTGGAGTAGTAGTAGGGGGTGTACGCCTCGAATTCCGCGGCGCAGGTGTCAACCAGTTTGTAGGTCGGGACGATGCCGAGCTTTTTTCTCGTCTCCCGGAAGGAAGCCTCATTCGTAGAGTAGTGCGCCGCGAGATGCGCGTCGGAAAAACCGTATCGCTTCGCTTCCCTGACGATCGACCGGAGCGATTCGGTCGGCAGCGTCAGGAGGTCCGCCGGAAGCGATTTCTCAAATAAAAAGATATCGTTCAGGTTGTGGATGAACCACGGGTCGATCTTCGTCGCCCGGGCGATCTCATCGACCGACCATCCGCGCTCCAGTGCATAACGGATAAGAAACAGGCGGTTGCACAGCGGAGTCGCGAGCGCGGCGAGAATCTCCTCCATCGATTTTTTGATGGTCGGGACGAGTTCAAATCCCTTGCGGCCGATTTCAAGGCCGCGCAACCCCTTCTGCAGCGCCTCCTTGAAGGTCCGGCCGATCGCCATGGTCTCTCCCACCGACTTCATCTGGACCCCGAGCGCGGGATCGGCCTCCGGAAATTTTTCAAAGGTAAATCTCGGGATCTTGACTACGCAGTAGTCGATGGCCGGCTCGAAGGAGGCGGGCGTCTCTTTTGTGATGTCGTTGCGGATCTCGTCGAGTGTGTACCCCACGGCGAGCTTCGCGGCGAACTTGGCGATCGGGAACCCGGT
>JAFGIW010000081.1 GCA_016929415.1 Chitinispirillaceae bacterium | reverse complement strand
GCAAGCAGCGCCCCTTTGATGCGGATGAGCGCCGGCTGGTCCGAGGTCGCGACCACCACCACCGAATGCGCAAGCCCGCCCTCTCCGAGGTCGCGCTCCAGGAACTCGCGTACCTCGCGCCCCCGCTCGCCGATCAGGGCGATCACATTGACGTCCGAAACGCAGTGCCGTGCCATCATCCCGAGCAGGATGCTTTTCCCCACGCCGCTCCCGGCGAAAATACCCATACGCTGACCTTTACCGATAGTCACCATGCCGTCGATGGCCTTGATGCCGGTTTCGAGCGACTCAGTGATACGCCGCCGCTTGAGAGGATTGGGGATTGTTGCCGCGATGGACCGCTGAACAAGCGTGTGTATCGAACCGCGTCCGTCAATAGGCACGCCGAGACCGTCAAGCACCCGCCCGAGCAGTTCCTTCCCCACGCCCACCGACAGCGGCCGTTTCGTCCCAACCACCGTGAGGCCCGGGTGAATTCCTTCCACCTTCCCGAGCGGCATAAGGAGGGTGCGGTCGAGTTTGAATCCCACCACTTCGGCCTTGCCGACCGGCACGCCGCTCCGTTCGATGACGCAGACATCGCCCACCGAGGCGGTCGGACCGGTCGCTTCGATTAAAAGCCCGATTACTTCGGTGATCTTTCCATGCACCCGCACCGGCTCGCTGTGCGCCACCGCATGGAGATAGGGGGTAAGCGATAAAGCATAGTCATGCGACATAATCGTACCGAAGTTTACGTTCCACACCGCCCGCGCGGCATCCCGTGCATCATGGAAATTTCCGGCGAGCCGGCTATTTCGCCGGTGCGGGGGGGGCCTTGCCTTCCGGCAGGTCATCAGCCGCGCCCCGCTCCGCCGCCGAGGTCACTTCGTTCCAGATTTTCTCGATGAGGCCCGCAAGCTCCTCGAACTGGACACCGAGCCGTGCGTCAACCAGTCCCGCGTTCGACTCGACGATACACCCGCCCCGTTCAATCCGCGCATCGGCCTCAATGGTGATATCCCTGAGCCGCTGCGCCACGGGAAACCAGAAATCCTTCCGCTGCGCTACCAACTCAAGGTCGTCGGGTGCGACCCGCACCACCATTTTTTCATGGTGCCCGATATACGTAAGCGCCCGTTTCAGCACCCCGAGCACGATGTCTTGATGCACCGATACTTCACGATCGATGATTTTTTTTACCATCGCACAACAGAGTTTGAGGAGCAGATTCTCGGCGTTGCTGAAGACCGACCGCTTCGAGGATTCGAGTTTCTCAAGCAGGTCGCCGATCCGCTGCTGCAGGGCATCAATCTTTATCTCGCAGGAGGCCGTCATAACGGCGGTTCCCTCCGCATGCCCCCGTGCAAAACCTTCCGAATTTCCTTTTGTAAAAGACGCCTGCACGGCATCGGCCGCCGCTTTCCGCTGCCGTTTCAGGGCGATCTGAAGGTCGGCCACCTTTTTTTCCAGTTCAAGAACACGCCGCTCTTCCGCGCTCAGTTTTTTTGATTCTTTCCCGGGCGTGGAAAACTCCTCCAGAACGACCCCCCGCAAGGGGTAGTCCTTGCGCCCCTCCTCTTTCTTCCGCAGAATATGCTTCAGTCCGACGGTCGAGGGATCTTTCGCCTTAAGCACCTGCTCGATGAGCGTGGAAACGTTTTCAGGGGAAAGCTCTGAAGAATTCATTTCTCACCTGCCGGTTATACAACAATATCCTCATCACCGCCGCGGCCGGAGATGATTATCTCTCCCTCTTCTTCGAGACGCCGTATCACATCGACGATGCGCTGCTGGACCTCTTCGACGTCCTTGAGCCGGATCGGGCCCATATATTCCATTTCTTCCCTGATCATCTCAGCGGCACGGCTTGACATATTGTGGAAAAATTTCTCCTGCAGCTCTTCCGACGCACCCTTGAGCGCCATCGACAGGTCTTTGGTATCGACCTCCTTGAGCACCCGCTGCATGGAACGGTCGTCGAGAAGCAGTACGTCCTCGAAGACGAACATGAGGTTTTTAATCTCTGTCGCCAGCTCGGGGTTCTCCCGTTCGAGGTTGCCGAGGATGTTCTTCTCCGCCCCCCGGTCAACACAGTTGAGCATTTCAGCTACCGCCTTGATGCCGCCGATCTCGGAGACATCCCCACCGAAAAGCGATTTGATCTGGCTGACCAGCACCTCTTCCACCTGGTCGAGGGTATCGGGAGAAATACTCTCCATGGTCGCGATGCGCGTGGCCACGTCGACCTGAAGTTCCTGCGGAAGCGAAGAGATCACCGGTGCCGCGTTCTTCGGTTCCATATGCGCCAGAAGGAGTGCGATCGTCTGGGGGTGCTCTTTCTGGATAAAATTGACAAGCTGCTTCGGGTCGACGTTCTCGAGGAGGTTGAAACCGGTAGTCCTGATGGTCTGCTGGACTTTTTCGAGGATTTCCTTCGCCTTGCGCGGGCCGAGGGCTGCCTCCAGAATTTCCCGGGCGTAATCTATGCCGCCCTGAGTTACATACTGGTGCGCAATGGCGATCGTATGGAACTCTTCAAGCACGGCTTCGCGCATCTCATGGGATATATTGTCGAGCCGCGCGATCTCTGTTGACAGACGCTCTACTTCTTGTTCTTCAAGGTTTTTAAAGATCTGGGATGACGCCTCCGGACCGAGCGCCACCATCACGATGGCCGCTTTGGTCGGTCCCGGAAGACCTGCAATGTCTATTTTTTTCCTTTCGCCGGCCCGCCTTATGTCGTAATTGTCACGATAGAAACCGCCGGTCTTTTCATCCTCTTTCGTTTTCTTGCCGGTGACTGCCATTACCGCCTGTCCTTATCATCCTTCAGTGCCATCGATTTACCGGTCTCCGTTGCTTCTCCAATTATATCCTGCGGATCGCGGGTCGACAAGCTCACTGCTGTTTCTTGCTGTGTTTACTGACCGATCCTTCGCTCAGCCACTGCTTAATGATGAGCGCGATATTCACCGGCTCTTCACGCGACAGCATTTCGACCCGTTCGAGAATTTCGGAACTGCGACGTGTTTCCTCGGGCGCCTCCTGGACAACCGGCTCTTCGAGGCCGAGCTGTTCGAGCGCCGGCACGGGCGGGTTCATTGCTTCCGCAACGGTCTTTGCCAGCGATCGCAGGAAGAATATGAAGAGAACGGCAATAATGAACCCGAGCGCGTACTTGGCAATTGTTATCCCGAGCTGCCACCGGTCGCTGTTGCGCATATCAATCTGTTCCTGCCGCAGAAACTCATTGTCGAATTTGACATTGGATACGGTGATCTGGTCGCCGCGGGAGAGATCGTACCCCACGGCGTTTTTGACGATGTCCTCAATGTTCTGGAGCTCTTCGGCCGTTCTGGCGACGAAGTTCATTTTCCCGTCGTCGCCCTTTTCGTAGCGGCCGTCGAGGGCAACCGATATGGTCAGCCGTTTTATGTTGCCCACCTCGCCGATCACATGCTGGACGGTCTTGTCGATTTCATAATTGGTAAGCGACCGTTCCCGCTGGTTGTCGCCGTCGGGAGCGTTTTTCTTGTTTTCATCGATGCGTTCCTCCGAACGGACCACCCTGCTCTCCGGGTCGTAATTTTCAAGGGACCTCTCCACGCGGTCGAAATCGAGATCACAGGCGATCTTGACAAACGCCTTCGACGGCCCCAGAACGCCGCCTAATATCTGATTCACCTTGTTCTCGAGGTACTTTTCCGCGTTCTGCTGAAGCTCCATATTGCGTGAACCCGCGATCGCGTCTTCATCGCCGCCGAACGGATCGGAAAGAAGGCGGCCCCCGTAATCGACAATGGAGATATTTTCCGGCCTGAGCCCGTCCACGCTCGACGACACCAGATGTGAGATTCCCCTGATCTGTTCCTTGTTGAGATCCCGGCCGGTTGCGCATCTGATCACGACCGAGGCTTTCGCCTCTTTTTTATTGTCAAGAAAAATGGTCGGTTCTGGAATGACGATATGAACGCGCGCGCTCTTTACCTCCTCAAGTCCTTCGACGGTGCGCTGCAGCTCCCCCTCGAGCGCCCTGCGGGAGTTGAGTTTCATCACGTAATCGGTCATGCCGAGGTTGGTCTTGTCGAAAAGTTCGTACCCGAAACCGCTCTGCCGCGGCAGCCCGGAGCGCGCCATCGTCATGCGGATCTCGTAGACCTGCTTCGCCTCGACCGCTATGGAGCGGCCCTCGTTTTCGAGCCGGTACTTGTAGCCCTCCTTCTGCAACTCTTCTGTGATCGCGGCTGCCTCTTCAACGTCAAGATTTGAATAAAGCGTCCGGTAACCGCTTTCTTTACCGACGCTTTTCTGCGACCACAGTATGAGGCCCGTCATCCCGAGAAGCGTGAAGGCGACCAGCGCCGTCGTGACGATTTTCTGCTGGAGTGAAAGCCGCTGCCACACGGCGGCAAGCTGTGTAACGACCTGCTTGAAAAATTCAGACATCGTGTCCGCTCCCTTGTATGCGCGATGTTATCCGGTAGTGCCGTACGCCGTTTGCGGGAGTACGCCCCACGCGCTACCGGTGGTTACAACCTGATCCGCATCACCTCCTGATAGGCATCCATCACCTTGTTGCGGATCTCCATCATCATATTGAAGGCGACATTCGCCTCCTCGACCGTGGACATCACCTGATGCACATCGGTGATCTCCCCCGCCGCCATTTTCTCGATCGACTCGTCGGCTTTTCCCTGCATCGAGTTGACGTCCTTGAGAAAACCCTGCAGCGTCTCGGCGAATGACGGAGCGCCTTCCTGCGGTTTGACGCCCTGCATTTTTTCGGTCGCGCCCTGCTGTCTGATCGGGCCGACAGGATTGATCTGATTCATGTGACCCTTCCCTCACTAAAAGATTGTATCATTTCAGTCTATCATGTTCACGCGTATGCGTCAAACTTTCCCCCGAGAATTCTGACGTTCGCCGCGGACTGCCTTGTCGCGTACGATACGCCTTTCGCCTGTGCCTGCAACGAAGGCATCTTACCCTTCAACGCTTCAACCACAGGTGCCGGCGGCAGCTGAGCCGTCCGCTTCACTCCCGCTTTCCCCACAAGCCCCTCGTTGCGCATCCGCGCGTCATTTGTCAGCTGCATGAATCTTACCCAGTCTTCCCCTCTGCCGATGATGCCTGTCCGCATAAAGACTCCTATAACTGCAGCGCCTGCGTCGCCATGCTTTTCGTCGCGTTGAAAGCCGTTACGTTCGCCTCATAGGCGCGCGTGGCCGCGATCATGTCGGTCATTTCTTCGATGATGTTGATATTCGGCATTGCCACATACCCCTGCTCGTCCGCGTCGGGATGCGCCGGATCATACATCATCCTGGGCGGCCGCGAGTCTTCCCGGATCTCCGCAACCGCTACGCCGTTGCCGAAAAACCGCTCGTCGCGCGGAAAATTCGCAGGCGGTATGGGAAAATGGCCGCTGTCGGTCTGCGCTCCCTGAAGCGCCGGTTCTTTGTTCAGCAACCGCACGTCCCGTTGATCACTCTGAGCGGTAAATACGACGAATTGCCTGCGGTACGGCCCGCCGTCATCAGTGCGGCTGGTTTCCGCGTTCGCGAGATTCGACGAAATGGCGTTCTGACGGATCCGTTGCGCCCGCATTCCCGATGCGCTGATCTCAAGCCCCGAAAAAATCCCCGCCAACGGCATACGTTACCCCTTTACTATATCTGTATTGATTTACCCTGTATCGCCGCATTGAGCTTTCTGAACATCCCCTGGCCGAACTTGACCGCAAAATTGTACTGAATCTGTGTTTCGGCCAGTTTCGCCATTTCCATATCGATATCGACATTATTGACCCCGCTCGGCTGGGTCGGATCGTACGGATGATACGCCTCGGCGTTCACCTCCGACAGGTTTTTGCGCCCCATGTCCAGATGCTGATCATCCGTTTTCGCCCCCTGCAGCCGGGTACGGTCGAGCGCCGTACGCAACTGCTCCTCAAACGACACCTCGACCCTCCGATACCCCGGAGTGGTCACATTCGCGATATTATTGGCAATCACCCGGCTGCGCAACATCGCCGCATCCATGGTCCGGGAGAGGAGTGGAAGGCTGGTCTTATTGAAAAGAATCTTTTCAAGCATAGAGATACCTTTGGATAAAAAACACATTAATCCGCTTAAATAAAAGCAAGGAAGATGCCAAAAGGGTTCTGGATTGAAGTAATTTTACCCGACAATTTTTTAATTTCTGCAACGCTATGATTTTCAAGGCGGAAGAAGTTAAGGATCCGGTCCGGGGCAGGATTCAGACGATTATTTATTCAAGTTCGTGAAAATTTTGCCGATAAGAGGGCGGATTTTTTTGCCGGGGCAGGGAAAAAATTGCTGGGAGGGAGGGGGGCATGGGGCGCAACCGGCCTCTTTTCCCCCGGGCACACACCTGCCGGCTATGGCATTTCCGGAGCAAAATTTGTCCGGTCCTTGTCGTCAACAAACGGCTGCGGTCGTGGAGCGGGACCCTGCCGTTTTGAGACAGGTATCGGCTCGCCGTCGGCGGGCACGATCATATCATATAGTTCATGGATTCAGCGCGAAGCAGTAAAAACCGCCGTAACCGCCGGCAGCGCCAATAATGGGATTGTTCACATCGTTTTGTTCGGTGATTTGAATACCGGCCTTGCAACCCCCTACGGACATACCGGATATCCAGTGTCCCCTACTGCCTCTCGGCCATGAATAACCGAACCGCGGTTTTCCGCTCGCTGTTACGGAAGTCCAGTCATCGCAGGTTGAGCCTGAATGATAGAGCTTGCCGTCGGTTCCCGAACCGGTGACGAAATGGTGGTTATCGACGGTCGTCCCCTCAGGCCGGTGGTTCGGGACCCCGTC
>JAFGIW010000009.1 GCA_016929415.1 Chitinispirillaceae bacterium | reverse complement strand
TCGAACAGTTCAAGCTTCACCTCGTATTCCCTGCGCTTCAGCGGCACGCGACGGCCTCAATTTCAACGAGAACATTTTTCGGCAGTCCGGCAGCGGCGACGACACTCCGCGCGGGGCGTGCAGTGCCGAGCGCATCTTCGTAGACCGTGTTGAACGCGGGAAAGTGGGCCATATCGCGCAGGAACACCGTCGTTTTGACAAGCGACTGCGCGGTAAGCCCCTGCGACGCGAGGATCGCCAGAAGGTTGCGGAGCGTCCGGCGCGTCTGGTCCCCGATGGCGGCGCCGGCGATCGAGCCGTTATTCGGATCGAGCGGCAGCTGCCCCGAAATGAAGAGCAGGTCGGCGCACCATACGGCCTGGCTGTAAGGGCCGAGCGGCATCGGCGCGTCAGTGGTCACCACTGCATGGATACTCATAACAAACCTTCCGGTTATGGCTTCGACAGCCGGTTGAGAAGCACACCGCTATTCGACCGTCACGCTTTTCGCCAGGTTGCGCGGCTGGTCGATCTCACACCCCCGCTGCGCCGCGATGTGATAGGCAAGCAGTTGTAAAGGAATCACCGAGAGCAGCGGGCTGAGCATGGGTATGATTTTCGGTATATAAATGACATGGCGCGCATGTTTCTCGATCTCGCGGTCCCCTTCGGTGGCGACCGCGATGACACTGCCGCCGCGGGCCTTGACTTCCTGTATATTGGAGATAACCTTGTCGTAGATGCTGTCCTTGATCGCGAGCACGACCGACGGCATGTCCTGGTCGATCAGCGCAATCGGACCGTGCTTCATCTCCGCGGCGGGATACCCCTCCGCATGCACGTAGGAGATCTCCTTGAGCTTGAGCGCTCCTTCGAGCGCGACGGGAAAATTGTACGAACGTCCCAGATAGAGAAAATTGTTGTGCTTCGCATAAATTTTCGCGATCTCCCTGATGGTATCGTTCTGCCTGAGTATTTTACGCACCTGCTTCGGTATTGCCTCAAGCGCTTTTGCCACCGCAATCCCGTCGCTGTTGGATATCCGCCGCATCCTGCCTAACAGCAGCGTGAGCAGCGCCAGTACCGTCAGTTGCGAGGTAAAAGCCTTGGTCGACGCCACGCCTATTTCCGGCCCGGCATGAAGGTACACGCCGCCGTGCGTTTCGCGGGCGATGCTCGACCCGACGACATTGCAGATGCCGAGCACCGTCGCCCCCTTGTAGGAGGCTTCCCGCAGCGCGGCAAGCGTGTCGGCGGTCTCGCCCGATTGGCTTATGACAAATATAAGGGTGTCCGGCTCGATGATCGGATTGCGGTAGCGGAATTCGGAGGCGTATTCGACCTCCACCGGAATGCCGGCGATCTCCTCGATCATGTATTCACCCACCAGGGCGGCATGCCAGCTCGTCCCGCAGGCGACTAGAACAAGCCGCCGGATACCGCGCAGCTCCGGAAGCACGAGGTTGAGCCCGTCGAGGCGCGCCACCCCCTCCGAAACCAGCAACCGCCCGCGCATCGCGTTGTAAATCGTCTCCGGCTGTTCGAAAATCTCCTTGAGCATGAAATGATCGAACCCGCCCTTGGCGAGCGCATCGACGCTCCATTCGATCGTATGGATTTCGGGGCTGATCTTTTTATTATCAAGCGTGGTCGTGTCGAACCCTTCGGGGGTCAGCTCGATCAGGTTGTTGTCCTTGAGATAGATCACATCTTTCGTATGCGCCACGACAGCCGAAGCATCGGAAGCAAGGAATAACTCCCCTTCGGCGACCCCCACCACGAGCGGGGAACCGCGACGGGCGCCGATGAGCACTCCCGGCCGGTCGTGGGCGATGACGGCGATTCCGAACGTCCCGTCGACTTCAAGCAGTGCGCGGCGCACCGCCGCGGCAAGATCTTTTTCGTAATACTTTCCGATCAATTGGGCCAGAACCTCGGTATCGGTTTCAGACCGGAATTTGATCCCTTCCTTAAGCATCTTCTCCTTGAGTAGTGAATAATTCTCAATAATTCCGTTATGAACAAGCGCGATCCGGTCGTGTTGATCGGTATGAGGATGGGCATTATGTTTCGAAGGAGCCCCGTGGGTCGCCCAGCGCGTATGGGCAATGCCGGTAGTACATCCCCGGCCAGCCACGTCATGGGTGATACTGCGCAGGTGGTCTACCTTTCCCTTGTCTTTATGGATCTCCAGCCCCTTCCCGTTCACCAGGGCGATACCGGCACTGTCATACCCGCGGTATTCCAGAACGGAGAGCCCCCCGAGAAGAATGGGGTATGCGTCCTTCGAACCTACATAACCGACAATGCCACACATAGTTACCTCCCTGATCCGCGCGCCGTCGTCGTAAGAAGATCATTTCATATAGAGTGGGAAAAATATTATTATAATGAGGTAGTATACAATGAAATCAACAGTTAGGTTGAAGAACATTTCCGTAAGAGAGTAAATTTCCTGCAGACTGATACCCGGCCGGCCTTGAAATCCCCTTCAACCATAAGGAGATATATGATGCGGATTAATGTTTTGATCGATGATAAGCTGATGGAGAATGCCCTGAAATCGGGCAATTATCCGACAAAACGGATGGCGATCGAACAGGGCTTGAAGCTTCTTATTCGGGTAAACTCACAGAATAAAATACAGGACCGGAAAGGAAAAATCCACTTGGACGGTGATTTCGGGGAAACGCGGACAGCGTGATTATCGGCGATGCCTCATTGGTGATAGTGAATATGACTGTGCAAATCCGCCCGCTTGAAATCGATGTGGAAAGAGCCCTCACGCGGAGTCGCGGAGGATGAAGTCCGGCGGTATCGGGTAGCGGGGCGCCCGGACGTTTCCTGCCCTATCTCCCAACAAGGCCCCCTCTCACCGCACCGGGATCTCCCGCTGCACATGCGTCCCGTTCTTATCCGTCACTCTGGCGACGAACGGGCTGCGCGGCATGCCGCTTTCCGGGATGATGAAGGCGGACGGTCCGCTGATATTGTCAACCCGCTTCGCAACGATGCAGCGCCCCCGCAGGTCGAAAAGCTGCAGTGAGCCGTTCCCCGCGGAAGGATCGAGCAGAATCCGGTAATTGCCGGCCGGGCTGCAGGTCATGAAGGCCGGCCGGGGAGAGAGAGCGAAGTTGATGGCATAGTCCGTCCGGGTGATCTGCTTGTGCTGCGGGACATACTCCTTCAGCCACTTGAGCGCGGGCCGCTCCTTGCCGTTGTCGCTTATCAGTCGCGCGTCCTTCGGGTTCGAGATATGTAACAGCCATGAGTCAGTCCACCCCCAGAGCGTCACTCCTTTAATAGCGGGATGTTCCCAGATGATGGGGAAAATATTTTTAAACCAGTCCAGTTGCTCCTGGTCGGAACCGGCAAGGTCTAATTCCGTAGAGTAAAGAGGCAGCCCCGCTGTTGCGAGCGAATCGAGACACTGCTTGAGGGTCCCCATTTCATATCCCTTTTTCGTTTCACCGTCATGCGTCTGAATGCCGATGCCGTCGATCAGGTTCTTTTCCTTGAGCACCTTGACGATCTTCAGGTACTCCGTCACGTACTCCAGGCTGTATTCGCAGTAGTATTCGTTGAGCATCAGTTTCGCCCTGGGGATATGCTCCCGGCACCTCTCAAACGCCCAGACGATCCAGTCGTATCCCGTTTCACCGGCGCCGCCCAAGGCGTCTTTCCAGGTGGGGGATTTTTCCCTGCATTCATTGACGACGTCAATCATGACGGTGTCGCGGAAATTCAGCTTCCCGAACTCTTTAATCAGCTCTTCAACTTCGGCCTTTTTTTCGGCTGCGGACAATCTATCGAACCAGCTTTTCGGATATTGTTCATTCCAGAGAAAGGTATGATGCCTGAACAGCATTTTATTATCCTCACAGAATTTATAGGCCGCCTTGGTAGGTCCCCAGTTCATCTGGTCGCGGTTCGGTTCGACATTCTCCCACTTGCCGTTGTTTTCGAGCGTCACCTGGTTCCAGTAGTTGGCGAAATTCGAGGGTGGACCTGCTGTGGAGATATTGCCGAGAAACTTGTCGCAGCCTTCGGCAATGGGGGCGGCCCCCACCTGAAGAAGGTTGAAAATAAGAACAAGGAAGAATAGCGGAATTATTTTACCACTTAGCCGCATAAACCGGCAATCGTCGTAACATCTTTTCATATGACGCGCTCCCCCGGTGGAATATTCAGTACTACTATCAATCTACTATATCCTATATAAAATATTCATAAAAAGGTGAGATCGCCGAAAAAAAAGCAGCCGGTGGTGGGGCCGGAAAGATACGCGATATAAATAATTATATACTTCTTTCCCCGGGATATGCAACAGGTTGCCGGCTGAAGATGCGGATCAGGGTCGGATGGAAAAAGGGGACCCCATTTCCATGCGATAAAGCGACCGGCTTGTTGCCCACCTGGATGTTTATCATTATCGCAGGTTTCATGATTTCTCCCTGCAACGGACCTATCGTAACATAACAACCGCCAACGGCATCGATGGTGCAACCGGCACCACCCCGAACGATGGGGCGCAAGCCCCTCATCCAAAATCCCAGCCGAAAACTGTTTATTTGACAATAAGCATCTCCGTGTCTGCACGAATAATTATTTAATGGGGTACCCCTATCGTTCAGGTGATTCTTGGGGCAATGTTCGAGAAAGCTTCGATTACATAAAGGTTACTCCGCCGTTCCGTTATTGATCCATGTGCTAAAGGCTTCTGTCCCGCCTGCCTTCGCCGAAGCGCTTCGCGCAGGCAGGCGTGACCGAATTCGGGGTCCTGTCGGTGATGAGCGCGCTGCCGATCGCATCCCTGTATGGCCCGAGCGGATGGTCGGCGACCGCCACGCCGATCGCGAATCCCTCATTGACCCTGATGGTCCGGTGGGTCTTCGGCACGTACCACCAGAACTTCCCGTTGTTTTCGACCACGCGCCCGGCGAACGCGTTGCCGCTCGCCCACGAAAAGTAGGCGGCTTTGAGTAGTGCCCCGTGGTTGGTCCAGTCCACCAGGTCGGCTGAGGAGAACACGTACCAGTCGCGCATCAGGAACGAGGTGCCGCTTGACGTCTGCTCATCATGGCCGGTGAAGATATAGAGCGTGTCGCGGTAGACGATCGCGCACGGATCGGCGGTAAAAAGGTCGGTGAAGAGCGGATTGCCGCTGTATTCAGGATCGGCTAGCGGCGGTCGATGTTCCGCCGAACCACAGAAGCGCGGCACTGCATGTCAAGCGAATCATGCTGGTCATGGATGCTGCGTCTCCACCAGCCTGACCAGATAGATTCCCGGCGCCGCACCCCGCGGCGCTTCCCGGCCGACGCATCTGCCGGTAATCGTATAGAATGCATCGTTGCCGGCACGCGGGCCGCAGCGGCTCCCCGCCCCGCCCGTCACCATCACCGGCCGGATTGCAGCAGTAAAATTCCCCGCCGCCGGTTCCCTTCCCCCCGCCGTTCCCGTCACATCCCCCTTTGACGAATCCAGGGTGGGCCATCCGTCCCTGTCCCAGTAGAGCGGCCTGATCATGAGCTTCGAGGCGCCGTTCGCCTGCGCGTCGTAGGCGTGGTTGACGAGGAAGACCGTGTCGTTCTCGACGAAGACGCCGTTGTGCCCCGGCCCGATCCACCGCTCGTCGCCGTCGTCAATCAGGGTGCCGCCGCCGCTGTTCATCGCGACCTTGTCCTTGTCGCCGTACGGCCCGGTCACTTTCGACGCCCGGCCCACGCGGATATTGTAGGTGCTCTCAACCCCCTTGCAGCAGACGTCCCATGAAACGAACTGGTAGTAGTAGTCGCCCCGTTTGATGATGAACGGCGCCTCGATGCCGGTGCCGGTCGATTTACGCGCAGCGATCGAAAACACCGTGGGTTTCGTCGAGAGCAGTTTGCCCGTCTGTGCATTGAGCTCCACCATTTTGATGCCGCTGTTCCACGAGCCGAAATCGAGCCACACCCTGCCGTCAATGTCGACGAAGAGGTTCGCGTCGATACAGTTGTAATTGTTGCCGTTGGTTGAATTGATGACCATCCCCTCATCGGTCCATTTGTACTCGGGGGAGGTCCGGTCGAGCGTGGGGATGGTGGCGAGTCCGATGGCCGACACCCGTTTTCCGAACGTCGAGACCGCATAGTAGAGCCAGTATTTGTCGTTACGAAAGTAAATATCCGGCGCCCAGCAGTTTTTGCCGTCGTTTTCGGGAACATAGGTTTTGAACCATGCCGGGCAGGTCTTGAATACCTTCCCGCTCTCTTTCCAGTTGATCCGGTCGGTGGAGGTTTTTATCGGGATATAATCTCCGGTATAGAAAATGTAATACGTTCCCCCCTGTTTGATCATCACCGGATCGTGGACGCCAATATCGCCCTTGAGCGGGTTGGTGTAGGCTTTCAGATCAGCGGGTGCTGAAAAACGGGAAAAAATGATGAAATGCAGAAAAATGGTGTATTTGATAAAGCCGCCTGCAGGAACCAACTTTTTCATTTCATCCCCCCGGTCGAAAATGGCCTATTAACAATATATACTTTTCAGCCATAATTTTTTAAACCTTTCTACCGTTTTTCTGTACTATATTTCCGTAGTAAGCGATTTCAAGCGGCGTTCCATGGAGCACAATACCATGAGAATGGGAATGCGTGTTTCAATCATTGTTCGTGATTCAGTTGCCTGAAAGCGGAAGAGTATTCCGGAACAGAGGCTCTTCTCCTCGATTTTTTCAGTCTCCACGGCAGTACCGGACGCGCTGATTTCTTCGGTAAGTACTCTATCGACCAACCCCTCACTCTTCAGGAGGATCTATGAACCGTCTCTTTTCTCCTTTTTGTCTCTTCCTGCTTGTCGCCGTAGTGCAGGCACAGAACAACCTCATTAAAAACGGGGATTTCAGCGACAGCACCGCGGTATCCTGGAATTTCGATGCGAACGGGGCCAATGCGAACGGAAAGGTTGAGCTTGGCCGGTATGTCATCACCATCGAATCACCGGGCGGCAGGGAATCGGCCCCTCAGCTGTCTCAACGCGGCATCGAGCTGCAGACCGGGGAAGGTTACACTATTTCATTCAAAGTAAGCGCCAGTGATACCGGCCATATCAGGGTTTCAATCGACAGTGAGGGTAGTATTACCTTCAGCGATTCCTTGTCGGGAAAAATCCCGCTCTCCACAACCCTGACGGCGCATGCAATCGACTTTTTTGTCCAGCGGGCCAGAGGAACCGCCCGCCTAATTTTCAATTGCGGTCTGTCGTCCAATCTTACCAAGATCGCTCTCGACAGCATCTCGATACTGAAAAAAACCACCCCGATCATCCGTATCACCGCGCCTGATGCTGAGTCCCGCTGGATTGCGGGCACCGAACGGGAGATTCAATGGCAGAACAGCGGCGTGCTAGAAAAAGTAAAAATCCGATTCTCTGTTGACAGCGGAACGACATGGTCCACCATCACCGAAGCCGCCTCCAACCGGAAAAGCTTCTGGTGGAAGATTCCCGCAACGACGGCGGGTAATAATTGTCGTGTCATCGTCAGCGATACCGCCGGAACCAACGCCGACACCTCCGCATTGTTCAGGATCGTCGCGCCGGGAACCATTGATATAGAAGAAATGGTGAAAAACGGCGACTTCCTCGATACCACCTACTGGCGGCTTAATGTCCTTTCTCCGGCGAAAGCCAGGGGGTCATTCACCGACGACCGGTACGTCATCAGGATCGACACCGCGGGCACCGAACCATGGCAGGTCAAACTCGAACAACCGGGATTTACCCTCGAAAACGGCACCATGTACCGCTTCTCGTTCGACGCGTATGCATCCCACGACCGCACGATATTCGCCAATGTGGGAAGCGACAACGGCAATCCCGCCTGGTCGGTATACGGTGGAGATACCGTACCGGTCAACATCTCGACCACCACGAGCAGGTATACCCAGACCATCATCATGAAATATCCCACGTCGAGCAATATCCGCATCGAATTCAACTGCGGCAACGACACCGGCATGGTGTATATCGACAATGTAAGCCTGCTCCGGATGGAAGCGGCCTATGTCTTCATCCTCAACCCCTCACTCGGACAGATACTCAAATCAGGCTCGAAATTCAACATCGAATGGCAGGCCGTCGAAGTGCCGACCGTCGATCTGGAGTACTCCCTCGACAGCGGCGAAACATGGACGATGATTCTCGAAGAAGTCGACAACCTCGGCCTTCTGACATGGACCGTTCCCGAACAGAGTTCGGAACTCTGTTTCATACGGATCAGGAATTCGGCCGACGATTCGGCGCTCGGCACGAGCGCGCAATTCCAGATCAACAAATTCGGCGCAGCGGTCAAGACGGGCGAACTGATCGCCAACGGCACCTTTTCGAACAACCAGCAAAACTGGAAGATAACGTCCGTCGATGCGGTGGGCCAGACCGACTTCAGCGACAAACAGTTCGAGATCGACATCAGGGAGCCCGGCGATTCGCTCAATGCCATCGTCCTTTCACAGGCGGGACTTCCCGTTCTCAAAGGAAAAGAGTACACGCTTTCGTTCGACGTATTCGCCAACGGCGACCGCAGCATGGGAATCGCCCTTGTCGCCGATGACACCGTGCGCCTGCTCGACACGGTCGTCGCCCTGCCGACGGCGCAGCATAAGCTCTCGTTCAAATTCACGCCGGAGGCCGATGCGATCATCCGGCTCGATTTCCTGATGGGCGGAGCGCGCGCCGGGGTGTTTATCGACAATGTGAGCTTCTATACCGGCCCCGATCCGAGCACCAGCGGCGTTCTCGCCGCGGGGTACGCAAAGGCGCACTCCGACCGGTTCACCGTGCAGCCGCTCGGAGCAGGCGCCGTGTTCCATACACCGCAGGACGTGGGAGGAACAATCTCCATTTACAACCTCCAGGGCATGCTGCTGCGGACGTTGCAGGCGAGCGGGAGGACGCTCTTCTGGGATGGGAAGACCTGTCGCGGCGTATCCGTCGCACGCGGAAGCTATATCGCCGCCCTAAGCGGGAGGAAGACGCGCGCTGCGGCACGGTTTATTATAAGGTAGCAGATACCGGATTCATGAGAAGCGCCCGCGCCGTTTATCGGCGGCAGGCGGGCGCCCTTTTTACCTATTTATTACAAGTAAACTCCAGCCTCCCCTCCCCCGCCTCCACGCGCAACGTCGCCCCTTCCCGGAGTTCGCCGCTGATGAGCAGCCGCGATACCGGCGTTTCGAGTTCCCTGACGATCGCCCGCTTGAGCGGCCGGGCGCCGTAGACCGAATCGAACCCCTTGTCGGCGATGAACGCCGCGGCGTCGGCGGTAATCGACATTTCAACGCCATTCGCCCGAAGCCGTTCCCTGAACCGTTCGAGCTGGATCTCCACGATGCCTCTGATATGCTCCCGGCCGAGTGCGTGGAAGATGACGGTTTCATCGACCCGGTTGAGAAATTCCGGCCGGAAGTGGTTGCGCAGCTCACCCGTGACGATCGTGCGTATCCGTTCGGAGCCGTCGCCGCTTCCGGTATAGTCGGCAATCGCCCGCGACCCGATGTTCGAGGTCATGATGATGATCGTGTTCTTGAAATCCACCCGCCGTCCCTGGCTGTCGGTGATGTGGCCGTCGTCGAGGATCTGCAGAAGGATGTTGAACACGTCGGGGTGCGCCTTCTCGATCTCGTCGAAGAGCACCACCGCATAGGGCCTGCGGCGAACCGCTTCGGTAAGCTGGCCCCCTTCATCGTACCCCACGTATCCCGGCGGCGCGCCCACGAGGCGGGAGACGGCGAACTTCTCCATGTATTCAGACATGTCGATCCGTATCATGGCGCGCTCGTCGTCGAAGAGATTGTAGGCGAGCGACCGGGCGAGTTCCGTTTTCCCGACACCGGTGGGTCCGAGAAAAATGAAACTGCCGATCGGCCGGCCGGGGTCTTTGAGTCCCGCCCGCGCCCGCAGCACCGCATCGGCCACCGCGTCCACCGCCTCGTTTTGCCCGATCACCCTTTTGTGCAGCTGTCCGGCCAGCGAGAGAAGTTTTTCCTTCTCGCCCGCGATCAGTTTGCTTACCGGGATGTGCGTCCAGCGGCTGATGATCCCCGCGATGTCCTCTTCGTCAACCTCCTCCTTGAGCATCCGCCCGGAGCTGTCCTGTTCGAGGAGCTGCGCCTCTTCGTTTTTAAGCTGCGCCTCGAGCGCGGGGATGGTCCCGTGCCGCAGTTCCGCGGCTTTGCTGAGGTTGTAGTCGCGCTCAGCCCGTTCGAGTTCAACGCGCGCCGCCTCCAGTTTTTCGCGCAGTGTCTGGAGGCTCCCCACCCTGCTTTTCTCCGCCTCCCAGCGCGCCTTGAGCGCCGCGGCGGTCGCCTTCACTTCGGAGAGTTCCCCCTGCAGTTTGGAAAGCCGTTCGCGCGAGGAGTCGTCCTTCTCCTTTTTGAGCCCCTCGATCTCGATTTCGAACTGCATCCGCCTGCGCAGCGCCTCGTCGAGCTCCACCGGGCTCGAATCCATCTCGGTCCGCAGTTTCGCCGCCGCCTCGTCGACGAGGTCGATCGCCTTGTCGGGAAGGAAACGGTCGCTGATGTACCGGTCGGAAAGCACCGCCGCCGCCACGAGCGCCCCGTCGCGGATGCGCACGCCGTGGTGCACCTCGTACCGCTCGCGCAGGCCCCGCAGAATCGAGACGGTATCCTCGACCGAC
>JAFGIW010000080.1 GCA_016929415.1 Chitinispirillaceae bacterium | reverse complement strand
GCCGTCGCCGTCGATGTCGTTGTCGTTGATATTGATGATGCCGTCGCCGTCGATATCATTATCTTCGGTGTTGGCTTTTCCGTCGCCATCGATGTCGGAGTCCTGCTCGTTAATGATGCCGTCGCCGTCGATATCATTATCGTCGATATCGTCGACCTTGTCCCCGTCGATATCGGTCAGTGAAGGTACACCGAGAGGATTGTCGGTTCCTCCGGTGTGCCGCAGAAAACATCCGCTCAACGAGCAGATCAGAACGACCGCGCCTGTGGTCAGCGCCAGCATTTTAACGGTTTTCCTCATACAACTCTCCTCTCTGGTGAAAAGCTATTCCTTTTTTTGGCTTTTAAAACCGATAAGGTTGACAAGATACCCGAACTGCGCTCCCCCGATTCCTCCGATAACCGGATGGTATTTAATGGGGAAAGCGATATTAAGCGCCGCCCGGAAACCGTTTCGTCCGGTGAGTTTTATGGTCGGCGTGATGGTTTCATCGTTTATCGTCAAGGTTCCCGAGGGCTTGAGGAAACTGTGTTCCCAGCCGGTTTCCAGAAAAATTTCGAGAAATTTCACCGGTTTGTAGCCGGCCAGTATGCCGAGGAAATTGGATAATCCGTTCAGTTTAAGTGTCCCTGTTGTGGACTCGACCTCCTTCCATTCTCCCGGTGACATCGATACGATCAGAAACGTAAAGTTGGCGGCAAGCGACAATGAAACCGGCAGCGAGGAAAGAAGGTATTGGAAATCGTGCTGCAGGCCGATTCCGGGAAGGTTGAACGAAGCGCCGGGGATCCCGGGCACCCCGAGGTACCGTAGTGTCAAGGCCGTATAGTATGCTGAGAATGAAGCCTGCAGGGTAACGAAAGGGAGTCCGGCGATCTGGGAGAATTCCTCGATGCCGTCGCTGAACCGGACCGAAAGGGTATCATCGCTCTCCACGTTGTAGTTGAGGTCTGTTAACGAGCTAGTGACCTGCGGCGTGTGTATTGTCCCAAAGATCGTGGGTGCGGTGAACTCCTGACATTCAACGCACCCATTACAGTCGGCGCCATGTTCACGGCACTTTCGGCACCCTTCGTCAATATGGGCTCCCGAATACTCGCGGTCACGGTTATTTAGATAAATGACCGAGATTGGAAGCGCAATACCAAAGTTGAAATCCTTTTCCACCGAAGCACTCTGGTACCATCCGGCATTGGTCAATGATCCCAAAATAGTCGCGAACGGCCGCACATATTCGGGCCGTTTTTCAAATGCCCTGAGCATGTCTTCCATGGGCCCCGCAAAAAGCGGTAGAATGAAAAAAAATAATAGGATAGGTGGTTTATAACTGCCCCGCATGCCTGGAAACCCCCTTGGGTGAGATAATTCTATTATAAAATAATGAATTAGTAGCATGAACGGATTGTTTTTGTTCAAAACCAGTTCTCGGGAGAGAACAGGGGGGGAAGGGGGGAAGAATGAAGGTGGAAGGAGGAAGGCAGAAGAGGGAAATCATGAATCATGAATACCGCATTCTTCGCGGCTATGCCGCTATCAGAAAACCAACAGCTGCGCTGGCAGATGCTTACTGAAGTGGAAGCTGCACCATCTTAAAACAACCGCTTTTTTATTTCCTGCCATTCCTTCCTTAACGGGCTCACTTATCATCACCAGCATAGAGCCGCGGATCCATCTTTTTTCATCCTTCCACCCTTCCTTCATCAACAAAGGGTATGCTCGCGAAAAGGGCGGAACTGTTCTCAACAGGGAACAGATGTTTTGTAAGATGCTTTTTGATTGTTTTAATTGTATAAGTATATTTATTTAAACAGCGCCTTTTCAGGGCGTGAAAACGACAGCGAAAGGAGCGGGCGTGAATAAGAGGAATCTTGCTTTTCTAGGTCTGGCTGCGCTTGCCGGGGTGGTAATGAATCTGATGCAGTGCGCCAATCCGGTTGATGACCCGCCGCTGCGGTGGAGGTCGAATATCGAGATCCCGGTTTCGAACGAGAAATTCATCATCGGTGAAGAACTCGACAACCTGTTCGAGTTTGAAGATGAGGATGTGGATATTCTGAATGTATTGCAGCGTTATTACGATGATCCGTCGCAGCTGCAGCCCGATACCATAACGGGTGATACGGTGATCTTTTCCGCCTCGAAAACCGATTCTTCGGAATTCGAGAGCCATGAGGAGGCGTTTGAAGACAAAGAGTTTCATGTGAATTTTGGACCGATTCCAATTTCGGGTGCTCCGGAGCAGCATGATACCCTGCCGCTTCCCGCGATCGGCGGATCTTTTTCCTCCCCCATAACGGTAATGCTCGAAAAAGTCTATGAAATCGGGTTTGCGGCCGTTCCGGAAAATACTCTCTCGGTAGAGCTTTCAAACCTGGGGGAAACCCCCATCACCAATGTTTTCTTCGGGATCAAGGGAATCGACACCATACCGGTGGGAACAATCGATTCGGGAAGCAGCGCCACCGCATCGCTTCCGGTGGCGGGCAAGACGATCACACACACCGCGGAATTTTTTGTCTCCGGAACAAAGGCGGCGGGAGCGGGAGATTCGATCGCGATCGGTTTTTCGCTTAACGGGCTCACGGCGGATTACCTGAAAGTGGACGACCATCTGGTCAACTTCACAGTCGAATACGTAAACCCGTACGAGCTGACCGATACGGTTGATTTGGATTACATCGATGTCGGCGACGGGTTCTTCAGGTACAGCATTATGAACTACACCGGGCTGAATTTGAAGGTGAGCGGAATTCATGAGCATATGTGGAGAACCAGTTTCGTCGAAAGCCGCGATATCACCCGTTTTGAAGATCTGGGGGGTCTGGACAGCGCCGATTCATCGCAGGGATTTCTGGGGAGGATCACCTCCGATGTGCAAACCGACATCGACGCTTATCAGGAAAGGAATTTCAGTACACAGAACCTTTCTGCCTGCCGTCTCTTTCCGGAGTGGAGCGACTCCCTCAAGAAGAGCGTCACCAAAGTGAAATATATTGTCTCGTCCGGGAAGCCCAGCGGTGACACGATAACGATACGGTCGGCTGATTCGCTGCTGTTTACCATCTCAACGCTTGACTTCAAATTCAAGGAGATGCAGGGAATCCTCACTGAAAGTTATGAGCGCCAGAGCGATACCCAGAAAGTGGCGATCAACCTGCCGTGGAACAATTCGGTAAAAGATTCACTGCGCGGCAGATTCATTCTCGAAAAAGTGTGGGGCGACATACTCGTGGGTACGATGATGCCGGAGCGGTCTTTCCTGGATACGTTGCGGCTTGAATTCATCGCTTTCGCTCCGGAATTGCCGGCGACCAAGGATTCGATGTTTACCGCTCTTACGAATGTCACGCGTGATTCGACCTTTTTCCGCACCATCGACATAACCGACGTCGCCAATCTTTACTCCGATTCGGTCGCGATTGCGGTCAGGGTGTATGTCCCGAAAGGTACGCGGATGCGGGTCGTCAACGATCTCGATGTGCATGACCCCGATTACGAGCGTTTCATAGGCCGGATGATCATCCACGTCAATACCGATTACCATCTGAACGCAAAACTCGACTGGGAAGTGCAGGGCATGGTGAATATGGACCTCGGGAGCAGCAGGTTTGAAATGGCTGAAGCGTTCCGGTTTTTCCATAAACTTGAAGACCGGTCGGCGACCTTCGAAATGTGGTTGCGCAACAACTCAAATCTCAATATGTCGCTTTTGGCGCTGGTCGCCCCTGATGCGCTCATGGATACGCTCGATTCCCTCACAATGAATGAGGTGTATGCTTTTTTAAAGGATTCCGCGGCGGCCGTGCAAAACGGCTATGTCAATCTGTTCGGCGATACGGGGATATCGGTACCTAAACGTGACACTGCCTCTGAACAATATAATGTCGTACTGCTTAACGATCAGCAACTCGAAACATTATTCGGCGCCGATTCGTTGAATTTCAGATGGTGGATACAGTTCAGGGAGCAGGACCGCGATGCGTTGATTGATACGGATTATGTCTATATGAAGTCGCGTTTCGGCCTTCAGGGTATCAATAACACCGATTCATTGTTCATATGGGAATAAGAGGGGTAGCTATCATGATGAAAACAATCCAAAAAGCAGTTGCGGTACTTTCTCTTACGTATTTGGCTGTCGTCGCGGCCGTCGATCACAATCCGCTGAATAACGGCACGACGCTGACGCACAATGCGCTCGGGCACAATTTCGAAGGTGCGCTCCATAATCCGGCGCTGCTCGGCGTGGAACGGATACCCAGAGGCGGGCTGATGTTCCCCGGAACAATGCTCGGCGTGGGCGTCTGGAGCGACAAGCTCGCGATTTCGCCTTTTAATAAATATTGGGTCGACAGCCTGCGGGAAGGCTCCGCGCTCGTGACCAAGATCCTCGACAAAAGTTTCGATCTCGAGAGGTTGACCCCCGACGAGGTCTCGGACCGTTTGACGGAAAAGTTCAAGGGCGGAATTATCACCTATGCGGGGGGAAGGGTATCGCTCATGAATTTAGGGTGGGACCGTTTCGCCTTCGACGTCACCACGCACATTGACGAGGAAGTCAGGCTTCCCGAGGGGCCGCTGATGATGATATTCTCGCGCGACAAGGGGCTCTTGGCGGGGAACCGGCTCGATATCAGCACCTTCAGGCAGGAGGCGGTATGGGCGACCGATTTTACCTTCAGCTTCGGGTTGCCGGTCACTATCCCGGCCTTGCATGATTTTTTCAAACTCGATTTCGGTGCGGGCGGCGTCGGGGTTAAATATGTGATGGGCCATTCGGTACTCAGAGCGACCACCGAACGGGGAGAGATCTTTTTCGATGATGCCAATAATGAAATGAGTGTCGACGGCGAAGTGAAAATTCAAACTGCCGGATTCGGTTTTTCAGGCCCGTGGAACAACGCTGGTATGTTTGAAAAAGGCCTGCCGGTTTCCGGTCACGGCATCGGGGTTGACCTCGGGGGAATTCTCTACAATGACCGGGGTACGCTTGCCGTTAATTTCAATAATATCGGGGTACTCTTGTGGATGAACAATGTGAAAGACGTGATGTATAAGATCAAGAAGGATGATCTTGACGTTTACGATATCCTCAATGGAATCGAGGAGGGCGACGATAATGGCGGTGATCCCAATCTTTATATTTTCAATCGTGATGAGGATGAATTTATTTCAACCGACAATGATACCCTTAAAGACGGCAACGGTTTCGTCACCTGGCTGCCGGCTGCACTCAATATCGGCTACTCCTATTCCTGGGATTTTTCACGCACGCAGAAGCAGGGGCTGCGTCTTCTTGCCGAGTACGCCCACGCGGCGGTGAACTACGAGCAGGCGCTGGCGAAGGCTCCCGGCCGCCGGTTTATCCCACGCTTGTCGTTCGGCGGCGAGGCGGGGGTGCTCCGCGGATTCATGCCGATACGGCTCGGCTACGTGATCGGCGGTGCGGAACTCTTCGCCTCGGCGGTGGGGGGAGGGCTTAACTTCCGCTACGTATCGATCAATGCCTCTTATAAAGCAATCGGTCACCCGTTCTTCGTCCCGAAACGGGGTATGGAACTCGCCGTGGGGCTCAACGTCAACTGGGGCATGTCGGCCGATCAGGACAAGGACGGTATCCTTGATAAGGACGATCAGTGCCGGTCGGAACCCGAGGACAAGGACGGGTTCGAGGATGAAGACGGCTGTCCCGATTACGACAACGACAAGGACGGCATCCCCGATACGCTCGACAAATGCATGAATGAACCTGAGGACACGGACGGCTTCGAGGACACCGACGGCTGTCCGGATTACGACAACGATCAGGACGGCGTTGCCGACAGCCTCGACAAATGCCCGATGGAGCCTGAGGACAGGGACAATTTCGCCGATGAGGACGGCTGCCCCGATCCCGACAACGACGGCGACAAGATTCTCGATAAGGTTGACAAGTGTCCGAACAATGCGGAGGACATCGACGGGTTCGAGGACGAGGACGGCTGTCCCGATTACGACAACGACCGCGACGGCATTCCCGATTCGGTTGATAACTGCAAATCGGAACCTGAGGTCTTCAACGGGTACAAGGATGAGGACGGCTGTCCCGATTCCCTGATCCGTCCTTCGGAGAAGGAGGCAAAGGCGCTTAACACCAAGCTGCATGCGATCAACTTCAAGACAGGGAGCGCGGAACTCACGCAATCCTCTTTCGCGGCGCTCGATTATGTCGCCAATTTCCTCAAAAACTTCGAGACGCTCCGCTATGAAATCCAGGGTCACACCGACAGCCGGGGTTCCGACGACTACAACCTGGTGCTCTCCGCGGCGCGCGCGGGAACGGTAAGGGTATACCTTTTGTCAAAAGGAATACCCGAAGAGCGGGTTATCGGAATTGGCTATGGTGAAACCATGCCGATCGCCGACAACGCGACAGCCAAGGGCCGTGCAAGGAACCGCCGCGTCGAGTTCAAGATCATCGAGACCAACGATGAGTACTCGGCGCTCAAGGCGCGTGAGGCGGAGTTCAAGGTGAAAGTGCAGGAGGCGAAGATCAAGGGATCGCAGTAAAGGAAGAAGTCAGGCGTCAGAAGTCAGGAGAAGACAGGGGGCGGATCACAATCCGCTCCTTTTTTTATACGGAAATCAAAGTGTCGGCATATACGATTGATATTTCATGAACCGATCAGTTGGAATGAGCAGGACCGTCCGAAGGGGTTTTTTCGCCATTCTAACTCCAGACTCCAGACTCCTGACTCCCCTTCCCCAGCTCCCCCATCCACCACTCGTACAATTCATCAAGTGTCCGCTGCAGGGGAATGCTTGGCTGCCAGCCGGTGTGGCCGGTCACTTTACGATGGCTGCCGATCATCTTGACATTCGATTTGTATGGCCGGTTTTTCCCATTGATATGCTGCACCGCAACAGGTATCGGCGTTTTATCGCAGAGGTAGCCGAGTATCCACGAAAGATCGACCCCGCTGCCGCTGCAGATGTTGTAGACTTCTCCCGGCTTTCCTTTTTCGAGGATCAGGTAGTAGGCGTTTACCACGTCGCGCACATCGGAAAAATCAATCGTCGCATTGAGGTCCCCGACGGTGACGAAAGGTTCGGCGAGCTTCAGGCTGATGGCGGCGACCTGACGTGCCCAGTCGGAGCAGACGAAACGGTGTGATTGACCCGGACCGGTATGGTTGAACGAGCGGGTGCACCTGATGTCAATGCCGAATTGACGACAATACTGCAGGCCTATAAGTTCACAGGCGTATTTTGAGATGCCGTAGAAATTGGTCGGCCGGGGAGGTGTGTCCTCGGTGACGCCATCCGACAGAATCGAATCGCTGTATTCTTTTGCCGAGCCGACCAGGAGTATTCGTGCGGCGGGCGCCCCAACCTTTACCGCATCGAGCACCGCCATCGTGCCGGCAATATTAATATCGATCGATTGACGTGGAGAACGGTCGGCATCGGGCAGGTAGCTCACGGCGGCAAGATGAAAAATTATTTCAGGCTGAAGGTCCGTGACAAGCGCGGCGGTTGCTGCGGTGTCGAGCAGGTCGATGTGGTGGTAGGCAACCGACGGATAGTTTGACTGTTCCTGAAGATCGATACCGTGGACCTCGTACCGTTTCGCGTTAAGATGGTCGACCAGCCATTCGCCGACAAAACCGTTGCTGCCGGTGATCAGCGCTCTCTGCGGTGTGTCTTGTGTCATAGTCAATCGATCGTGGTGCAGGATACATCATCCGACGGTAAGAAAATACATGCCGCCCGCTATAGACGGAACATTGTCACCCGCCCATCGCCGCCTTCAGGGCGGCAACGACCTCGCCGGGGTGAATGCGGGACATGCATTCACCGCCGCACCCTGCTGGTATATCCGCTTTGAGATGGCAGGGCGCGCATTCGGGAGGGTGACGGATGATCCTTACCGGACCGGTTCCGCGTGGCCCCCATATTGCCGGGTCTGACGGTCCGAAGAGCGCAATGGTTGGACATCCGGCGGCTGCCGCGAGGTGGGTCATGCCGCTGTCGTTACCGAGAAAGACGGCGCAGCGGGAAAGAATATGGACGCATTCGGTAAGGGGATATCCGGCAGCGAGACCGTCACCGGCGGGATACACGATTTCCTTTTCCGCGGTGCCCTTGAACCAGAGAACGGCGCATCCGTCGGAACGCAGTTGTTCCGCAACAGCCAGAAAGCCGGGCATCGGCCAGTTCTTCATCGCGCTGCCGCTTCCGGGATGGATCGCGACGACCGGGACGGAACCGTTGCGGCTCCCTGTGAAAAAGGGGACGGCGGGAGTGCCGGGGATCGAGACGACGGGGGTTCGTTGCCGCACGGTAAGCGAGGAAACCTCCGTCACCAGCGACAGGTGGTAATCGACGGCCGGAATACGTGTCGCGGGGAAGGACGGTTGACTGAGTATTATTGCCTGCGAGCAGGCGCGGGCGTTGCCGATGAGCGGCGAGCCGGGCGCCGCAAAGAGCAGCATGGCGTCGAAGGGGGCGAAAAACCGCCGGAGTTGTGATTCGTCGGGATTCTTGCGGAAGAGAAACGCCCGGCTGCCGCTGTCGGCGTCCTCGACCGCATCGATATACCCCGCCCTCCGGGCGAGTTCACCGAACGCCGGCTTGCCGAGGTGGGTAATGGTTGCTTTATGCAACCGTTTCCAGGCTGCGACCGCAGGCAGTGTCGTGATGAAGTCGCCCAGGGCGCCGAAATGGTAAAGGAGCGTGTTCATCGGGTGTGTCGTATACTGTGGATTTTTATTGCATGCGGGCAACTTCCACCGGCAACAGTTAACCGGTGGCCGGCAATTCTTCCTTACGTCAGCCCCACGGTACTCTTTCCATCCATAATCACGAGCCCTTTGAAGAATTCGCCCGCATTTCCCGCCGATTTGAACGGGCGGGGCCCCTTGCCTGCACCGATGTAATACCCGACCTTGTAGACAATTGATCCCGCGTTTGCCGTCTGCGGTTCCACATGGACGGCGAGCATGTCGACGCGGCAGTTTTTCCAGTAGGGGGGAGCGTTTCGTTCACCGCCGGGCAGGTAGTAGAGTCCCTTGGTCCTTCCCCAGATAAACTGGAACACCAAGTGGTTTTCGACGCTGACCCAGAACGACGGGCAGTTGAGTTCCCGGTACTTTCTCTGGAAGGAGCTGACCGATTCCCGCAGCGAACCGCTGCAGAAATCAAGCTTGTGGCCGGTCCAGTGATCGTTGACAAGGTAGACCGGTGAGAGATACTGCTCGTGCATTTCGCAACCCGTGTCGGCGGCAATGGCGTCGAGGACGACCATCCCCTCATCACCCCATGTCATGACCCTGATGTCGCGATGGAGGAGCGGTATATTGTTGGCGTCGAAATAGAGAATGCGCCCCCATGCATCGAAGCCGTCGCGCTGGAAGCTGTCGTGATGGAAGGCCACCTTCCAGCTTTTAACCGGGTTGGTCGTTGAGGGAATGCCGAGCAGCGCCGCTTTGAACGGGACCACTAGTTCCACCTGGCTGTGCACGTTGAAACCGATCAGCGGATGGTCGCCGATCGCTTTCCAGGCAATACTTCGGGTGCTGCGGACGTTGCGGCGGTAGCATACTTCCACGTAGGGGTAGGTATGGCGCGTGTCGATGGCATTTTCAATCTGACCGGCGGAAAACATGCGTTGCTCTTTCGAAAAGGGAAGGCTCGCGAGCATGGCGAGTTCGAAACCTACCTGGCTCTGAAAAAGCAGTTCCCACCCTTCATGGTTCTGCTCGAACCCGAAGACCCAGGGCCCCTGTTGCTCCTGGTTGGTAACCAGGCAGGTGTCCATCCAGCTTAACAGTTTGCCGGTCATGTGCATGGCGCGGGGATCGTTATGCCACAGCCCCCAGGCAAGGGCGAGCGGGCGGGGAACGAACATCGGCAAATCATGTCCGCCGGGGGTATAGATCAGGCCGTTGGGCAGGCAGAAACGCAGCAGGATGTCGAATGTCCGCTGATGATTTTTGCGGGCGAGAAAATCGGGGCACGGCTGCCCGTGCAGAAGATATGCCGCCATGGCAATGACGATCCATGAACCGTATGAGAGCACTTCGGGGTGGAAAAAACAGTGGTTTTCGGCGGTCATATCGGGAAAAAGGTTTTGTGTCGAGACCACGTGGGCGACGCAGCTCGAAAAATATTCTTCATGGTCGGTTTTGTCGTGAATGTTCGAAGCGATATTTACCGACCAGATTTGCATCGCCCGCTCCCAGTCAAGGCGGTTCGAATGGTCCGGGTTGCAGGCGATTGCCCATGCCAGAAGCATCATATCCTGAGCGTTCTCCTCGACCTTGGTGTCGGTTTCACAACCCGTGGGCGGAGGCAGGCCGATAAAACGGTCGGCTTCGAAGGCAAGAATCGCTCTGATGCGTTCGAGCGTGTCCTTGCACAGAATATCTTTACACAAGACAGAGATGATTCCGAGTTGCGTTGCCCAGAAGCTGCTGCGCCAGTTCTCTCCCCACCGTTTCCGGTTAAGAAAGGCGTCGATGTCCCTGTCGCCGGAGAGATGCGTCGCGCATGCCCAGCGGGTGGCGTTACGGATTTTCCGGATGAGCGCTTTTCTGTCGAGGAGGGCGCTTATCAGCTCCTCCTGGTTGAGGTAGAGGAAGCAGCCCAGGATGCAGATGATGTTCAGATGCGGCCTGATGACATATTCGATGACCGGAGAGGAGGAACCTACCGAACGCATGTTGTAAGTCGAGGGGTTGGTTGTGCCGAAAAGACCGTAGTCCGCATCCTCGTCGGTCCAGGATTTCAGGTAATAGGGAATGCTGCGGGAGAGAAGGCGGAGGACTTTCTGCGATTCAATTTTTTCGGTAAAATGGAGCATTGGTCGTTATCCTGACAAATCAGAAGAATCACGTTGTACAATCGTATGCCCGGCCGAAAGCGATCCGGTCATGATTGCTTTTCCATGGTATAAATCTGCAGCGCGTCGTTGTGGTCGGCAATCTTGCATTTTTTTGCGAATTCACGGGCGGTATTTGAATCGTAAAGAACGATAAAATCATCACCGTAAAACCGGGGTAGACGGTCTCCCTTCAGCCAGTCGATATGTTTGTTGGCCTGTTCACGTAAAAATGCAGTTTCCGGACCTGAGTAACCGATTCCAAGATATGCCATAGACTCACCCTCGGGGAGCAGCTGATAGCAACGAAACAATAATATCGATCAGGTACCCCTGCATACTGCCACCGTCACGGAAGGTGATATGATGCAGGTCACTTGATACTATTAAAAGTAATAAAAATAATCAATTTGAGAAAGGGAATAGTGCGGGAGGTCGCAGATTTATCACCGGAGGAGGGCGATATTATGCCGCACCCTGATTGCGATGGTGGGGATACCGTTGTCTTTTTTTCGAGAAAGCCGCTTCTTCAAAAGCGCGTTCAGTACCGAAAATGGGTATTTCATTTTCGATATTATAGGTCCCCAGAGCAGATTCTATCTCCGGTGACGGATCGAGCAGCGCCAGATATCTGCCGAGGGTGGCGAACGTATCTTTACTTGAAAGCAGCACCCCGGCGGCGGTCTCGCAGAGAAAGTGTATGGCACTCATTTTGATGGCGACCGCTTTCCATTTTAAAGCAAGTGTTTTCTGGATTTCATCCTGCAGCAGGCCGGTATAACTGTCGGAGAGGGAGCCGACAAGGTCGAGAATCGCATAACGCGTTTTCGGATAAAAATAAATATCCAGAAATTCGGAACTGTTTGACGTCTCGGCGTCCCCCGGGTAAGGCTGCTGGTGTTCCAAAAGTGATTCGGTTCTCTCCAGTCGGTTGATTACCCCCAGGATAGTCCGTAAAGGAAGGTGAAGTGTCGCAGCGATGATATGAGGACTGATTTGGCGTTTAATGAGGCGGTAGATACGATGATATATTTCATCTGATTCGTCGTGTCGGTGTTTGACGGTCATTGTGCTTCCCGATTTTCATGGTTGTTCGAAACGTCTTCATTGTATCTTACATATGTTGATCCCGTGCAGTCAATACTATTCCCAGCTTCATGCCGGGATGAAGCTCGGCTAAATGATGGTTTCCGTGCTTGAATCGGCGATAGTTCAGATATATATTGTAATATTCTTGGGGCTGTAGCTCAGCTGGGAGAGCGCGACGTTCGCAATGTCGAGGCCAGGGGTTCGATCCCCCTCAGCTCCACTTGAATCGAGCGGCGCATCTCCTATCAGCTTCAATGATTGTGAGGTGCACTTTTTTTAAGTGCAAATAAAAAACCGATTATTTCGAAATATTGGTATAAATGTTCTCTTCTTTTTTTTCACCGGGCATTCGATGAAACAGGTTCCGCTTCTCATTTTCATTATCTTTCTTGGTGTGAAGGATGCTGCACCGGCAGAGCGTATCACCAATTTTACATCAGCAAAGGGAGTGTATGATTTTAAGATGATCGGGGATATTGTCTGGATTGCGACATCAGGCGGTCTATTCCATTATAATTTAACAACAGGTGTAACTTCTCTTCGACCAGCAAATTCGACATTTCCTGACCCCTCAATACGGGCATTGGAGCGTGATGCGGCAGGAAATTTATGGGCAGGCTCCTATGACGGTTATCTTTTAATGCGAAAACCTGATGGAAAAGAGTACTATAATTATTCGTATGTATCCGCAGGTTGGCGAATTTACGATATGGCCGCGGTCGGTTCTCTTCTTATCATCGCTTCAGATAAGGGCGTCAGCCTGTTTGATACCGAAAAACGTAAGGTATTGAAAAATGCGACCCGCATCGGAACATTTTCCTCTTCACAAATCTATGTTGTTTCTGTTTATAAGAACCGGCTTTATCTTGGTGGGGAATCAGGGGCCGCCAAATTAGATGTCACCGTCGAAAATATTTTGAAAAAAAATTTTTACGACCCTTCAATATGGCAGATCGATACAAGTACAACCGATCCGGTGCGCAGTTTTCTCCCTGTTTCAGGCGAGTTAAAGGCATATCCCTGCCCTACAGGTATTTTAAACAATGTTTTTTTGACCGTCGACAGTGCGTCAATACTGTTGCATGACATAGTCGAGGATACTGTTAAGGATACCATAAATTTCGGGAGCACCGTGACAGCCATCTGGGTTAACGGCGGTGCCCAGTGCTGGATCGGTACCGAAGAGGATTTTTTCTGGTACTGGGACGAACATCTATTCATCCAGATTACCATACCCGGACCGACATTTGCAGCGGTAAACAGGGTGCTGGTTGACCGGAAAGGAACGTTGTGGGTATTACCGTATGGCAATTTAATTCCATTCTGGTGGGTGGGGATCAACTCATTCGACGGTACTACCTGGAGAAACTTCGGGCCGGCGCAGTATCCGGAAATGGGCCATATGGGTGAGAACGTCATTGCGTTGGGTATCCTTCAGACCATGGATGACCGGCTGTGGTTCGGGTTCTGGGGCGGTTCGATAAAATGTTACGATCCGCACTCGGAAAATTGGATGCATTACTGCGTTTTCGGTCAGAATCAGGGAGACGGTGCATTTATACGAGTAAAAGGGCCCTGTCCGGGCGGTGACTGGGGAAAATGCGACGTGATGGCCCAGGACAGCGCAGGGTATATGTGGATAAGCAGCTGGAACAATCTCGCAGGAAGTCTTCTGTGCTATAAACCTTCCGCGGACGAAACGGATTCGCTTACCGGTAACTATCGGCGTTTTCCACCCTTTTGGAACAATGACAATCTCGCCGCCGCCTCGATAAGCGCCATAACGGCCGACGCATCGAACAATATCATCTACGGGACAGAGAACGGTGTTTTGCGCATTGCACGGTACAACGTCGACCCAATAAAGGACAGTATTAAAGTAATCCGGGAGTTCACCGGTCTTCAGAAAATTTTCAAGGCAGTTACGCTTGCGAATGGTCCAACACTGGTTCTTACGGCAAGCGGTGTCTATCGCTTTGAACCTCTCGATACGACCCTGACGCTCCTTGAAGACTTTGATCGGAACGTGACGACACTCGACGCAGAATCCGACAATATTGTCTGGTACGGCATTCCCGACGAGGGGGTCGTACGGTTTGATATGTTGAACAATGAGAAAACCGTTTTTAACCGGGGGCAGGGGCTTGTATCGACCCAGATAAATGATGTTTTTGTCGATAAAAGGAACGGTTATGTCTGGGTCGCGACCGACGGGGGTGTCTCGCGGCTGTCGCTCGGATATACTGCGGCCGCCGCTTCTGAAAAAAAAATGATCGTGTATCCGAATCCTTTTTCCCGGCACAGGCATGAGGTGATCTATTTTCAGGATATTCCCCTTGAAGGGTCGATAAGGATTCACGGCCTCAACGGTAACCTGGTAGCCACACCGACGTTGCTGCGCAAAGGCGCGGAGGGGGGGTGTTATGAATGGAGACCTTCATCACGGATACCGCCGGGCACCTATTTTTACGTGATCATTGCTCCGAACCTGCGTAAAACCGGTAAGATGATTTTGACTCCCTGAAGCATCCGGTCTGACGGATGATGGTCGGTCGGTGGAGCAAGAAGGTCCCTATGACACGCATGAGGGTCACTCATATTGTTTACTCTTTCCTGCCGGTCACGCAGAACTGGATCTACACGCAGTTGCGTTGCAACACCTTGTGCGACCATGCCGTCATCAGCCTGACCGAGGAGAATTTGCCGCAGTTTCCGTGGAAACCGCGTTGCACGGCATTCGCGCCGCGCTCCCCCGTTAACCTGCTGCGCCTGCTGCTTGCACGATACTGGATAGTGCAGCCCGACCGTTTTTTTCAATCGTCCATCGCGAAGACGCGGCCTGACGTGCTCCATGGACATTTTGCACATGAGTCATGGCGGATTCTCGCACACGCGCGCGGCGCGCGCCTGCCGCTCGTTACGACGTTTTACGGACTTGACGTCGATAAGCTTGCGCGGCGCCGCTTCTGGAAAAAGCGCTTCCGGCTACTCTTTTCATATGGGAGCTGTTTCATGGTCGAGGGACCGTTCATGGGAAAACGGCTTCATGCAATCGGCTGTCCCGAAGAAAAAATCCGCATCGTGTCGATCGGCGTCGATGATGCCCTTTATTGTCAACCACCCCGGCATGCATCTTCCGGCGGTAGCGACGAATCGGTCAGGGTACTCTTCACCGGACTGAGCCGCGAAAAGAAGGGACCAGTGGATGCGGCGGCCGTTTTCTGCAAGGCGGCGAAAACGGACCGGCGGCTCACGCTTCATTGTGTCGGCGACGGGCGCTACCGTCCGGCGGTCAGGCGCCTGCTGCACCGTGCGGGCCTGCTCCATCGCGTGACCCTCCACGGGTATCTTCCTTTTGAACAATATCGCGAGCTGCTTGCCTCATGCGATATCGTGCTTGCCCCGAGCTGTTATGCCGCTGACGGCGACTGTGAGGGGGGAGCCCCGGTCGTCTGTATCGAGGCGCAGGTCGCGGGTAAACCGGTTGTCGGGACGCGCCATTGCGATATTCCGCATGTCGTGGTGCATGGGGAAACGGGGCTGCTTTCCGGCGAACACGACACCGACGCGATGGCTCGCGACCTGCTGCTCCTGACGGACAGTGCCGAGATGCGCAGGCGCATGGGAAAGGCGGGAATGATCCATGCGGTGCAGCAGCATGCCATTTCCCGTCAGGTTGAAAAAGTTACCGCCATTTACCGTTCGGCGGCGGGCGCCATGATCGACGGGACAGCTGCACATGACTGACAGGAGCGATGTTCTTGAGAGCGCGGTACCCGCTTCACGCGAGCAGTGGCACTCCTTTTGCAAAAGTTGTCCCGGTGTCACCTTTTTCCATACGCCCATGTGGGCCGGCCTCTTTGAGCGATGCTTCCCCCGCCGTTTCAGGGCCGCTCCCCTCCTGTTCCGTTTCCATGACGACACGACCGCCCTGCTTCCGCTGGTCGTCAAACGCCATCTGTCGGGGGTGGTTTGCATTACCAGTTCCATGCCGGGTGGAACCTTCGGCGGCTGGTTGTCGGCCACCCCGCTGCGGCAGCAGCAGGAGGCGGCGATCATGAGGCGCCTGGACAACCATGCGGACCTGGTGCTGCGGGAAAACCCCTACCGGCCGTTATTGTTGCCTCCTGATAAGTATCCGCTCCACGAAGACCATACACGGACCATCGATCTTGCCGCGGGGTACGACGACATATGGATGCGCTCCACCGCCGGACACCGCAATGCGGTCCGCAATGCACGGCGAAGCGGGGTGGAAATCACCGAAGCCGCCGATACCGGCGGGTGGGAAGCCTACAGCGAACTCTACGGCGCATCGATCGCGCGGTGGCGACGGCGCCGTATCTTTACCGGTGTAAAGTATGACCGTTCCTTTTTACGGGAGATCGAGCGCATGGACCCGTCGCTGCGGAAATTATGGCTTGCATCGGTGAAGGGGAAGTTCATCGCAGGCATCCTCTGTTTCTACTGGAAGGAGCATGCAGTCGTCTGGCATGGTGCCGGCCTGTCCGAGTATTTTTCATATCACCCCAATAACTACCTGTACGACCGGGCAATCGCTCATGCGGCTGCCGGCGGTTATGCATGGTTTGACTGCAACCCCAGCGGCGGTCTGGCGGGGGTCGATAAATTCAAGCAGTACCTTGGAGCGCAGGCCATGCGGAGCAGGGTCATTGTCAGGCGGTCGATGCTGACCAGGTGCATCGGCATGCTCCGCCTGCGGCCGGGAGGCGGATCGTGATAAAAACGTTCGTGCTGCCGCTTACCTGTCTTGCCTTGACATGCTGCATGCCGGACCATGGGACCGACCGGCGCGAGGAGGTCGACGTTCATTTGAATATCAGCGGATCCGGGCGCGTCCGGGGCTGTCCTGCCGATACCGTCGTTCAGAAAGACGATACCCTGACCCTTTCTGCGGAAGCGGACAGCAATGCCGTTTTTACCGGATGGAACATCGGCCGTTTCATTACCGCAAACCCACTCGTACTCCCGGTAACGGGCGGAATGACCATAGAGGCTGTTTTTTCGACGCGCCCCGGTGATATGGTGTTTATCGCCGCCCGCGATTCGGAATTTCTGATGGGGTCTGCCGATAAAGCGGCTCATACCACCGAAAAACCGCCGCATCCGGTGCGTTTTACCCATGATTTTTTTATCGGCGGCCGCGAGGTGACCGCGGCGGAGTATCGTTTGACAATGAGCGGTGAAGCCGGCGGCGGACAGGACGATTCATTGCCCGTAACGAACCTCTCCTGGTATGACGCCGTGCTCTACTGCAACGCCCGCAGCAGACGGGCCGATTATGATACGGTTTATTCCTACACCGCCCGATGCCCGAAAACCAGCAAATGCCCGTATATTCTGGAGAGCCTCGAAATTCATTACGACCGTTTCGGTTACCGGCTGCCGACCGAGGCGGAATGGGAGTATGCCTGCAGGGCGGGGTGCGACGATGAATTTTTCTGGGGCACCTCGGCACAGGAGGCTGATGCCTACGCATGGTACTTTGAAAATGCCGGAAACCGGTTGCATCCCGGCGGCGGCAAGCTCCCCAACCGTTTCGGATTGTACGATATGGCGGGTAATGCGGCGGAGTGGGTCGACGACTGGCTGGGTTTTTTCCCCGATTCCCTGTGCATCGATCCGGTCGGCCCCCGGCACCTGACGCAGGAGCAATTCGAAGCTTCATGGGAGCGGCCGCTGCGCGGCGGGTCGTACCGGCTGAGCGCTCCGTTTCTGCGGTCGGGCGGGCGGAAAGGGCCGTACGACATGACCTTTACGGGAGTTCAAATTGACATAGGGTTCAGGGTGGCGATGGGGGCTTTTCCGGCGTCGGAGGGGGCGGCTGAAGCCGGTGTACCCGATTCACTCTCCGCCGTTCTGGCATGCAATAAATCGGACCTTATCGCCCTGCTTGGGACTCACCGGGTGAAAGCCGCATTTGTGTATACCGTCGGCCGGAAGCACCATTGCGCTTTCGTCGATCTCACCGCACCGTCAATGCGGATTATCAGATGCGGCAGCGATACAACGGTTGCAGCTCCGGCTATCTCTCCCGATGGAAAGTATATCGCATGGGGTTCCAAAAATGAGGGGTCTTCGGGAACGGGCACGATTACCGTCAGTTCATTGTCCGATACATTATTTCCGGTCACTGCACGCCTGCCGGGGTTCCTGCCGCGCTGGTGGGTGGGTCCTGCATCGCACGATACGTTTCTCGTTTATACCGACGGGGCGTCGCTCAACAACCAGCCGCAATGGTACGGGGAGAAAACATTGCGGCATCACATCGTTACGGGGGTGCCGGAGGGAAATCCCGAGGTGCTGTGGAGCATGGGCTCCTATCACGGCGGTTTGAGCAGCGACGGCCGTTTTCTCGGCACGGCATTCCCCACGGCAAAACTGGTCGACCTCAAACTCAACGATACGAATATCTACTACTTCGTTCCGCCATGGAACGGCCGGAACGACACGCCGCAGGTGTGCAATTTGTCAATGTCTCCCTCCCGCGCGGAGCCGGGCGAAGCCCTTTTTCTCGATTTCGGCTATCCTGCGGCAAGTTCGCTCCTCGGGAAGCCCTACGGATTTCATTCGGTGGTTTTCATCGCGAATACCCGGCTCTTCAGCCCGGAACACGTATCGCAGTGGTTCGAGGCCCCGCGGGGGTACGACCAGTGGAACTTTACCGAATGGACGAACTATCCCGGCGCCTTCGCCGCACTGGCACAGACCGCCGTCGAGGGCGACGATGACGCCGTGGTTGTGGTCAACCGCGCCGATGCGGCATTCTGCACATTGATAAAGGGTAAAAGCCTCCGCGACGTCGCCGTCTGGATCGATCCGGCGGAGGTTTCGGAAGACGACGACCCCTACCGCCATTTCGGGATGTACGATGTGCCGATCCAGACCAACGGACAGGTCGAGCTCGTGAAAAAACTGCGGCTCTTCTGGCACGAACGGGAGCGGGTGTCGTGCATTGCGATCGGCAACTCCCCGACCTACTACGGTTTCGACCCCCACGGCATACGGTCGCTCTGCGCCCTGAATATCGGATGGCCCCAGAGCTCGATCGGCGTCAGCCTGACGGTGGCCATGCAGTATGTCCTCCTGCATGCGTCGCAGCTCAGGGCGATCGTGCTCGACCTTGACGCAAGTTATTTCAACATCGATTGCCGGACCTACCTGCCGCGTCTGACCGGCCTCTACGACAGCAAGGGCTATGAGCTTGACAGCAGTAAAGGTTTCTACCGCGACGGCCTGCCGCAGGCGGTCATCGACAAGGCGGCGGCGTTCGACGCGGCTTCGTGGGACAGGCTTGATACCGCCGGCGTCCGGAGGGATTCGGTGATCGGAAGCGGCTGGGGGGACCCCCTTATCGAGGGAACGGATTACGCGATCGACGATTCCATCGTCCGGTCGAATCTCGCGTTTCTCGGGGAAATGATCGATACCGCCGCGGCCCGCGGCGTTCATGTGCTTGTTGTCAATTATCCGCAGAACCCCGGATACCGGGAAACCGGGATGGCGGGGCGTGTGGGCCCCAGCCGCACCACCTTTCTGCAGCTCGCCGGGATTCTTCACGAAATGGAACGGCAAAATCCCCATTTCCATTTTTACGACGCGAACAGTCTCGGCGACCACGATTATACCGATGACGAGGCCTACGATACGAACCATCTCAATTTCCGCGGCGCCGCGAAACTGGCCGGCCGTATTGACAGCTTATTGCAGGCCATCGTGAAGTGAGGTATTTTTCCGATGATGACGGCGGCGGCAGCCGTCCGGGACCCTCCGGAGACGTCGTATGAAGATGAAATTGAAATGGCACGTCCTGCTCTGCGCGGCGGCCGGCGTGCTGGTCGTCCGCTGCGATGCCCCGCAGGAATACCGGCCGCCCGAACTCCTCATCGAGACAACGGCTGATTCGATGATCGCGGTCCGCGATACGCTGCACGTCACGGTCGGCGTCGAAGGGGCGGCGGGAAGCACCATCCGCACCTGCCTGCTCCGCGATGATTCATGGACAATCGATACGTCCGATGCGGCTTCCTTTACGGCGGTATGGGAGTTCCCTGATACCGGTTTGCGGAGGATTATCGTCTGGGCCGTCGATTCCGCGGACAGGCAAAGGCAATCGAATAAGGACACCGTGACGGTGCACGTCGTCTGTTATATGCCTGAAGTAACGATCAGCGGCCCGGAGGGCGCGGTCATTAACGATACGGTCGTACTGAAGGCCGAAGGAACGGACCGCGACGGTACGATCGAACGCTTCGAGTGGCGGGCGGACGGACGGCGGACGTTCGTCACATCCGCCGCCGAGGATTCCCTGCTGCTGCAATGGGCAATAAACGACACGGGGAAGCAGACGGTGCTGCTTTTCGCAATCGACAACGACGGCCAGCGGTCGGCGCCCGATTCCCTGACGGTTCATGTTACCGGTACCGTGCCGGTGTGTGATCTCACCGGCGACACCGCCCTGTCGGTCAACGATACCGTGATTGTCACCTGTCAGGCGTACGATGCCGACGGCCGGGTCGTCGAGTATCAGTGGTCAATCGACGGCGGCGGTTCCCTCTGGTTTTCGACGCGTTCTGATACGCTCCGATGGTTCTGGCGCCTGCCCGACACGGGGCAACAGATCATCCGCTGCAGGGTCATCGATGACGACGATCTCTGCTCGCCGATCGACTCGATTTCAGTGCATGTCTTCGCACAACCGCCTCAGGCGGCAATCGAGGGGGCGGCTCAGGTGAGTGTCAACTATCCGGCGGTATTTACCGCCCATGCGATCGATGCGGACGGCAGCGTAATCCGCTATCGATGGTCCATTGAAAAATCCTCCGGCACGACCATCGAAACGTCGTCCGATTCGATCATTACCGTCGTATGGTCCAAGGCCGACATCGGGAAACGTGCGGTCGGCGTGATCGCGATTGATGATGATTCGTTACATTCACCGGCGGCAATATGTTCCATTGTGGTGATCAACGATCTCCCGGAGCTGGCGCCTTTCGCCGATACGGCGATTTCGAGCCTCGATACGCTTCTGATTTCACGGGCGCTTGCCGATACATCCCGCCGGGTTGCGGGATATTTCTGGGATCTGGGTGGCGGCGGATGGGATGACAGCACCGAGGTCGCGGAACATGCGGTAAAGTATTCCGGCATCAGTCCGCTCATGGTTATTGTCGGGGTGCGGGATACGAGCGATCTCTTTTTCACGGATACGATAACCGTTACCTTCAACCGGCCCCCGGTCATCGATTCACTTTCAGTTATTGACGGTGACACGGTATGGGTGGGCGAGCGGGCGTTGCCGGGAATACTGCCCCTGCACGTTACCGTATTCGATGCGGACTACGAACGGGTGGTGTGCTTTTTTACATGGGGCCGTGGCGGAGCCTCCGACACGCTCGCCGGCAGCGATACGACAAGGTTGGCGGTCGATTCGACCGGGCAGTATCAATGGAGCATCGTCGCCACGGATACCTGGGGACACCAGGTACGGAAAAGCGGCAGTACATTTGTAGGAACAGAGCATACTGTCTGTTTTACGGGGCACTCGATCATTACCGGCGTGGGTGACACCCTCGGGTGGGGAGGTTTTCGTGCCGGGGTGCTGGCCGGCCTGCGCGACAGCGTCGGGCCGCTCGAGCGCGTACGCGCCGTCGGGCCGTTGATAAGCGAAGGTGTGATGTTTGCCACTCCCGCCGACGACTCCTGTTTCGCCATTTCCGGTGCGTTCGCGCACGAGATGCAGCTTCTCATGGACCATGCCTACAAGGATCTCACCGCCGATATATGGGTGCTGATGCTGGGCGTCAACGGGAGTTTCAGCGGCATAGAAACGCAATCGACGATCGACATGATCAACAGGATGTTCAGCCGCGATCCCCATTCCCGGGTCTACGTGCTGCTGTCGCCGCCGTATTCGGGCATTTCGCTCGCCCAGCACAATTACTACAACAATAATGTCCGGGATACCGTCAGTCGCTGGGCGGACAGCGGCTTCGCGGCATTCATTGTCAGAAGCGATTCGGTGTTGTGCCTCGATACGGGGGCAACGAGGACCGACAACAGCCTTTTTTTCGACTACCCGGCGCTTCATCCCAATGTGGCGGGGTATAACCTTCTCACTGACGAGATCCTCCGGGTGATGTGGAGCAGGGAGCCGCGGGTGTTTCCCGTAAAGGAAGAGTAGGCCGGAACCGCACCGCGTCCGTTTTCTCCCGGCGTCAATACGGCGCCAGTGAATCCAGTTTTCCGAATGTCGTCTTCAGCATCTCCGCGGACATCACCGAATCGGGGGTGTCGACATATGCCGAGAACAGGGCAGGGGCATCCACTGCCCCGTAGCGCCGGAGCGTCGATATAAACTCCATTCGTCCGAACGCGCTTCCCGAAAACCGTCTGCAGAGATCGGCCGTCACGTGGTGCAGGGTGGAGCGGTTATCCGAACCGATTCTGGTGCACACGTCAAGGAGCATCATCACCTGGGCGCCACGGCCGTACACCAGTGCGTGGAGCGTGTCGGGGAACAGGTGCGACCGCAGCCACGGATCCGAAAGCGGGTGCTGGAAACGCAGGGTATCGGCAAGATCGAAGCGGGTGGTCATGCTTTTTCGGAAAAACTCTTTTTCGTAACAGCCGAGACGGACCGCAGTCTCGAGCCCGAGATAGGTCGCGGCCGACTCCTTCCACCACTGATCGTCGTACTCGCCGCAATGTATGCCGATGAAGTAGTGCAGCGCCTCATGCGCGAGGATCTCGCCGAACCTGCTGCCGGGTCCTTCGGCAGGCTCCCCGATCGCAAAACCGTACGATCCTTCAAGCCCGCCCCAGATGTTATGAATGCCGACGGTATACGGTGCGCCGGCAAACGGCCCGTACCGCGATGCGATGTCGTTGAGTATCGTGCCGAAGAGCAGCGCCAGCGAATCGAACTGCCCGGGCGGGTACGATTTGTTGAGATAGTCAATGAACACGAAATCCGTTCCTCCGCCGTGTCCCCCGGCAATCGGGGCGTGACCGGCGGAGAGCTGCAGAAAGAGAAGCTCGTAGAGGTTTGCGCAGGTATACGAACGCGACGGAATGCCGAAGGGGGTGATGCCGGGCGATGCCTCCACCGTGACCGTTACCGGGTGCCCGGTGCGCCACAGCCCGGTCAGGGAGGTGCCGAGATGCGGCAGAATGAAGCAGTAGGCCCCGATCAGGAAGAGCGAACCGTCGCGGATATGCACCGCAGGCATCATCTTGGCTGCTGAATCGTGGTGGAGTACCGACAGATCGAGCCGATACCTGAAGGTGACCGGAAAAACCGCCCCATCCGGCAGAATCACTATCCGGTTCGCTATCGGGCCGATCTGTTCGGTTTCACACAGCGTATCGAGGGTGACGCCGTCTGCATCAATGACCGAAAGCCCGCTTACCAGCGGCCCGGACAGGGATTCAAGGGGGTTATCGAAGAAATGGTAGGGAAGGATGAACCGGCTGCCCGATGAGGCGGTGTATGAAAATTGAATTGAATCCTGATACAGGGCAGGGATGGTAATGGCGTAATGGTCCGCATTGGCAGTCTTCTGCGGTTCCGTGGGGAGATGTGTGCAGGAGGTCAGCAGGAGGAGGAGCGCTGAAGTGAAAATGAAGAGCTGCCTGTCTGTCATCGCCGATGCCTTCATTGACTTGAATTTACTGGAAAATGTATATTTAGATCTAAAATAACTGCCGCCCGATCAGAAATGGACCCTTAATGGGGCCATTTCAAGAGGGCGGGACTTCCTCGAAGTGAATTGTGTCGGGGAAAGACAGGATACCGAATTCGATTGGTCAGTAGCTCAGTCGGCAGAGCAGGTGGCTGTTAACCACCTTGTCGGGGGTTCAAGTCCCTCCTGACCAGCCATTATAAAAGGAGTTCCGACGAAGCGGAACTCCCTTATTTTATCTATATCATATTCCTGAACATCTTCGCCAGCGTTCGTGCCGTCATACTGCTGATCACTCATTGCACGGTCTCACGAAAACACCAGCTCCAGCCTCTTCCCGAAAACCCTGCTCAATTTCTCGATGGTTTTCAGTTCCGGATTGCATTTCCCCGGAGTTTCGAGCCGTTGGTACACCTGATAGGAAACCCCGAGTTTTTTCGCGATTTGGGATTGTGAGCGGCCGTTCCGCAGTTTCCGCAGCCGGTACGGCAATTCAACATGCGGAAGCACGTCGATCGGATGGAAGTTTCTCCCGGCTTTCTGCTTCGGTTCCGGGAGCGGGTAGCCGAAGTCATAGTCGGATTCGAGAACGCCATTCAAGGCATCCTCCGCATTCTTCAATGCTTCTTTTTTTGTTTCCCCATAAGTGATGACGTTCGGAAGATCGGGAAAGAACACCTGATAAACGCCTTCTGCTTTTGTTATTTTCGCATAGTAGTGCATACTTCACCCCTTCACGTCTGTTTGTTTCATCAGTGCCGACAGTATTCCTTTCGGAAGGCCTTTTTTCCCGTGAACCGGAATGGGAACAGACCGCTTTCCCTCTTTTACCATAATGTGATGACTTCCCGATACACGTTTGCATGACCATACGTTTTTCTCAAGCAGTTTGATAAATTCTTTTCCGGTCACAGTATAAATATACACCTTTTATGTTGTATGTTCAACAGAAGATTGCCGGACCTGATTGCTCACGATCCGGCGGAAAAGAAACATTTTTCGTGTGGTGCAGGCGTTTTTGTAGTGACTTTTTGAATCTGATTTCTTGAACAACAGCCTGATAATAAAGGGTGGAAATAACCGGTCCGGTGGCTGTTAACCACCTTGTCGGGGGTTCACTCGGAGCACAGGGATGTGCGGAGAGCACGCGACGAAGGAGCGCCCCATAGGGGTGCCGAGCCGGATGCGAGGCATGAACTCCCTCCTGACCAGCCATAAAGTCCCTTAAAATAGCTTAAAAAACGGCATTTTAGGGGACTTTATTATTTTTAGCCCGCCAGCCTTCAACCCCTCAACCCGCAGCGAGTGTATTCCACCGAAATGATAGTCGGTGGATACCGAGCAACTTTAAAGGAATAAAATCCTTACGGCTCGAAGGAACTCGCGTGTTTTTCGCGAGGTTCCTTCAACTACCCTGATGAATTGCTCTCAAAATGGGTACACTTCTGCAAAATGGGTACACTGTGGGTACACTTTTCACGGTCGATTTTCGACCGGTAATAATTGTTCAACCGGGC
>JAFGIW010000079.1 GCA_016929415.1 Chitinispirillaceae bacterium | reverse complement strand
GATGAAGATCGGTCATTTTCGAATTGACATACCGTGCGATCTCTTTGGTTGTTGCAGTGTCGACATCGCTTTTTATCGAGTATTCCGATCCGAATATTGCCACACGGACGCTCTCAACTGTCGAGCTCATAAACCCCCCGCCAGCCTTACGGCCGGTACCGGATTATTGTACCGATTCCAGTCGTGCCAGGATTCCCTGAATGCGTTCGGTTACCGTTTCAAGTTTGTTCTTGTGATCTATCGTCGTGGCCTTCAACGCACTCAGTTCCAGATTAAGCTGGTTATTATCAGATTCCATTACCGAAATTTTACTGCTTCTATCCGTTAACTCCTGCTTGAGCCTGTCGTTTTCCTGACGGACATTTTCAAGCGTGGTGATAAGTGTTTGTACTTTATTTTCCAAATCATCAAGTGACTTGATGTTCAAGTAATTGTTCCTCCTTTTATTTATATAAAAACTCTTCAAGCCTGAGAGAAACGCCTCACTCTTAAAGAGATACTTTAAACAGGAAATCCACCATCCGCATTAGCAAGTTGTTGGCTGATTTCCCGAGATAATAAATATATACCATTCACTTCAGGAACACCAGAGGGATGTTAAGCACTATCTTAACATGATGATTTATGTCGGTCAACGGAAAATCCCCCGTTATACGACGTTTAATTAGTGCGGAACCAACAGGGTCAGGTGCGAAGCTGCGCTTTATAGGTCTTCGCTACGGTTGAAACGATCCGTCCGCACAGTTTTTCCACATCCGTATCGGAAAGAGTCTTTTCCGAAGAGCGAAATCTGGTGTTGAAGGCGATGCTTTTTTTCCCGTCGCCGAGTTTTTCACCCCTGAATACATCAAAAGGGTAGACCTCCTCAATGAGCGGTGAGATTGAGGAAATGGTCCCGGTAATGTCCGATGCGCTGATTGCTTCATCCATCACGAAACAGAAGTCCCTCTCGAGCGCGGGAAAACGGGGAAGCGGTTTATATGACCGGACCGGCAGAAATGTTGCCAGAAGCCCGGTGATGTCCAGTTCGGCATAACAGACCGGCGTTTTGATTTCAAATACATCGGCGATTTCCGGTTCGATCATTCCGGCATATCCGCAAACAACCTCACCAATGCCGACGGCTGCGGCCTCTTTGCCGAAATAGCGCGGTTTTTCATCAGTACCGCAGAAGGAACAGCGGGTAAAGCCCAGATGGCCGCTGAACGCTTCGAGAATTCCTTTCATCATGTAAAAAGAAACCGGTTGGGCGCTGTTGTTCCATGTCGCGTGCACAAAGTCGCCTTCGATGAGCAGCGCGACAACGTCGCGTTCCCGGGGATCCCCCGAAGGGAGGAGGTCAAACACCTTGCCGATTTCAAAAAACCGGTTGTTGCGGTTGTTGCGGTTGCAATTGTAGGCGGTGATATCAAGCAGGCTGTTTACAAGCGTCGTACGCATCAGCGCCATGTCCGGCGTGAGCGGGTTGAGCAGCGGTACGGCCGCTTTTTCAGGAGTGACAAGCAGCCATTTTTTCCTGGAAGTCAGACTGTTGGTGACCGCTTCGCGGAGGCCGGAGAAGGCGAGTGCATGCCGGACGGCGTCGATGGTGCGCTCCACATCCGGCAGTGCCCGGTTGAGCGGGAGCAGCGTAACGACGGAGGCGGGGATATTATCGTACCCGTAAAGTCGGCCGATCTCCTCGATGAGGTCTTCTTCGATGGCGAGGTCGTGGCGGAAAAGCGGGACCGTGCACGCGATCGTGCCGTCCCGGCGCGCCGGGCAGGAAATCTGCAGCGACTGCAGAAAGGAGGTTATCCTGTCGTTCGCCACGGCGACGCCGAGAACGCGGGCGACTTTTTCGGGGTGGAGGATAATGGTGCGTTGTGTGCGCTTTTCGGGGTACACATCGATCGTCCCCTGTGCGACAACGCCTCCGGCAAGCTCCGACAGCATTGCCGCGGCGGTGTCGAGTGCATCAACGAGCCCCTCTCCGGGATCGACGCCACGCTCGAACCGGTAGGAGGAATCGGTGGAGATGCCGAGCCGTTTGGCGGTCTTCCGGATGCCGGTTTGTTCGAAGAACGCGCATTCGAGGAAGACATCGGTGGTCGCGTCGGTGATTTCGGAACCGGCGCCGCCCATGATGCCGGCGAGCGCCACCGGCCGGCTGCCATCGGCGATCAGGAGGTCGTCGGCGAGGAGCGGGCGTTCAATATTGTCAAGTGTCATGAAGCCCTGGGCCTCCCCGGCGGTCTTTACGCGGATGGCGCGCCCCCGCAGCCGCGCATGGTCGAACGCGTGCATCGGTTGCCCGAAGTGAAGGAGCATGTAGTTCGTGACATCGACCGCGTTGTTGATCGGGCGCATGCCCGCCAGCGAAAGCCGGTTCCGGAGCCATTGCGGCGACGGCTTTATGGTGACGCCGCGGACGAGCCTGCCCATATACCGCGGACAGCGCTCCGGCGCTTCGATGACAACCGAGATCGCCTTGTCGACGGGATCGCCGCGGTTTTCCTGCGGACGCTTCGCCGTCTGTTTGAGCGGGAGGCCGAAACGGGCCGCCACCTCACGGGCGACGCCGAGCATGCTGAGGCAATCACCCCGGTCAGGGGTCAGTTCGATTTCGATAACGACGTCGGGTGGAAAGTAATCGGAGAACGGCCTGCCGGGGACCATGTCGGCGGGGAGGTTCATGAGACCGCCGTGGTCGTCGGAGATGCCCAGTTCCTTTTCGGAGCAGAGCATGCCCGATGATTCCACGCCGCGGATTTTCGATTTCTTTACCGTGAATTCAGGGCCGAATACGGTCCCGACCGTCGCCAGGGGGGCATGCATGCCCGCGGCGACATTGGGAGCGCCGCAAACGACCGTGAGCGGCGTTTCCGTGCCGGCATCAACTTTACAGACCGAGAGACGGTCGGCGTTCGGGTGTTTTGCCGTTTCGAGGACGCGGGCGATCACGACTCCTTCGGGTGCGTGGCGGCGGTCGATCGATGCAACCTCGAGACCGCTGCTCGTGAGGGCATCCGCAAGTCGTTCGACCGGCAGGTCGGTATCGATAAAATCCTTGAGCCAACTGTAGACGATTTTCATAGGCATGCTGCTGTAAAAAGGTGAAAAGTATCAGAATTGCCGCAGGAACCGCACATCGTTTTCATAGAAAAACCTGATGTCCTCGATGCCGTATTTAAGGAGTGCGATCCGTTCGATGCCGATTCCGAAGGCGAAGCCGGTATACTGCTCGCCGTCGATGTTTCCCGCGGCAAGTACCCGCGGGTGCACCATGCCGGCCCCCAGCACCTCGAGCCAGCCGGACCCTTTACAAATACCGCATCCTTTTCCCTTACAGAGAAAGCACTCGACGTCGATTTCGACGCTTGGTTCGGTAAACGGAAAAAAGCTCGGGCGTATTTTCAGCTTGGTCGCGTCATCGAAGAAACGGCGCGAAAAAGCGAGCAGCGTTCCTTTAAGATCGGCAAAACTCACCCCTTCATCGACATACAGTCCTTCAATCTGATGGAAGAGGCAGTAGCTTCGCGCGCTGATCTCTTCGTTGCGGTAGACCCGTCCGGGCATGATCGCGCGGATGGGGGGGCGCTCGCGCTCCATGGTGCGTATCTGTACCGGCGAGGTATGGGTACGGAGCAGGTGCGTGGCGGTTATGTAAAAGGTGTCCTGCATGTCGCGCGCCGGGTGGAAGGCAGGCATGTTCAGCGCTTCGAAATTGTAGTAATCGGTTTCGATATCGGGCCCGTAGGCGACGGAAAAACCCATATCGAGAAAGATGTCGCGCATCTCATTGCGTATCTTCATGAGCGGATGGAGACTTCCCTGCGGAAGGGGAAAGGCCGGAAGGCCGGGATCGAATGCCGGACCGCCGGCCTGTTTCACGGTGCGCCACGGCGCCCGGGAGAAACGATCCTCGAACAAGCGGTGCAACTCATTGACACGTGCGCCATAGGCGCGGCGCTGATCCTCGGGTACCGCGCCGACCCCTTTGAGCAGGTCGCGCAGGATGCCCTTCTTGCCGAGATACGCAATGCGAAACGTTTCCGCCGCGTCGTCGTCGTTTATGTCGCTGAAGGCATTTTCGGCTTCTCGTTGAATTTCATCCAGACGTGCGCTCGACGGAGCGGTCGGGGACGGTTCGGTCATTATGGCGTCACTTTACGATTTTACCGATTCGACAAGCGATTTGAACGCATCCGGTTCGTGCAGCGCAAGGTGTGCGAGCGTCTTGCGGTCCAGATCGATGTTTTTTGCCTTCAGACCGGCCATGAATTTTCCGTAGGGAAGCCCGTTGAGCCGTGCCGCGGCGTTGATGCGCATGATCCAGAGTGCATGGAACTGACGTTTTTTCTGTTTACGGCCGCTGTACGCGTAAACGCCGCCCCGTATGAACGCGTCTTTGGCGATGGTGTAGCAATTCCCGCGCTTTCCGTAATTCCCCGCCGTCGCGGCGAGAAGTTTTTTTCGTTTCGCCCGTGAAGCGACACGGTTTTTTGCCCTTGGCATAGGTACTCCTTTATAAAATAAGTAATAGTTATCGGTTGGATCATGCGGCGATCATCGAACGTATTTTTTTCTCGACGCCGGCGTAGACAAGGGTCGTTTTACGCAGATTCCGCTTCCGTTTCCGATCTTTCTTGTTAAGGATATGGGTTTTGAAGGCCTTCTTGCGTTTCACATGGCCGTCCGCCGTCAGGGCGAAACGTTTCTTGGCACAGCTGCGTGTTTTCATTTTCGGCATAGGTAACTCCGTATATCGATAAGGTTTGAATATTCTTTTATAAAGCTGTTTCGGTTGATTCTGCAGTAGCCTCTTTTTTACGTTCGAGTTCGCTCTTCCGCAGAAATTCCTTGATTTTCAATTTATCGGGCACATAGATGGTACTCATATTTCGTCCCTCCATCTTCTGCGACTGCTCCACCTGCGCAAGATCGGTGATGGAGCTGTCGAATCGTTTCAGTACCTCTTTACCGAAATCAATATGGGTAATTTCGCGTCCCCTGAAAACAACGGTTGCTTTTACCCGGTCGCCTTTGATAAGGAATTTACGCGCATGATCCATTTTGAACATGAAATCGTGCTCATCGGTTTTCGGATGAAGTTTTATCTCTTTCAAATGCATGATATGCTGTTTTTTCTTGGCCTCTTTTGCTTTTTTCGATTTTTCGTATTTGAATTTGCCGTAATTCATTATCCGACACACCGGCGGGTCCGCCAATGGAGCGACCTCGACCAGGTCGAGACCGACTGCTTCGGCATGTGAAAGCGCCTCGGATGTCGGCATGATGCCTAGCGGTTCACCCTTGTTACTGACGACCCGTACACGCGGGGTCCTGATTTCATTGTTGATTCGAGTAGAATCTTCCCTGATCGGCGTACGGTATTTGCTGTTGATAGGTAACCTCCTTTAAATCCGTTTCACGTTGATGAACCGTTTCGGTTATTTGATGCGAGGAGTGAAATAAACTCATCGATTGAAAGCGGACCCAGATCGCCTCCACCATGTTTTCTCGCCGAAACGGAACCGTTAAGCTGCTCTTTTTCACCGACGATTGCCATGAAGGGCGTTTTTCTTACCTCCGACGCGCGGATTTTATACCCGATCTTTTCATTGCGATCGTCAACTTCGACGCGGTAACCCTCTTTCGCAAGCCGGGCGCGTAAGCCGCGCCCGTAATCGAGAAAACGGTCGGCGATCGGCAGGATACACACCTGGACGGGTGCAAGCCAGAACGGGAGTGCGCCGCCGTAATTTTCCAGAAGGATGCCGATGAAACGTTCCATCGACCCGAAAAGGGCGCGGTGGATCATCACCGGGCGCTTATGACGGCCGTCGGCATCGGTATATTCCAGCTCGAAGCGTTCGGGCATGCTGAAGTCGAGCTGCACCGTCCCGCACTGCCAGCTGCGGTTAAGAACGTCTTTGATGTGGAAATCTATTTTCGGGCCGTAAAAGGCGCCGTCGCCGGTGTTGAGCTGATAGTCGATGTGCTGGTGCTCAAGCACGTTTTTTAGAGCTTCTTCCGCCTTATCCCACATCTCGATGGAACCGATGAATTTTTCGGGACGTGTTGAAAGTTCGATCTTGTAATGTTCGAACCCGAAGGTACGGTACATGTTCATGACGAACCGCATGACGTCGGTGACCTGCTCCTCGATCTGCTGCGGCGTGCAGAAGATATGGGCATCGTCCTGGGTAAATTGACGGACACGAAACAGCCCGTGCAGCACTCCGGCTTTTTCGTGGCGGTGGACAAGGCCGAACTCGAACAATTTCAGCGGGAAGTCACGGTAGGAGTGGGCGCTGTTTTTGTAAATAAGAAGATGCCCCGGGCAGTTCATCGGTTTTACCGCATGAACCGCTTCGTCGATTTCGGTAAAGTACATGTTTTCCCGGTATTTGTCCCAGTGGCCGCTGCGGTGCCAGAGCTCCTCGTTGAGGATGATCGGCGTTTTGACTTCCCGGTACCCCGCCCGCAGGTGCAGCGCCCGGCTGTAATCGACGATGGTATTGTACAGCACCACCCCGTCGGGGTGCCAGAAAGGAAAACCTGCGCCTTCCTGATGAAAGGAAAAGAGGTCGAGATCCCTGCCGAGTTTGCGGTGGTCGCGCTTCTGCGCCTCTTCGATAAGCGTCAGGTATTCGTCAAGCTGCGACCGCTTCGGGAAGGAGATCGCGTAAATGCGCTGGAGCATCCGGTTTTTCTCGCTGCCCCTCCAGTAGGCGCCGGCGACCGAGAGGACCTTGAACGCTTTAATGATGGCGGTGTTCATGATATGGGGACCGCGGCATAAATCCTGCCACTCACCCTGACGGTAGACGCTCGGGGCGCCGGCGATGTCGTCGAGCAGCTCTATTTTGTAAATTTCACCCCGCTGTTCGAAAGAGCGGCGCAGCTCCTCTTTCGACGGTTCGCTGCGGGTCACCTCAAGTTTGCGGCCGATAATCTCCTTTGCTTTCTTCTCGATTGCGGCAATATCTTCGGGGGAAAAGGGGCGTGCCACGTCAAAGTCGTAGTAAAAACCGTTTTCGATGGCCGGGCCGATGGCGATTTTTGCGTCAGGAAAAAGCTCCTGTACCGCCTGCGCCAGTACATGTGACGAGGAGTGCCAGAAGATCTGTTTCCCTTCAGGGGAATCAAAGGTCAGGATTTCAACCCGGTCGTTTTCATGCAGAAGACGGGTCAGGTCCGCCGGTTGATCGTTTATTTTTGCCGCAACCGCCTGTAGCGCCAGTTGAGGGTTTAACTGCTTTGCCGCGTCGAATGCGGTTGCATTGCCCGCGATCTCACGGCTCTTTCCATCCGGTAAAACTATGTTCATAAATAACCGGTAATTTCCATCTCCGGGATAACTATAACAACCCCCTCCGCATCATCAGCACTCGAAAACCAGATGAGAATGAGGTATCAAAATGGGCGATACTGGGATCGAACCAGTGACCCCTACCATGTCAAGGTAGTACTCTAACCAAGCTGAGCTAATCGCCCGAAAATTCG
>JAFGIW010000078.1 GCA_016929415.1 Chitinispirillaceae bacterium | reverse complement strand
GGAATATAATATAATCACATTTTTTCTTTTAGCTCTTTTATCTTTTCCTCCTCGAGGACAATATTTCTCTGGGCTTCCATTTCGATGCGGCTGAGCTGTTTGATCTTTTCATCGGAACTGATCTGCATGCTCATGATATTCTGGATACGTCTCATGTTCCGGTCGAATTCTTCATCGCCGCTCGGACCGCTCGGAGCCCCGGTAATACGTTCATTCCCGTCGGGCTGACTCTTTGGACCTGCCGGCGATGTCGGGGATGACAACGCAGCAGGCTTGGTCTGATCGGGAACCCACTCGGTAATTTGAATAGAGAGAGCAGAGGATGACGGATTGATCTCGGCGATACGCGCCTTGATTTTATCAAGCCACTGGTTCTGGCCCAGTTGCAACTGCTGCGCCGCTTTCAATCCCTCTTCATATTTTGGAAGAGCCGCATCCATCGATTCGAGCCGTTTTTCCTCGAGAAGTTCTTTATATGCCTGTACCTCTTCATCAGTAAGCCCCCTTGGAATGGGGGCGCTGGCGAATTCGATGCCGACCTGTTCCATGATATGACCGCGCTGGTACATCATTTCCGCAAAACGGTCGATCGATTTTTCTATGTACTCTCCCTTGATATTCTGACTGTGGGCCCAATCGATATTTTTATAGAAATATTCCTGGGCTTTTTCGTAGTACTTGTCGAGGCTTGACAGGATTCTTATTTTGCCGGCGATTTTCTGTTCAGCTCTTCCGAAGAGCGTTTGGTTGGAAACGGCCTCGGCCATGTCGACGAATCCCATACCGATCATATAGGTTGCCCGAACGGTCCATTCCGCCACGCCGAGCTCGATTGCCTTTGCATAGTGTTTTGCCGGGTCTTCCAGCGCCTTCGTTTTCTTCTTGACAAGCTCCTTCATCCCCTTTTCATTCTTCGCAGTCAATTTAATCTTCTCGAAGGTTTTGTAATAGACCTCCCCCAGCTTGAAGTAGGCCCGAGCGACGTCGCCGATATCGATATCCGCCTCTTTCTTGAATTTTTCGTAAATCGATGTCGCATCCAGGTAATTTTTTTCTGCGGCATCATATTTCTGCAGTTTGAAATAGGCATCGCCGGCCTTAACAAGGGCCTGTACCTGCTTATACCGGTCTTTAGCATATTTGTTCGCGAATTCGGTGAATACACTCGCCATATTCTCGTTCTGATCCATCTTCTCATAGCAGAGTCCGATGGAGAAAAGCGCCTCCGCGGCATACTCCGATTCGGAGAACCGTTTCGCCAGAATATCATAAACATTGATGGCGTTCGAATACAGTTTTCCTTTTTCGAAAATGAGCCCCGCGTTATAAAGAGCCTTTGGAGTCTGCGGATCGCTCTGATAGCGGTCATAGATCATCTCAAACATCTTTCCGGCCATATCGAACTGATCGATCTTCTGATAGCACTCCGATGCGGATGACAAAGTCGGAATGGCGAATTCCGCTTTGGTAATAGCATTTGCACCCGCCTGGTACGCCTGTGCCGCAAGGTCCCATTTCTCGATCTTCTTATACGCTTCCGCGGCGCGGATAAAGGCCTTCTCGCGCAGGGTCGACTTCGGGAACTTGCCGGGAAGCTCCTGGAAAATGGATGCCGCTACCTCGTAGTTCTTCTGCTCTTCATAGCAAACGGCGGCTTCAAACCAGCCGCGGTCGGCGACTTTGCTGTTGGGATACTCGTTATAAATCATCTTGTAGGCATCGGCGGCGCCGGCGAAGTCGCCCTTCTTCTTTATCGCCTCGGCCCTCTTGAATATCGCCCCTGCCGCCAGATCAAGAACCTCGGCATATTCGGGGGTATTACGTTCCTGTTTCGCTAACAGTTGACGGTAGATACCCATCGCCATGTCGAACTGCCCGGCGCTCGTATGGCTGTTTGCCAGCATCCGGATCGCCTTGTCGGTGATTTTCGCCGTGGGGTACAGATCAGCGACCCTTTTGAACGTCTCCGCAGCCTTCTCATACTGTTTTGCCCCATAGTGAATGTTCCCGGCGAGATAGACGACTTCAGACGCATTGGAACTCTTCGGGAAACGGGCCTGGAATTGTGAGGTATAATCCAGCAACTGCTGCGTCTCGGGAAGGGCATATGCCTTCTCTTCGGACAACCCCTCCGCAGCGACCTTCTTCTTGCGGCACTTATCCAGAGCGACAATCACGTTATAGCCGGCGTCTTCCTGCGAAATGACGACCGGTCCCTTGTCGCGGCCTTTTTTCTGTTTCTCGAGTTCTTCCTGGTCGGTACCGACCGTATCGATGTCGGGCTGGTACTCCGGATAGGTCGTCAGGTCCGCCATGGCGACAAAATTGTAATGCTTCGCCGAATTGTCGCAATCACCCAATGCTCCGTAAATTTCAGCGACATTGTAATGGTACTCGTAGACGCGCCATTTATCATCGGGAAATTTATCGAAATACTCCTGATACCGTTTGAGCGCTTTCTGATAAACCCCCTTGCTCTTTTTCTTCTGGGCGATCGCATGATAGTAAATGGCGATATTGCCCAGCGCTCTCCGTATCTCATTGCGCGATTGTTCGATCACCGCGGCCTCTCCGCTGTTCTTCTCGTACCACTTGCCGCCCGGGCTGTAATCATCGACCAGCCGTTCCCGCTCTTCATTCGCCCGCCCATGCTCCTTTTTCACCACATAACAATCGATAAGGTCCTGACGTGCAACAGGAGCGTCTTTATAATAAGGAAATTTCTTGAGCGCAAGGGTGAGCGCCTTGATGCCTTCGTCGAACTGGCCGTGGGTACGGTTCTTTATACCGATGGTATACATGACATACGGTTCATACGGTTTGGGCCCGATTTTCTTGAAAAAGTTGACCGCTTCCTGCGATCCGTTCCCCATATCGGAAAAGGAGATCGCCATGAATTCCAGCGCCATGTCCCTGAATTCACGTTTCGGATACAAGCCGGCATCGCACTTCTCGACATAGGTCTGGAACAGATTGACCGCCTTATCGAACTCACCCATGTTGTAGTACATTTCGGCTTTGCGGTAATGGACCATTTCCCACGTCTGGACATCAACCTCGGCCTCTTTGATTTTTTCAAGATGCTTGATCGCGCAGGAGTTGTCATGGTCGAGATAGCAGAGATCGGACAAACGGAAATGGGCGCCCGACGCACGGGGGCTTTTCGGATATTTCTCGACAACGAGGGTGAAGGCGTCCTTGGTTTTATCCATATCGCCCATAAGCAGATAGATAGTGCCCATCTGATAATACGCTTCACTTAACTTTGGGAATTCAGGGTATTCCTTGGCCAGCCGTTCGTACATGGCCAGTGACTGCGAATAATCCGGTACGGGGTTGACCGGTTCCGGTCCCCGCGGACTTTTTTCGTAGGCGGTCATCTGGCGTTCGTAATTTTCACGCGCCCTGATGTAATCATCCCTGCCTTTATCGTAATAGAGTCCCCCAAGCGTGTAAATAACATCGGCACATCGCTCGGACTTTTTTACCGTGCAGTTTGAAAGGAGTTTTTCATAGCGCGCAAGTATCTCGTTGAGGCTCTTTCCAATCGGTTTGCTCTCATCGGTTTTTTTGGTGACATCTTTCCGCAGTTTCGCCTTCTTTTGTTCAAGCTCCTGAATTTTTTTCAAGAGCTCCTCCCGTTTATCGGCAACGGCAGTGGATGGCATAAAAACATACAGAGATGAAAGCATAAGACAGCCCATCAGCAGGATTTTAATACACTTACGCATGTTCAACACACTCCTTTGATATATCGAGGAATATAATCATTCGCATTGTCGATTTCATCATTCATTTCATTTTTTTACTCATCGATTTCTTTGTCTGTTTTGTTATCCTGATCTTGGATTCCTTCAAGTTCTTTCTTTAAATCATCCAACCGCTGTTCGATCTTCGTCTCCTGCTTGCGGTGCTGCTCGATCAGTTTGGTCTCTTTGCTGGTATTGACCATTCGTGTGGCTTTCGCAAGCGCATATTCGGCATCGACGACGATCTCTTCTTTTCGTTTGAAGAACCGGCCGTGAGATTTTGCAAGCAACTGATAATTGAAATAATCTTTTGACTCTTTGGCAAAACGTTCAAAATTTTTCTGCAGTTCCGGCCGTTCTTCTATAGTTTTATTGGTCGGTTTCCTGAGTGCGTTTTTCTTGATGCGGTCGGCTACGGGTGCATATTGCTGGGTATATTCTTCGAAAGAAATACGTTTTGCGTTAAGGTCTTCTTCCGTTATATATGCCCGTTTACATGCCGCCAGACACTGTTCCAACGCCGACATGGCTTCCGCATTGCGCCGCAGAAGCATAAGCGCATACCCTTTCACCAGGAAACCCTCCGGCACCAGTGGTGACTCGCTGTAATTCGAGAGCAATCTTTCAATCGTCTGTAATGCTACGTTCGGCTGATTCACTTTAATCCACGCCCAGGCAGTACCTAAAAGCGCCTCGTCACCATATGGAGATCCAACGGGAACTCTTTGATAAGCTTCGACCGCCTGACGTAACTGGTCACCCATTTCATAATACAGGTGTCCGAGTTTGGTATTTGCGGCATCCTGCAGGAGTTGATCGGAGGCTTCTTGTGTTGTATCGGTAATAATATACGTCAAATTTTGAACTGCGGCCTGTTCTTTATCATTTTCAACATTAATGATGGCAAGCGTATATTGCGCATAGAGGTAATTGGGATCTCCCGGAGGGATACTCCCGAGAAGTTGTTCGGCGACATTGTAATTCTTCCGCTGAAAATGGACCTCCCCCGCCAGGTAATCGGCATCCGGACGGATATCGCTCTCGCCATAGAGATTTATAATAAATGCGTGATTTTTAAGCGCATCATCATAGTTCCCTTCACGATAATCGAGCGCCTGTAATCCATAGAGATATTTGGAACGTGTTTCGGATGTCGTATACTCCTCCAGCGCCTCCTTATATACCTGTCGGGCAATATCGTTCATATAAAGAAACCGGTAAGAATTACCCAGATACCATGTCGCCTTGTCGTTGAGATGGAAATTGGGGAAGAGCGACAGCACTTTACCGAAAGCGAAACCCGCTTCCCAGTATTTCCCGGCAAGATAGAGACGCATCGCTTCGTTATAGGCGTCCATGGGAGCCAGGATCAGTTTGTCGTAGAGCCGTTTCGATTCCCGCTGCTCGCGGGTCGGTCCGAAATCGATCGATACCTTGCCCGCTATGGTAAAACCCCGTTCGTCTTTTTTGTTGCTCTCTTTGAGCAGTGCCTCGATAAAACTGTAACCGAGATGGGCATCGACATTAACGTAGTTGATCATTTCCGGCAGCGTGAAAAGCAGGTTGTAATTAAAACCGAGATAGGGGATATTATTATTTGTCCATCCGGCCTTCAACCAGATCGAAGGAATGAATTGGTATTTGAGATGGAAACCGCCGCGATGGGCGATCTCGAAATTCCCTTTCAATTCACCCGTCGAATCGACCGCCTTGAACATCTCGGCGTAACTGTCCAATTGTTCGAAAAGCTGGCCCAGCAGGTTGTCGATCAGATATTCACCGGCGATAATAAGGTTGTCGTTGAAAAGAGCATAGCGCACACCGACCCGCACACGGTTGACCGTCACTTCCGGATATTCCGAACTCTCCTTCCAATTGATCTGTGTGGGGAGCAGGTCCTGAATACAGAGACTCAAGCCCACATCGCCGAATCGGTAATGGTCCATCGGGTTGTAGTAGACCCCGAGATCCATCCCGGGCACATGAGAAACTTTGAAGTCCCCGAACTGGTTCTGAAGACGCAGTTTGAGGTTGGTACCGAGAACCAGCTGCGGCCGCAAACGCCAACTGTAATTGCCGATAAACCAGACATCCTGAAAATGGCCTTTCCCCAGAGGGCGGATCCCGCCGGTTTCATCGATATCGGTCTTGTCGATCAAACCGCCGCCGCCGAGCACCGTCAACCCGACCGTATGGTTCCGTCGCAACGGAATGAGCGCGGCGACATGCTGATACCCGAGCATATCATCTCCCACCGCCCACCGATAAATGCTGAGCAGATCGAAATGCATCTGATTTACACGATACATCAGTCCCGGATTAACCAGCGGGGAAGACCATTCCGTCAAGTCCTGGGTGAAATCAGCTTGAAAATAGGGAGCATCATAACCGCCGTAGCTTGCCGCACCGACGTATGAACAGGTACGGGTAAGCACGAACACCATCAGGCATAATCTGATACAAAATGGTGTGGAATTGAAATGATACTTCACACGTTACCAGCCTTCCAATTAATTATTTATTCAACGGGACCACTTCAACCCGTCTGTTTTTCGCCCGTCCTTCAGCCGAGGTATTTGGAACCACCGGCCGCTCCTCGCCATAACCGCGGGCGATCAGCCGGTCTGCATTGATGCCACGCATGACCAGATAACTGACGACTGCTTTTGCGCGGTCGTAAGAGAGCGCCAGATTATAATCGTTGCCCCCCTGATCGTCCGTATGACCGCCAATTTCAACCCTGACGTCAGGATAAGCCTCCAAACTGTTATACACCTGTTCCAGAACGTAGTACGACTCCTCAAGCAATTCGGCGCTTGCAGTCTTGAAATTCACACCGCGCAACACCAGCGTCTGCCTGATCTCCTGAGGTTTCTCATCGGGGCACCCATCGGAATCTTTATATCCGTTCACCACTTCCGGATTATTGGGACACGCATCATCCGCATCGGCAATACCGTCTTTATCATTATCATCATCCGGACATCCATCCATGTCCATAAATCCATCACGATCCTCCGGATGGTCCGGGCACTGATCCTGTGCATCATAGATACCGTCATTGTCATTGTCGTAATCAGGACACCCATCGATATCTTCAAATCCATCTTTATCTTCAGGATCATTCGGACAGAGATCGACATCATCCGGAATACCGTCACCATCCCGATCGGTGGTAAGGGTCTCGATCATCTGTTCGGTGATCAACCCGATATCCGTACCATTTTCGCCGGTACCTTTGCATGGTGATACCGATTTAACAAAATAATTATATTCAGGGTGTCCCTGCGAAATATAAATCGGTTCTTTTGAAATATTACTCTGATGGACCACCGCATTGCTGTTGAACGGCTTGCGGTTATTAATAATATTATTGTTGATGATCCGTGTTTTGCGCGCCTCGGGAGCGATAAACACCCCAAATTGTTTGTTCGACTGAAGGATATTGTTTCTGATAAGTACTTCGGTACGGTTTGCGCAGAAAATCCCGCAATATCCGTTCTCCAAAATAACATTGTGATCAATGCTCGTCCGTGTTCCGCGGCTTGATTCCAGAAATATCCCCGTCCACTCATTGCGATAAATAGTATTGTTGGCGATCTCCGGAAGTGAAATCAGCGCATGTATACCCGCCCCCTTGTTATCGACAATGAAGTTTCGCTTGATTTCAGGTCGGGTATTCTTGCAGAGAATCCCTGTCTGTCCGTTTCGTATGGTAAAATTCATAATGACCGCACCATCCGCACCGATCACACACGGAGCGCCACGCCGTCCGTCGATTATGGTCAGCAACATATCCTGTCCCATGAGAACCACATCATCGACTAAAGCGATATTTTCGTAATATACTCCCTTGCCGACATAGACGGTATCACCCTCATCAGCTTCGCCAAGCGCGGTATAAATCGTGGGAAAGTCGTGCGGAACAATGATTTTCCTTCCTGCAAAAACGTTTAATACAAATATTATACAAAATATCAATATGCGAACTGATAGAGACATAACTCGTGTGCTCATAAATCCCGGATAGTATTAAGGGCTTAAGTGGTTATGAAGAATGAAATCATTTCCTCCACAGCAGGCAATGGAGGAGATTAAAATATGTTGCAACATACTCCATGTCAAGCCTCCCTGTGCCATACTTAGATAAGAGTATCATGTAAAAAAGTATATCGGCGCTATAAACGCAAGTCTTTTTTCATTGATTTCACAAATATACCTCATTTCAGTCCACTGCACCACTATCATCCCATGTTGTATCTTTTTCACGGTCCGCAGGAAAAAAAGTATTTATCATGCCTTTTTGCAGCTGTTTAGCACTTCTGGAGAGGGAACCGGTTGCATGAAATCGACTGAAAAACGAAGTTGGGCGGTCTTTATCTTTTTTACCTGCTATGGACTGTGTGCCGGATTCGGAAAAAACAAGGTGCAATACACCGATTTTACGTGGTCCACCCTGAAATCACCCCATTTTAACCTCCATTTTCATCAGGGTGAGAAAACGCTTGCCGAAATTGCCCCGTTCTGGATTGAACGTGCGTACCTGTCGCTTCAGAACCAATTCCAGTTTAACCAGAAAGAGCGCATTCCCCTTATTATATATGGAAATACAAATCTGTTCTCCCAGACCAATATCATAACCGAACTTCTTCCCGAGGGAGTGGGCGGATTTACCGAATTGTTTAAAAACCGCATCGCCATCCCTTTTAACGGTTCCTACAATGATTTCCGGCATGTTCTGCATCATGAACTGGTGCATGCGTTTATGTTCGGCATGCTTTTTGAACAGTTCGGCAGCAATCTTCTTTCAGGCAACCTGCAGCTGCCGCTGTGGTTCATGGAAGGTTCCGCCGAATATCTGTCAAGCGGCTGGGACGCCGAGGCCGACATGTTCATGATCGACCAGGCGTTGAACTCCGTCATTCCGCTTCCCGGCGCCGGACTGGACGGTTATTTGGCCTATAAAGGCGGGCAATCATTTCTTTTTTTCCTTGCGTCAAGCAGGGGCGATTCGCTTTTTCAGCGATTTCTCATCGAATTCAAGAAGAACAAACGGGTCGATATGGCGCTGAAAAAAACCTACCGAAAACCGGTTGAAGACCTCGGCAAGGAATGGGTTTCGGAACTGCGCCGGCTTTACTGGCCTGAAATCGGCCGCAGGATCGACCCCGCGACCCATGCCGCGCCGATAACGCAGCACCTCGAAACACGCGACCACTTCAACCTGCGCCCCCGCATTGCTCCCGACGGAGGGCGTATCGCCTTTTTCAGCGACCGGCGCGACTATACACGTATCCTTATCACCGATCTGAAAGGAAAAATCGTCCATGAAATCAGTCAGAACGGCTACGGCGGTTATTTCGAATCATTCCACCCGTTCCGCAGCGGCATGTGCTGGGCCCCCGACGGCAAACGGCTCGCCTTCATCACTAAAAGCGACGAATCCGATGAACTGCGTATCGTCGACATTGAACGAAAGCGGCTGCAGCGGCGGATAAGGACGAGCCAGAACGCCATAAGCAGCCCCGACTGGTCGCGCAACGGGTCGCTCCTGGTTTTTTCGGGCGTTGACAATGGAAGAAGCGATCTTTTCCTGTACGACCTGAAGCACGATTCGCTGCGGCAGCTTACCCGCTCGGTCGCCTGCGAATCGGATCCCCGCTTTTCCCCCAACGGAAAGTTCATCATCTTCTCGATCGAAGATACCAGCGGCCGCCTGCCCGACGGTCGCTCGCCCTACGGAGCGCAGCCGTCCGACCTCGCAGCGCTCGATCTCGCGTCCGATTCCATCCGCCGCCTCACCGCGACTCCCTGGAGTGAGAAACAGCCCTGCTTTTCCCCCGACGGCAGGCAGGTGCTCTTTGTCAGCAACCGCAACGGAATTGACAATTGTTTCATCGCGCCGTTTGACTCGCTCGACAGGGCGCGCCCGCTCACCAATTACACCGGCGGCTGTTCGAATCCGGACTGGACAGGCGAGAGCGACCGGGTCGTGTTCTCGCTGTTCAACAAGCAGGGGTGGGACATATGGCTCATGAAGGAACCCCTGAAAAAGCTCTCCTCCGATTCGCTCGCGCCGACACGCTGGGTCGCCTCGTTCGCCGACACCGCGGCCACATTTTTCAAAAAAGCCGCCCTTCCTCCCGATTCGGCCGACAGCGTCGCGATGACAAACAAACGTCCGAAGAGGTCGAAAAAGCACCGCGACGCAACCGACGGGGTCATCGAAGAGAAAACGCCGCCGGCGTCCCAGCGATTGACACAAGACAGCACTGCCGCAGCGGCGGGGGCGCCGCTTCGGGCGGATTCAACGGAAACCACTCCCCGTGCGGTTTCCGATTCGACCGCCGCAGGCGTGGCGGCCCCTGCGGCGCCATCGGCGGCAACACCGACGGACTCCCTTCATCCGCGCCCCGATTCTTCTGCGTCAACAACCGCCGCGGCGGCGGACAGCGGCACTGATCCGGTTGACACAATGACCACCTCTCCGCTTCAGCCCTACCGGCTCTCCTTTTCCCCCGACCTTGTGTCCGTCGGGGTCGGGATGAGCACCGCCTACAGTCCGGCCGGGCAGGTGCTTATCGCCTTGAGTGACCTGCTCGGCGACCATCGCATCACCTTTGCCGGAGATATACAGGGTAATTTCAAGGATTACGCCCATCTCTTTCTATCGTATCTTTACTTGAAAAAACGGATCAATGTCGGCGCGGGCGGCTTTTACAGCAAAGATTACACCTTTGCCAGCATTTTCGGCGATAGACTCTATCATGACATGGAATACGGGGGATTCGGCATTGCGCAATATCCGTTCTCCATGTTCTCCCGGCTGGAACTGCAGCTTTTTGCCCGCCATATCGAACAGAAACCGGTCACCTTCGACGGACCCGCCATGACCTCGAATATGTGGCAGTCTTCCCTTGCGTATGTTTTCGATAATATCCTGTGGGGGATCACCGGACCGCTCAACGGTATCCGCGCCGCCGCATCACTCCAGGTTTCACCGCCCCTGAAGGTCATCACCGAACCGTTCATCTCGGTGGATACCGATATTAGACACTACTGGCACCTGTTCAAACGGTTCGTGTGGGCCAACCGGCTCTATACAGGCTGCAGCTTTCCCCTGGGCCGCAGCCATTCGGCACGCCGTTACCTGCTCGGAGGAAACGATCAGTGGCTGATCTATCAGGTCAACGTTGACGAATATGAGAAGAACATGCCCTACACGTTCTATTCCGACTTCGTCACCCCCTTCCGCGGATGGAACTACGTCGACATGAGCGGCACCAGGGTTGCCGTGCTCAACTCGGAATTCCGTTTTCCTTTCATCAGGGAGATTGCGCTCGTCTGGCCGCTTCCTCTACAGATTCAATACATCAACGGCGCCGTTTTTGCGGACCTCGGGAATGCCTGGGAAGCGGGTGAGCGCTTCGGCGTGCTGCCACTGCCGGAAAAAATCTATGGAGGATTCGGGTTCGGGATGCGGGCGAACCTCGGGATTTTCATCCTGCGTTTCGACCGCGGCTGGCCCACCGACTGGAACACGTTTGTCGGGACCCCGCTCAATTATTTCTCGCTGGGAGCGGAGTTCTGACAGTTACCAGTTATCCGGTTCAACAGTTCCGCAAGCTCACCGTGCCTGAACGGTTTGATGATCCTATCGGTAAAACCATACCGGTCCGGTTGCACCATGACCGAATCGTCGGCATAGCCGCTCGCGGCGATAAGGACGGCCCCGGCGTTGACCTTGAGGATTTTCTGGCAGGTTTCCCTTCCGCCCATTCCGCAGGTAATGGTCAGGTCGAGGATGGCAAGGGCGAACGGTTCCCGGCTCCTCTCGGCAATGCCGTAAAGCAATAACGCCTCATCGCCGTTTTTTGTCTGAACGACCGTGTAACCCATCTTCTTAAGCATTTTACCCAAAACCTCCCTTACGCACTCCTCGTCGTCCATGACGAGTACCCTGCCGCTGCCCCGGTGCGTCGCCGCGGCAATCCGGCAGGGTTCGACGGTCGCGACATCCGGCAGCGAAGGAAGGAAAATATGAAATATCGTACCTTCGTCGGGTTCCGATTCCACATCGATCCACCCCTGGTGGCGATTGATAATAGAATATGCCGTGGCGAGGCCGAGCCCGTGACCGGCGCTCTTGGTGGTAAAAAACGGATCGAAAATCCGGGAAAGCGTTTCGCGCGGAATGCCGATGCCGCAGTCCTCTATAGAAATGCGGACGAAATCGCCGGTATGGTGGAATTTGCCGGGCCGCCCCGGTGCTATGGTCACGTTTTTCAGCGTAATGGCGATAGTCCCGCCCATCGGCATGGCCTGCCGCGCATTGATCACGATATTTTCGATGACCTGTGCTATCTGGTTCTCGTCGCAGCAGCACGACCAAAGGTCGTCGTCGCCGTCTACTTGACATATAACATTCGAGCCGCTGAGCGCAAAGTGGGAACTGTCGCGGACCAGCACCTCGATCGCCACCGGTTTACACACCGGTTCCCCCTCTTTTGAAAAGGTCAACAGTTGCCGGGTGAGCGCCTTGGCGCGATCGTAGGCGTAACCGGCTTTCGCCAGATTGCCGCGGGCCGATGCCGGATCGTTGCCGGTCAGATCTTCAACGGCCAGGTCGATATGGCCGAACATACCGCTCAACAGGTTGTTGAAGTCGTGTGCGATACCGCCGGCAAGAATACCCAGCGACAGGAGACGCTGGGTATTGTTCAGCTCCTGTTCGATCTTCAAACGTTCGGTGATGTCGACAAGCGCCGCACGGCACTCCGCGCCGTCTTCCGCTACGATTGTCTCGAGGTGAATAAACGCACCGGCGGTATCAGTTGCCGCAAGTTGCGTTTCAAACGATTCATGGACACGGCTTGAAAAAGCCTTCGTAAGCATGTTTTTAAAACCGGGCCGGTCCGCATCGATGATGAATTGCCCAAAATGCCGGTCCTTCAGACGGGAACGCTCCATGCCGAACAATTTACTGCACGTCAGGTTGAGTTCACGGATGATCCCGTCGCGGTCGAGCGTGACATAGGCGACTGGAGAAAAATCATAGAGGTCGGTATACCGTGTCAGCCCGGCTTCCAGATCCGCTTTCGCCCGGTTCAGCTCCTCGTTCTGCATCTTCAGCTCGATCTGATGCACCTGCAGTTCATGATAGAGTCGTCTCGTCTTTAGATCGGCCTTGTGTTCTTCAGCTTCCTTCCCCTGGCTCTTCAGCCACTCCTCGGCCCGTTTGCGAAGCAGGCCGTCATAGGGGGAACCGTTTTCATGTTTGCTCATGTTTTTCCTCCTCACCCCGACTTTTCTGGAGGAGAACGCGCAGGCTTGTTTCCGTTGCACGTAATTCAGCTTCCAGGTTTTTGGTAGCGCTTATGTCGGAAAAGGTGATCACCACGCCGTCAATCCGGTTATCCAGCGAACGATAGGGCATGATGCGTATTGAGAACCAGCGTTTATCGCAGGTTGCGATCTGTCTTTCGATGAAGACCAGCGTCCGCAGCACCTCACGTGCATCCGCGGAGAGCGCGGGGTAGTCCAGGTCGGAAGTGATGTCGGTAATCGACCGGCCTATGTCGATGGGGATCAATTTAAACAGTGAAGTTGTCCGTGAGGTGAAGCGTCGCACGCGAAGCGCATCATCGAGAAACAGTGTGGCGATGTCGGTGCTGTCGAGCAGGTTCTTCATGTCGCTTGCGATGCGCGACAACTCTTCCACTTTGGCCGACAGTTCGTTGTTAACCGTCAGAAGCTCTTCGTTCATGGACTGCATCTCCTCTTTCGAGGTAGTCAGCTCCTCGTTCGTCGATTGGAGTTCCTCATTGGTCGACTGCAGTTCCTCGTTGGCGGATCTGAGTTCTTCCTGCGAGGTTTGCATCTCTTCACGGTTAATCCGCATCTCCTCGCGTGCCTGCAGCAGTTCATGCGTGAGCGATTCGATCTGTGCGTCATGCGCCACCGCCGTCTCACCATTGTCGATTTTATCCGCTGCGGGAGCCGTGGCCGCTTCCGTGAAGACGACCATCACCATAGCACGCAGCGCCTCCGGCTCCGCAAGCGGTTGAACGGTTACGTCCACCGCACGCGTCCCGCCGCCGGCCCCCGGCATCACGGCCTTGAGGGTAACTCTTTCCTTCTGCCGGATCGCCCTGCGGAAAGCTTCGTCGAGCGTCGCGGCCAAACCCTTGCGCGCCATGACGAAAATATTCCAGTTTGCCTTGCCCGCGGCAGGTTCGAGATAGTCGCCCGTTTTTCCGCTTGTATAAATGATGTCTCCTTCACGGTTGACCAGTACCGCCGCGGGACAATAGTACTGCACCAGCAGTTGATCCGCAAGCGCCTGGAGGTTGGGAACGGGTGAAGGCGCCGCGGTCCAAGGAGGAACGCCGACCGTTGTCAATGCCCGGGAGCGGGTAAACGCCGAGGGATATTCGATCGGCTCCGTCCGGGAGGTTTCCATTCGCCGGAAGAAACGCGTCTTACCCGGCAATGGCGCAAAAAGATCCGTGGCACTGCCGATGGTTTCGGCGCTCCCCAGCAGAAGGATGCCTCCGGGATTCAAACCGTAATGAAAGAGCGGCAGGAGCTTTCTCTGCAGTTCCGTCACCATATAAATAAGCAGGTTCCTGCAGCTTAGGAAATCGAGTTTGGTAAAGGGCGGATCCATGATCACATTCTGCTGGGCAAAGACCGCCATTTCACGAATCTGTTTACCTATCCGGTAGCCGCCGCCTTGCTCGTCCTGAATAAAGAACCGCCGCAGGCGTTCTTCCGAAACATCGGCGGCGATGTTGGACGGGTAGACGCCGGCACGTGCCTTATCGATTGCGTCCCTGTCCAGGTCGGTCGCATAAATCTGAAGCGAAAGGAATTTATTAGGCTGGACCCTTTCGACAGCCTCCTGAAAGACCATTGCAAGGGAATAAGCCTCCTCTCCGGTTGAACACCCGGGAGTCCAGGCCCGCAGTACCTTTCCATCCGGGCTGTTCGACAGCAGCGCCGGGATGACCTCGGTCGACAACTGTTCCCATACCGCGGGATCGCGGAAAAAACCGGTTACCCCGATCAGCAATTCCTTGAACAGCAGGTTCAGTTCCTGGGAATTTTCCCGCAGATATCGTACATAATCCTCGATTCGCACTATCTGGTGGATGCCCATGCGTCGCTCGATCCGGCGGTAGGTCGTGCTCTTCTTGTAAAGTGAAAAATCGTGGCCCGTATGCGCCCGGAGAAGTATGATCGCCTTTTCAAGGGAACTCTGGTCTTTTTCAGCCACGGTCGGGCCAGGCTTGATGATGTGAGAAACATGCTGTAGGTAGGCGATGATCCTGCCGGGCAGCTCTTCCGCAGAAACGATCACATCGGCAAGTCCGGTGTTGACGGCGCTGCGGGGCATGCTGTCAAACTTTGCGGAGTCCGGAGCCTGTACGAAAACCCCGCCGCCGTTCTCCTTGATAGCCTGCAGGCCGAGCGTCCCGTCGGAGCCCATTCCCGAGAGAATGACGCCGATGCCCGAGTCACGTACATCGATTGCCAGGGAGCGGAAGAAAAAATCGATCGGCAGTTGTAATCCGCGGGGTGATGCCGGTTCTATCAGGTGCAAAATACCGTGGAGAAGCGACAGGTCGCTGTTGGGCGGGATCACATATATATGATCCGGTTCGACCTTCATCCTGTCATGGATCTGGATAACCGGCAGAGGGGTGATGCGTTGAAGCAGTTCCGCCATCATTGCTTTATGCGTCGGGTCCAGATGCTGGACGATGATAAAAGCGAAACCGCACTCATACGGTACATGCCTGAAAAACCGCTCCAGGGCTTCGAGGCCGCCTGCCGATGCTCCTATGCCGACAATAGGGAAGCTGCCGGTATCATGAGTGAGCGGCACCACCGCCGGCGCTTTGTCCGCAGTACGTTTTCCCGGTTTCTTCGTGTGTGATCGACTGGTCATGAAGAACTACCTTTTCTGAAAAAAGCAAATTCTCCGAAAAGTTCTACCGCCGCTCCTTTCGTCTCGCCGCGCATGTATCAATCAGGGTAGAATACGTCGATGCAGGAAATTCCGAATCGCTTTTCGGATCACCATCGAACCGACCACTGTGCCGCAATTAATATATTATGGAACTGCCGGTAAAAAACATTCAATCGTCCGTGGTACGGAAAAACCCATGAACACACACAGCCGTGCCTTTACAAACCGCACCCGCTCCGTTATCCGGCAGTCACCAGCGACGCCAGGAACGCCCCCAGCCCCGCCAGGTAAAACAGCCCGTCGGCGAGCAGATTGAACAGCGCGTTACGGTTCTGCCGGATGTGCGGATTGATCTGCACAAAAGCCAGTATGTAAAGCAGCACGGGGATCTGGAAAAGAAACTGGACGGTGGTCGGATTGCGGTACGCGCCATGCCCCAAAAAAGCCGGAAAGAGCAGCAGCGCGAAAAAGCAACCGGCTATCAACGCTTGCAGCGCTTTGCGCGCCCGCTTTTCTCCGACGATCGTGATAAGTGTCTCGCGCCCCATGATCCGGTCGCCCTCGATGTCGCGAAGGTCGAAAATGAGCGACCGAAGAAAGGCAAGAATGAAGATCCAGCAGAAAACAGCCGGGGCAACCGGTATGCTGAGCGGCGCGCCATGAATCAGATACGGGATCGCCGTCAGTACCGTTCCCCAGGCGAGTGCCACGAAGAGGTCGCGCGAACTGGGGATGTCCTTAAGGTTTTTATACCGAAAGAGGGCCCTCACGTGTCGCGGTACAAACGTCATGTGGTATGCCGAACCGGCCAGCGAGGCAAAAAGCATCAGATAGCCAAGCTCTTTCTTGATAAGAAAACTCAGGAAAAGCAGCGCCAGGATGCTCGCTCCCGATACCAGGATAAGCTGACGCCGGTACGCAAGGTAGAAGCGGTACCGCGAAATTCCGTGGTGCTGCATCGACTCGATGCTGGCCATGCTGTTCCAGAGGTACATCGAAAGAAAATAGAAAAACGCGACGACCGCGCCTCCGCCGGTAAAGGGGAGCCCGAGAAGAAAGCTGGAGACATAACAGGCGCTCGCCGCGCCGAGCGCCACGAAAAAATTGAGGTTTGAACATATGTCAAGAATATGCCAGATCAGGTTCTGAACGCCGCGCTTTCTGGTCTGGTCCATGAAATTGAGGGAATCTTCAACCCGCTTGATCATCCAGTTGGGCGTCGAGGCCCCGGCGGTGATGCCGATCGTCCGGCAGTCGGCGATCTTCTCCCAGACGATCTCCCGTTCGGTCTCGACCAGCTGGACCGGGGTGCCGCCTTCACCGGCTATTTTCGCCAGACGCTGCGTATTGGCGCTGTTTTTTCCTCCCACAACGATCAGCGCATCGACCTGACGTGCGAGCGTCGCGACCTCGGTCTGGCGCAGATCGGTTGCGGAACAGATGGTCTTTTTTATCACTACATCCTCTGCAGCGGCAAAACGTTCCCTGATTTTTCCGGCGATCCGGTCGAAGAGAAAACGGTCAAAGGTCGTCTGGGAGACAAGACAGACCTTATTGGCATCAGGCAACCGCTCCACGTCGTCGACACTGCGGATAAGAATGCCGCCGTCGCCCGCGTACCCGAGCAGCCCGATCACCTCCGGATGCCCCTCATCGCCGGCAATGACGATCCGATACCCCTCCCGGCGATACCGTTCGATCACCTTGTGGACGGTCTTTACTTTAGGGCAGGTGCCGTCGATGATTTCATGGCCGCCGCCGGAGTATTGCCGCCGCACCTGCGGCGGAATTCCGTGCGCCCGGATCAGGAGTTTCGCCCCTTCCCGTATGACGGCTTTATCATTGAGTTCAACCACTCCCCTCTGTTTGAGCATTTCAAGCGTCTGGTTATTGTGGATAAGCGGCCCGAGCGTGAGCACACCATGGTCCGACCGGGAAGCATGCTCGAGCGCCAGATCAACGGCGCGTTTGACCCCCATGCAGAATCCGGCGGTTTTCGCGGTGATGATTTTCATTGAATAGCTATCACTCCATGACCAACTTTCCCTGAAAATACATACAGTGCGGGTCAATGGTCCGGGTAAAAGTTACCGTTCACGCCCCACCGGAAGCCATATTTACACCATGGCACCGGTTATCTTCGCAACGGACCTCTCAAAATCATTCGGCAAATACTGCATCATCGATTCGCTGTCTCTGCAGGTTGAAGCCGGCAGCATCTACGGTCTTGTCGGCCTGAACGGTGCCGGGAAAACGACGCTCCTGCGGCTCCTGCTCGGTATCCTGCAGCCCGACCGTGGCACGATACGGGTCATGGGGAGGACCCCGTGGCACCATGACCGGAATTTCTACCGGCAGTGCGGTGTCGTACTCGAAAGTGACGGTTTCTGGGGCAACCTGACGGCGGCCGAGAACTGCGCCATCTACGCTTCAGTAAAGGGGGTGTCGCCGCGGGAGCTCGCCGACTACCTCGCCGCCACCTGGAAGGACAATGCCCTTTTCACCGGCAATAAAAAAGTAAAACACTTCTCCCGCGGAGAGCGGATGCAGTGCGCGCTCTGCCGGGCATTCATCGGTCAAGCATCGGTCTATTTTCTCGACGAACCGGCGGTTGCGCTCGACCTTCATGCCTACGACCATTTCAAGGATCTCGTCAGGAACGCGCGCCAGCGCGGGGCCGCCCTCATCATCAGCTCACATCAGCTCGATACCATCGATGAACTCTGCGACCGGGTCGGCATTCTGCGCGACGGGACACTGACGGAGATCGACCGCAGCAGCCGCAACGCCGGCGTGTCATGGTATATCGATACCGAAGATTCTCCGACAGTCAACGACGTTCTGGTGCGTGCCGGAGGAACATCCGTCCGGTTTGAGGGGGGGTGGCACTTCTCCATCGACGACGCGGCAACGAATATACCCGCAATCATCGGCTCGCTCGTGGCTCTGGGATGCGCCGTCAGAGAGGTACGGCGGGAGGAGCACGATTTCGGCTCGGCAATCAGGATGCTCTATGCAGGCCGGCCGCGGAGGGAGGCGCAATGAGCGGCACCCTCACCATTCTGCGTAAAGAGTGGCGCTGCTTCCTCGGATCGGACAGGGGCATCTTCATCCTCTATGCCGTATTGATCGTTTCATGGAGCATCATGCTTGCCGCCCCGGGCGACAATGCCATTCAAGCCGGACCCCTCTGGCTTGTCTTCTTCTCGGTGGTCATATCGGCGAATTTCTCCAATACGGTGTTCATCGCCGAACGGGTCAACGGGATACTCGAGATCCTGCTGACCTCCGGGCTGTCGCGCAGGGATATCCTCTATGGAAAGATGATCTTCGTGGCCGGGATGAGCGTCGGCATCGGCCTGCTCTGCGCGGCGGTTTCACCGGTATGGCGGCTGGCGCTTTACAGGGAAGCAGCCTGGACGCTCACCGGCGAAGCGATCCTTCTCTACTGCTCGGCTGTGTTCATGAATACCGCCAGCAGCGCCTACCTCTCGGTGCGCATGGGAAATCCGCGCCTGCTGCACCTTGCCAATCTGCTGCTGCTGGGAGTGCTGGTGACGCTGCACTTCGTCGCATCGCACTATTTCACCCCGCCGCCGTTCGTCCTGCCGCTGGCACTGCTCCTTATCGGCTGCCTCGCGACCGCGGCCGCGCGGAAACTTTACGAGAGCGAGAAGATACTGCAGCCGGTGGTGCTGTGAGGGAAAGAAGTTAGGCTATAGGCCGTAAGTAATAGTGAAAAAGAAATTGTGTTCGTTGACATTTATGCAGCGCCACGACCGTGAGGGAGGGGGCGGAGTGAAGAGGCGGAAACTTGCAAAGAGCTATCGAACAGCCTTTACCGAGTACCGGATACAAAAACCTTTCTGCCCGCATACCGCCCATCAATAACGTTCATCGCGTCACCACCGCCCTTACCGTTCCATAATTTACTCCCGGACCGGAAACGGAGATGAAGTAGATGCCGCCCGCAAGACTGCGATCCATTAAAAATGTCAATGTCCGATTTCCGGTCCCCGGAGAAAAACCCTCCTTTTCCCACACCCGGCTGCCGGCGAGCGTGTGGATCGCAACGGCGAACCTGCCTAATTGCGAATCTCCGATCCGAATCTTGAGAACTCTTCCCCGGAGAATTGTTGCGGATAATTCATTTACCCCGCGCCCTGCCTGAATCGTTTGTTTCGGCTTCGCATTCCCCACCTTGTCAGGCATGAGTTCGAAATAGTCGCTGATGCCGTAACCGGGGGTAAGGGGATTATTGGAGTATTTGGTCAGATTAAGATTAGGCACCATCCACTGTTGTGCCGGTGCGCTCGTCGCAACAATAAAGATCGGAAGTATGAACCTAATCATTTGCATGTTCATAAAGCGCCTCCTCCTGTTCGTCGAGATCGATGAGGTCCCAGGCGTAGGTGATAGATGCATTTCGTATGACATGGTTGAACCTGTTATACTCGTAGGTAGACGTAAGTATTTCGCTGGTGTCACAAAAGGTGTATTGTCGCAGAACGTTTCCCCGGTCGTCATACTCCCGGCGGTAACAAGAAGTAAATTCTTTCTCGAATTCTTTGTCGGGGGAATCCCGGCGATAAGATTCCCATCGGTAAAGGTTCCCGAACGAATCGTAATAATACACCGCTCTTCCTTCGCCGTATCCGGATATTCCCCCTGCATCCCAGCAGGTGCCGGGATCATCGAGACCAAGAACGATGGAGTGCACAGAAGTCACATGCCCCACCTTATCGAAGGATTCGAATTTATTGATGATACGCGATACGAGCTTATTGTTACGCGTCGTCTCGAACATCTCCCGGTAAAGGCTGTCGATCCGCCCCGGAACGGAAACGGAGTAATAATAGGTAGTTATTTCCGTTCCGATAAATTCCCAGACCGGGCTGCATGCGGTCACCAGATAACCCGCCTTTTTCTCTACCGAATGGACATAGCCGTCGTCGCCGTAAGTGACTATGAAGTTGTTAATTACGATTCCCGGGTTTTCCGGCGTCGCTCCGTTTTCGTGCTGTTTGAGACATATTAATCGTGAACAGGAATCGTAATAAAACGTAAAAATAGGGCCATACGTCATGTTGTCCTTGTATATCAATCTGCCGTTCTCATCATAGGAACAAACAACCAGCGGCGATGCCGTGTCATCGACTACCATCTGGCCATCCAGGGTATACTTCGGATACTGCTGCCCCGCCAACTCGCGTATCAGACCCAGATTGTTATACTTAAAGGTGGAATTTGGCTGCACCTCGCCTTCAGTCAGTATTCCCGTGAGAACATACTGGAAATTCCCGACTCCGACCTTTATCCGGCAGTGGTTCTTCGGGTTTGTCGTCGAGTAGCTCCAGTAGACACGACAACCTGCTTTAGGCGAAATTTTGCCCACATCTCCGGAACACAGGCTGTCGATCCGGATAAAGCGGACATGCCCATAGTGGTATCCGGTATCCGAATACTCCACGGTCAGTGTTTTGCCGGTAATGTAATACCGCTGAAACGGCACATCTTCGAGATAGACATGCACGTCGACCGAATCCAGGTCGGATTCGAGATCATACGTTACGATGCCGGAGAAGTAGTTTCTTCCGTTCACGGTAGAGTCGTGGGTTATCAGTTCCTTGGGAACAGTGACGTTTTTAATAAGGACACGATACGCCGTGGAGTCGACGGAAGCGTCGCCGGCAAATGAGAAAACCAGGATTGTGATGAGAACAACCGGCAGCATAGTACCTCGTTTCACTATCGGCATGACCGCAGCACGTGCTACGGCCATACCAGGGTTTTCAGTTTACATGTCACTCTTAAGGATGGTACGGCAGAACTCGCGCCAGTTACCTGTCGGCGTATAGACGACACACGTACCGTCGTCATCAAAGCGGCCTGCGTTGTTCCTGTTCTGAATGGCATCCATTACCCATTTGTACTCCGGATAAAAAAGCTCCTCTAGGAGGACACTGACGTTATAGATATTCTCTTCATTTATCAACGTAAACAGCAGCGGCCATACCGTTTTTCCGTTTTCGCTGCAGAACCGGAGGAAATTTTTATACTCGTCCGATTTGGCGAAATCTTTATTATTGCTGGAATAACGGAGCAGCGCCTCATCCCAGGTCCTCTCCCAGTTCCGGTATTTTTCGCTGAAAGCGCACCGGGTCGATGATTTGATTTTTTTACTCCGTTCTTCCAATGCAGCCGCCTCTTCAGTGGAATAATAAACATTGTTAATCCGTGTAAGCCCAAGATCAACGGACTCTTTCAGCGTCAACGGCCTGTTGATGCCCATTGCATCCGATTTTGCCGTTGCGGCATAAGTACCGGTTGATTTGTAATGCATGTAGATTTGCCCATATTGAAACGATTGATATCCTTCAAGCGCATATCGTGGATGAAAAAAACGTTCATCTCTTCCGGTTTTGCTTTCCCAGTCGTAACCATGCATGTGCCTATTTGCATACCGCCGGACTTGAGCGTGAGTAAAATTTGTATTTCTGTATACATCTATTACTGCCTCATCGGCGTTGGTTGTTCTTTCAAAATTTTCCGTACCTGCATACCTGGGATCTAACCCGGGATATGTGTTTTTATAGTATGAATCCCATTCCCATTCTAGTGGAAAAGTAGGAACGCCAAATATTGTGAGGCCGCCGCTCCAGGCAACGCAGTTATAATTTCCCGTTGCCCAGCTTGAATTAATCGCATCATCTGCTTTCAAATTAGGAAACATGCCGTCATCCGGCGTCTGGTTACTATTCTTCATGTAACAGTCAGCCATCCAGGAGGCACCCGAAGAATAAGAACTCGCAATAACCCCTACCCAGCCACCCGGATTGGGCCACCCGTTCAAATCAATTTTTATCCTTGACAACCACCCCCAGTTAAAGTCCCCTGATCCGTGATAATCATCATTAGAGGCTGCAATCGGTTGATTGATGTCGGTAACAAGGAAAATGTATGTATCCTTATCGTAAACGCTCCCCTCAGGATTTGCCGAAAAATAGTTCAGGGTCCCTGTTTTATTTAATAAGCTCCAAAATACGTTTCCCGCAACAATGCATTCGCGTACTCTGATGCTGCCGTTGTAATAAAGATCACACGTACCAGGATTGCTGGAAATATATGCACGTATGACAACCATATACGTCCCCGTGGAGGGGATGGTTTTCGTAATGGATTTATTCGTGCCACTCGGACTTGTTACAACCCAGCTGTTCGAAGTTGAAGTGCCGCTTGTATTGAAAAGGTACAGAATGTATGGTTTTGTGGCATTTCTCACTTCAAAATTCACGGTGGCCCCTGAATATAACCTAAATTGAGCGATTCTTCTTTGCGCTGCTGCTGCAGATGCCGGTAAATACGCCACTGCGAAAATGCTCGAAATACCTCCCCG
>JAFGIW010000077.1 GCA_016929415.1 Chitinispirillaceae bacterium | reverse complement strand
TTTCACCGGTTCGATGAGCCGGTCGAGTTCCTCCCTGCGATTGAAAAGCAGTAGCAAAAATGCGACTCGTGTCGCAATAATGCGACTGTCGCGGGGCCGCGGAACGTTCAAAGTTCTCCGCGCGACTTGCAAAGCTCTTCGGGAAATAATTAATAGGTGGGGATCAGTACCAGGCAGCACGGGGCGGTAAGGGGAGGGATTTAAACGGATTAATGGAGTTTTGGATTTCTTATCGCCGGCTTTCCACGCCGTTTCCGGCCTCCAACTCAATCAATCAATAAATTATCGATCTCCTGCCGTTTCTTCGCAGCGGGAAACTCCGCCGGATAGCCGATCGGAAGAAGGGCGACCACGTAGATATCATCGCTTCAGTCGAACAGCTTTCGTATCTTTTGCTCGTCGATCAGACGGACCCGGCAGCTTCCGAGCCCGAAATCAAGTGCTCGCAATACGATGTGTTCGATTGCGATCGAAACATGCACCGCAATCCGGGGACCGAGTTCACTACGGTTGGTTGTTTTCAGCGTATCGGCTCTTTTCTTCAGGACCGCAACAATCCGGTCTTCGACAGCTCCGGTTCTTACAAGATTTTGTGCGCCGGAAACTGTCCCGTCAAGATACGCCTGAATATCCGCGCAGCAGACGATGACGACCGGGGCCCGGCTGATGAAAGCCTGATCATAGGCAGCTTCGGCCGGCCCGGCCTTGACGTCCGCTTTTTTTTCGATTTTAAACCGCCACGGTTGCGCATTACAGCCCGAAGGGGCCAATCGCGCGGAATCGAGCAGTTGCCGGATATGATCGTCGGGGACCGGATCGGGTTTGTAGAGACGTATGCTTCTGCGCTGCTCGATTGCTTCTTTTGTGGTTAACATGGTAACACTACCCCTGATGGATTTTGATCGTTTATTGGGATTGACCGCTCACGGCACCAGACCTGTCACCCTTTGAAGAAAAGACCCCTTCCCCCGGCGTTTCATGCGCGCACGCAGCGGGTGCAGTTGTTCCTTTTCCCATTTCCGCCATGCGCTGTAGTGCGGAAATGCCCGTTCAAGCCTCCTGAAATCGGGGCCGTGTATGACGGTGCGCCCGTACTCTTTACGGGGTGGAATATGGATGTGGAGCATTTCGTGGTACATGATCGATTCCATCGCAAACCGCGGCACCTCCGGATGGTTGTAAACCCCGGCGATGGTGATGCGATGATACGGATTTCCCGAGGCATCTTTACGGGTGCTTTCGTACGACGTTTTCGTCGCGCCCGTTCCCCAGCGCAGCAGGCTGACGAGACGGTTGTCGAAGTATCGGGAATTAAGGGTGGCGAAAACCTCTTTCAAATCGTAGCGGCACCCCTCGGTCGGCCACTTCTGGAAGGGCGTTTTTCCCGGCCGTGGAGTGGGGAGTTGTTCATCGACAAAGGATTTGATCCGCTCTTCAAGCTCCCGTCGGCGCTGTCGTAGCGCGCGATTCATTTCGGGCCGGCGGGGCTTCGGGAGGGTGGCCCACTCGATAAGCGCCCGTTTTACCGGTTCAGCGGCGTTTTCGAGCAGGCAGGGCACGTGGAGTTCGCGATGGTCCGATCCACGGTGGATCTTCACATACCAACTGTTTTTCAGACGGCGGTTGAAATGGATGGTAAGGGCCTTCAGGGCCAGTTCGTCACGAATCCGATCGAAGGTGCGGGGAGGAAAGAGATCGAGGGTAAGCTGTTCGACCGGACCGGATGAACGTGACGTATCAGATCTCCCCATCGAAACGTGCGTCGATACAACGTGACAATATACGGGCCTGATCAGAAAAGAAAGGTGATGCCGAAGCCGCCCAACCCGAGTACCCCGAACGACGACCCGATGATGGTTCCGGTCACATTCGACCAGAAGGTGCTTCTTTCTTTATTATCATCATACGTTTGGCCCGATTTGCTTTTTTCATTCCACGCCGTATAATGAATTCCGGTCTTAATACCGTAAACGACACCAACAACCGTACCGGCAATTCCTGCTCCCAGACATGAATAGCGGATGATTTTAACGGTTTTCGTACTTTCTTTTTTATTTCCCGGTTGTCCCGGCTTATCCGGTACAACAGGTTTGTCGGGGGTTGCTGCGGACTCGCCGGCGCCGCTGTAGGAATAAGCGAGATTGTCCTGCACGAACTGGATCTTGTCATTGATGGTAAAGTGGAACTGCCCGTTCTGGCGGAACAGTCCATTGTCGATCTGAATATTGGTATTCTGCGATTTTATGCCGTACACTGAAAAACGGAGGCAGAAATTTTTCAGCGAGACGGTCCCCGATTCCCTGGAAACGAGAATGCCGTTCCAGTCAAACGGGTTCGGCAGTTGTTCGCTTGTGGTATTGTACTCTCCGTCATTGATGGAGGTAAAGATGACCGGCTGTTCCTGGGTGCCGTCCACGAGGAGGTGGCCATGAACGGCAAGGCCGGTAAACGGTTTGAAAAGGAATACGCATCCCTCCTTGATCACCGCCTTGTTTCCGGCCGGAATGAGGATGTCCTGTTCGACGATAAAGGGGTTCCCTCCCGATTCAAAGGTCATACCGGTTATGTCGCCGGTAATATGAGTTTCGGCTGAAAGAACAGCCGCGATAATGAGAGAGAACAGAAGCGATTTCCGGATTAGCGACATAAATGCTCCCTGTAATTCATAGGAACGAAAAGGTAATAAAACCGGTCATTAAAATATATGATCATCTTGATTAAAACAATGATTTCCTGCTCCGCGGACAACAACCGGGGGAAGACCGGATATCGAGGCGGACACCGTTCAAGTTATTTCCGCGCAGGCCCCGATTCACTGAATTGATGCAAGCTCGGTATTGGCCCGTTTAAAGCGGGGGTGGTTCGGGGTCGCCATATAGGTGCGTTTAACCGTGTTCCAGGCATTGAGCGCCTGAATCCGGGAATCCGGCGACGGGTTGATGCGGTGCTGCGCGGTCCAGAGGATGGCGGTCTGGTAGAGCGCATCGTTTCTGATATCGGTTCGGGACCGGATGATGCTTGGTTTTGTCAAAGCGGTCTGATAGAACTCCAGCGCCTGTTTGTCCTTTCCCGTCCGCTCGTAAAGTTTTCCGCAGAGATAATCGAACTGGGCGTCGTTGATGCTTTTACCGTTGGCGATGACGAGTGCGTCGCCTATCTTGCCGCTTGAGAGACAGGCTTCGAACAGCAGAAGCGTCTTCACCGTCGTCTCCGGGTGGCCCGTGGGAACATTTGTCAATGCGAGGACGGCGCCGTCGAAGTCCCCGGCGGCCATCGCTTTTTTACCGATGGCAAGAGCGTCGTCGGAACCGTATTTTTTTTTCAGAGCGTCGAACGGAGAAAGCGCGGGCTCGGTTTTGGTAACAGGAGGCGGTGTTGGTTTCGTCTCGGAGATCCTGGGCCTTGGCCGCGGGGTCGGCAAGGGAGTCCTCTCGGCGATCGCCGGCCCTGCGGGGGGCGGCTGCCGGTCGGAAGGACCCAGTGGTTTAAGTCCGCCTTCGGTTCCTGATGGTCGGGCGGCCGGTTTTTCAACGGGCGGCCCCGGCTTTGCCGGGGCCGCCACCGCGGGCACCTTATTCGTGGCCTCCTCGGATTCGCCTTTCGGGCCGGTAATAATAAACACCGCCACAAGCGCACCGATACCGAGTACACCGGCAATCGGAATAACCACCTTTGGAGAGAAATGCAGGCGGAAAGCCCCTTTTGAGGATCCGGCAAAGCTTTCAGGATTGTTCAGATACCTTTTAAGCATCTTAACCGGAGACTCGCTGCTGAGTGTCCGGTAGGCGGATTCCAGTTCTACGAGCAGAGCCGACATATCGCGATAGCGGTCGTTTCTGTTGATCTGAAGGCATTTCTGGGAAATACGCGCGAGCTGATGCGATACGGCGAAATCGAAATCGGAAAATTTCCGATACTCGTTCATTATCTTTTTCTTCATCAGGTTGGTGATGGTATCCTGCGGGAAGGTCTTTGTGCCGGTCAGCATTTCGTAAAGGATTGCGCCGAATGAGTAAATATCGGTACGTGCGTCGATATCCACACCATCCATCTGCTCGGGGGAGAGGTACTGCATGGTGCCGACGATGTTGCCTTCGACGGTATGGAGACTTGTTTCGGTCGGACGCGCAATCCCGAAATCCATAAGGCGCACATCACCGATTTTAGGGATCATGATATTGGCCGGTTTAAGATCGCGATGGATGACGCCTTGGTAGGTTTTGCCGTAGATGAGGAATTCCTGACTGTGGGCATAATCCAATGCACGGGCGACGAGTATGGCGATTGCGCCGCAGGCGACATCAGGGAGTTTCCCGATGTTCGTAATCATTGCTTCAAGTGAGATGCCGTCAAGGAATTCCATCTCGAGGTAGGGAAGGCCATTCCACTCACCGACGCTGTAAATTTCAACGATATTGGGATGGTGCAGTTTGGCGGTGATTTTCGCTTCCGTTTCAAAGCGGCTTTTCAGATCCGCCTGCTGGGTGGGCAGGAGAATTTTTACCGCTCGGAATACCTCAAGTTTTTCATTCCAGATCTTGTACACTTTCGCCATTCCGCCGGTTCCGAGAAGCCCGACCACGGTGCCCGATCCGAGCGGCAGCGGTTCACTCCCGCTCGGGAGGGCGTCGGCTCCCATGGGCATGCCTCCACCCGTCCGGGTCGGCGGACTCCCGGTTTGCGTGTAGGGATTTGCAGATTGGAATGAGGCGGTATTGACCCGCGTACCGGGGCGCAACTCCGGAAAAACCTGCTGCTGATTTTCACCTTCAACATAGGTCTTGTCGATCCCCTTCGGAGCGGGCGGGTAACGGGGGCTGGTATTGCGATCCGGTTGATTGTTCATCTACACTATCGCTTAAAAAAAGGCAACAATTTCAAGTCCGACCAGACAGAGCGAGCCGACTGCGGTACCGATGATGCTCCATGCGAGTTTTCCATTTTTCTGTTTGTCGGCATCAGGATATAGTTGAGGATCCAATATCGCCTGCTGCTGTAACTTTTTGAAACCGCCATACTGCACAATTCCCAAGATATATCCGCCTGCGGTGCCGACCCCCAGAAGAATACGCCAGGTGTCTTTATTATCCCACGACTTTTCCTTTTCGAGCGTTTTCGACAGAGATACCGTTTCACCGCGTGGAATAACCACTTCCTCGACGACCGGATGATATTTTTTATCGGGGTGACGGATCTCGACACGGTATTTGCCCGGGTTCATGAAATCATTCGACACCGGGCTGGGCCCGAGTTCGGTCGCGATGGAGACCTGAGCTCCTTCAGGAACAGAGGTTACCTTGAGGGAACCGAATTTTGATTTGATCGTTTTCTCAATGACGGTGTTCTCGTTGTCCTGAATAAAAATCTCTTCAACGGTGCTTGAATGCTGCACCGGATCGACAAGCTTCAATGAATAGCGACCGGATTTCAGCTTTTTGTCGATGACGGGTGAATCGCCCACAAAATTATCATCGAGCCAGACTTCGATCCCGTCCGGATCGGTGCGGACCGTCAGAAAACCATCGGAATAGGTGGAAAAAAAGAAACCTCCAGCCGCTAAAAAGCAGACAAGAGTGCACATGCGAGAGTCCCTTTTCATTACTGTTCTCCTGGCGGAATTCTCTGTAGTCACATCCGGTTATCTTGGGTATCGGCAATTTTTTAAAATTTCACAAGACGGTAGATAATATATATTATTTTTTATGGTTTTGGTACTTATCCGTCTGATTTAAAGATATTTTCAATGGATGCATAAGATGTAAATCGGCTCCTTACAGAAAAGGATGGAGGAAATGTTCGAAAACAGTAAAGTCGTATGGAAAGAGGGGATGTTTCTCCAACCCCAGCATTTTCAGCAGGCTGAGCGTTTCATGTTCAATACGGTCAATGCCCGGATGGCGGTGTGCCATCCTTTCTTCTATGGGACTTTTGAGGTGGAAGTCGACCGGGACGCTCTGGTGAACAATCTGTTCACCCTTACCCGTTGCAGCGGCGTGCTCCCCGACGGTACGTCGTTTTCGATCCCCCGGGAAGATGCTGCGCCGCCGTCACGCTCTTTCACCGATTTTTTTACCCACGATCAGCAGTTCCTCGACGTTTTTCTGGCGCTTCCCCTTGTCGCGGAAGGAAAACCCAATGTCAGCAGCGCCGTAAGCGAGGCGCACCACAATTTTCGCTTTCGCAGTAAAATGGCCGGCATCGCCGATGACGTTTTCGGGACGCAGCGCAA
>JAFGIW010000076.1 GCA_016929415.1 Chitinispirillaceae bacterium | reverse complement strand
TACTCCACTGGCGGAGCCAGTGGTTTCCTTGTGTCTAACCCCTGGAAGGGTTGACTACCGACGCTCGACTCGTCAGTAAGTAATGAGGAATTCCGTTTTTACGCGAAATGATAAAACGGCGAATATATCATTGCCGGGGTTCCCTATCTTGAACCCCGCCATTGAAGGGCACCGGCTCCCCGGCCGGTACCCCGGCGCCGTCTCCTACACAAGCCCCTGATCGAGCATCGCATCGGCGACCTTCACGAACCCGCCGATATTCGCTCCATTGACATAATTCACGAAATCACCCTCTTTCCCGTACTCAACGCACTGGGCGTGGATGGCCTTCATGATGCCGTTGAGTTTGGCATCGACCTCTTCCCGCGACCAACTCAAACGCATGCTGTTCTGCGACATTTCGAGGCCGCTCACCGCAACGCCGCCGCCGTTGGCCGCCTTGCCGGGGGCATACAGCGCTTTTGCCTGGAGAAACACATCAACAGCTTCAGGGGTGCTCGGCATATTTGCTCCTTCGCCGATGCAGAAACAGCCGTTTTTCACCAGGGTTTCCGCGTCACTCTTTTCGATTTCGTTCTGGGTAGCGCACGGAAGCGCGATGTCGCATTTGATGCCCCACGGTCTTTGCCCTTCCAGATAGGAACATTTGAACTTGTCCGCATACTCTTTAATGCGTCCGCGTTTGATGTTCTTGAGTTCGAGGATAAAAGCGAGTTTTTCAGGAGTGATGCCGGCAGGGTCGTGGATCGAACCGTTGGAATCGGATGCCGTAACGACCTTACCGCCGAGCCGGGTTACTTTCTCGATCGCGTACTGTGCGACATTACCGGAACCCGATACACAGACAGTCTTGCCGGCGAAATCATTTTTACGTGTCGAGAGCATCTCCTGACAGAGGTAAACGAGGCCGTACCCGGTCGCCTCGGGTCTGATAAGACTGCCGCCCCAGCCGATCGCCTTTCCGGTAAGCACGCCGGAAAACTCGTTGCGCAACCGTTTGTACTGGCCGAACATGAATCCTATCTCCCTGCCGCCCACGCCGATATCACCGGCGGGAACGTCGGTATCCGGACCGATATGGCGTGAAAGCTCGGTCATGAACGACTGGCAGAATTTCATCACCTCATTGTCCGACTTGCCCTTCGGATCGAAATCGCTTCCGCCCTTGCCGCCGCCCATGGGGAGTGTCGTGAGCGCATTCTTGAACACCTGTTCGAAGGCGAGGAACTTGAGGATGCCGAGGTTTACCGATGGATGGAAACGCAGACCGCCTTTGTACGGACCGATCGCGCTGCTCATTTCGATACGGAAACCGCGGTTGATCCGCACTTCACCCTTGTCGTCAATCCATGGCACCCTGAACATGATGACCCGTTCCGGCTCGACGATACGTTCAAGGATCTTAGCTTTCTGATACCGGGGGTTCTTCTGTACGTAAGGCATCACCGAAGTAACGACCTCTTCGACCGCCTGATGGAATTCCTTCTCACTGGGGTTTTTTGCAATTAATTTTTCCATGAAGCCGGCAATATCATAAGACATAGACTGCTCCTCTCATATGAGCGGTGTAAGTTAAAAGAGATGACTAATTTGCAAAAAAAAAGCCCGCCCCCCACTTCCGTGAGGTCGGGCATCATCTTCGATACACGATTATGTCGCGGAACGACGCTGTTCCGCTAACTGTAAATAATATACTACAATTTATTTATTTAGTCAAATGAGGAAGCTACAATAATCGATTCCGCAATTTTTGCCATCGTCAGCCGGGCGTTCATGCTCTGCCGGCGAAGCAGCTCGAAGGCGCGTTGACCGGAAATGCTTTTCCTGTCCATAAGGATCTCTTTGGCCCGCTCGATGGTCTTGCGTTCTTCAAGTTCCCGTTCAACGATCTCTTTCATAATACGCAACTCGGTATTTTTCAGCAAAACCGCGGCCTGAGCCGCAACCGTCGTCAGCATCAGAATATCATCATTTGAAAAATCATACTCAACCGGCGTATAGCAGTTGATTACCCCGACCACTTCGCCTTCAACGCTCATCGGCACCGACAGCAGCGAAACCAGGCCGTCTTCGATAGCGATTTTTTTATTGATGAACCGCGGATCGTTGCGCACATCGAGCACCTTGATCGGTTTGTTGGTAAGCGCCACCCGTCCGGAGATGCCCTTTCCGAGCGGCGTATTCGACCGCTGGTTGTACGTACCCGATTCGGTTTGACAGGCTCGAAGCACCAGCTCCTCCTTCTTCTTATCGAGAAGCAGGATTGAGCAGATTTTTGACCCGGTGATTTTCGCGGTAACCGACACGATCAGCGCCAGCAGGTCGTCCAGATAGTTCTTCTCCATGATCGCCCTGCTGATTTCGGCGATCCCTTCGAGAAGCTTATTGGAAAAAGGCGGCGGCGACTCCCGCATGACCGCATCTTTTTTGGCGACTGCTGATTGTAACGACATGACGACCTTCCGATTACGGGCCCGCGGTACACGACCGGCTCTCTTGACCGATGTGCCGTTACCGGTTCAAACGTTCCGAACTGGTTACCCCGAGCGCATCGTAAATGCGCAGCGTCGGCCGCGACCGGTTCAGGGTATAAAAATGGATGCCGCGCACACCGTTATCAATCAGGTCGCGCACCTGCTCGGTGGCCCAGTGGATGCCCACTTTTTCGAAATGGTCGTCATCCTCCGCCCGGGCGAGCGCGCGCAGCAGGCGGGCCGGGAAACGCGACCCGAGCGCGAGCTCGGCCATCCGCTTCATCCCTTTACGGGTGGTAACCGGCATGATTCCCGCCAGGATGGGAACGGTAATGCCGGTGAGTTCACACCGTTCACGGAAATCGTAAAAATCACGATTGTCGAAAAAAAGCTGCGTGCAGATATAATCGGCCCCCGCGTCCACTTTCCGCTTTAGATTGTCGAGTTCGATAAGGCGGTTAGGCGTCTCGGGGTGTCCTTCGGGAAACCCCGCCACGCCGATGCCCATTTCCGGAAAACGCTCACGGATAAACGCCACCTGATCGGCCGCGTAGGCGAACCCGTATGGATGCTGCACGAATCCCGCCGAATTCCGCGGCGGATCGCCCCGCAGCGCCAGGATGTTGCGAATTCCGTTCAACCAGTAGGTCTGCAGTATATCGCCGATTTCATCGCGTGAAGCGCCAATGCAGGTAAGGTGGGAAACCACCGTCAGATCAGTCTCCCTGCTGATCCTCATTACCAGTTCATGGGTCAACTCACGCGTCGATCCTCCGGCGCCGTAGGTGACGCTCACGTACGACGGCTTGAGACGCACCAACTCGGCAATGCTTGCGAAAAGCTGCTGCGATGCCGCCTGGTTTCGGGGCGGAAAAAATTCGAAGCTGAAGCTGATCCGGTTGTTCCCGAGAATTTCCGCAATATGCATAAGATCAACCGATCCTCAATGACCCATGCCTATGGTTGCGGTCAATCGTTCCTTTTGCTCTATATGTTTGGTGCACTGTTCATTCAGCGCATACTTCTTGCCGTCCCGCAGGTTGCTGCACAGACCTTTAAAGTCATAGACGATTTCGAAGTACACGACAGCCCGGTAGATTCCCGGTGCAACAGGCACTCTGGCTTTATTAATGCCGTTCCAATAGAGATCGATGTCATAGACGCTCACTGAACCGCTTCGAACGTTTTTAGGCAACTTGTTATAGAAATTATCGGTCACCGCACTGTGAACCGGATTACCGGCGAAATCGTAGATCTTTAAAATGCACTTACTCTTTATGTTACTGGACCCCAAGTCCTCAGGCGGTGGAAGTGTCATGGTAAATCGCATGAGCACCCCCGCTTTTTCCTCATATACCCACCGTTTTGCATCGGGATAATAATCCGCCGTGAGTACTCCCGCGGGCACATGAGCGGCGGTCGGTCGCGACGGATTCGGAGCTACTTCAATTTTCTGGGGAGCAGGTCCCTCGATGGTAACGCGCACTTTCTGATTTTCGTATTCGGGCAGATTCGGCTGATCGGCGCGATCGGTGATGTAAGCGATCGTGTCCCCCGAATCGGTAACCACCATTCTGATGCTGACGAAATGCCGTGGGGCGATATCCACGCCGTTAAGGGTAAGAAACGTGAGTTCCCCATCGCCGGTCGATTGCAGATTTTCGATGCCGACCAGCATGCTGTCAATCAATATGTAGTTTACTTTATTCGAATCAGAGGAATCGGGAACAGCCTCCCAGACAAACAACATCAAATTTATTTTATCGGTGATCGATATGCTCTGCCCCTCACCGGTGGCGCGCTGGATAGGTTCGCTGAATTCGATATGTACGATATCCTGCGTGCGGTCTTTTGTCGTCTTGATGGTTTTATACACCCGCCACACCACCGGGCCCGCCCCGTCTTCCGCGACCAAATCGGCCGTCGAATCGAGCACAACCGTTTCATCCCTGCCATACGAAATCAAAGGGGTCCAGGCGGTCTGGGGTTTATCGTTAACATTTTCCTTCAGAACGACAACCCAGACGCTGTCGGCGCCGGTTCCGGCCCCGATAATGCTGTCAACGGTAAAGATTTCGTCTTTATACCTGATGAGCAGGTCTTTAAACTCATACCCTTCCGGAATCGTCACCGGCCGGGAAAAAGTAAGTTCCAGGCGGTCGATATAGCCGTTGCCGTCGGCATCGCGGGTACGTGCGTTCTCCAGGGTGATAAGCGGCCCGACGATCTTTACAAATACACTTGCGCTGAACGACGATAATGCCGAATCCGAGGGTACCGCGGTGACCGTACCGTCCTCGTTGTCGGCGACCCTGTCCGTCTGGTAAATAATCCATTTGGTGTTGGTGGACTGATCGATCGGATGGAGGGTCGAATCGGTTCCCCAGTTGCTTTCAATGGGGCCGATCCGGTTTCCGAAGCGGTCGTAGCCGATCGCGAATACCTTGAGAAATCCCGAGGGGTAGCGCAGTACAACGGTATCGCCGACCGGTGTGGGCGCCTTGTCGCTGTATTCAAGCGCAAGCGAATCGAGCGGTCCGGGAAGCAGCGTAAACGGCATGGTCCGCGCTTTCAGGTCTCCCAGGGTGACACTTATCCTGTGCATGCTGTCGGGCGTCAATGGAACATAGTACAATACCGTGGTGATGGTATCGCGGCCATCCGAAAAGCATTGATCGCCGTCCTCGCCAAGCCAGAGGGTGTCGCCGCCTATAAGGACAAACGGACGCGGCCGGCCGCCGGTGCCAAGCGTATCGGTATAACGAACCACGGTTCCCGAATCTTCTCCAAAGCAGTAGACACCCGGTACAAGACCGTTCTCATTGGTAAGGGTGAGTGCAATCTCAATCGGTTCCCCGGCGATACGTTTGTCGGGCGGTGTTACGATAGTGATCGTCACATCGGTCGGCGGCCCGCGCAGGAAGGTGACGGGAAGCGTATCGGGAATGGTGGTGTTATCGTCCTCAAGCGTGACCCTGATCCACCCCGTGCCGGGAGTGTCGGGTGAAAAGGTCCATGTATGGGCCCATCCCGGAGCATCCGGTGTGATGCGCAGATTACCGCTGTTCTCCCAGCGGGCCTCCAGATCGACCCATATGCTCGAATCGGAACGGAGCCCCTGAACGTGCAGCGTCGTGTCATCGTTGGTCGTCATGGTGAGCGACGCTGCGTTCGTATCGTTGCCGACCACGATCCTCAGTCTGGTAAAATGAAACGGAAGAAGAACGACCACGGTCGAATCGCGCAGCGCAGTCGGTCCGTCGACGGCGAAAACCCCTACCGTATCATCCTTGACATTAACATTTCTGTTCACCACCCCTTCACCGAGATTGGTATTCCCGTTGCGCACCGAGACGGCGGTGTCGTTATCGACAACACCCCAGTCGGTAACCGTGCTGAAGCTGATATAGTTGCCTATCGAATCGCGTACGACCGCGTAGAGGCGCGTGGTGGTCATATTCTCCGGAATGCGCGCCGTATCGATCGGGTGCGGCTTTATCCGGTCGATCACCGAGCTTCCTTCAATGACCAGCCGGGCAGGCTTACCCGGAACGATGGTCAACTGCACCGTATCCATCAATATATGATTGGCGTCGATTTCCAGCGCGGCGACGATATACACCGACTGGTACGCCCGCACCGGTGTGAAGGAATTCGGATTTCCAATAGTGTCGTCGAGGAACCCCGAGGAATCGGTCCCCGGCTGCTCGACGACCTTCCATTGGATGAGTGTGGTCAGATTGGGATTCTGTTCGTACGGGGAAAGCCATACGTCCCTGTGGTCAAGCACCTTCGCTACCAGCGGGAAGGGCGTTCCCGCGGTCGCCGTGATAGCCGTCAGCGGGTCGGGATATGGCGGGTTAGTCCCGTCGGGTACCGGCCCTAAACGTGCGTAAAGCGCAAGTTTCGCCGGGGGTCCCGGATTGATTTTTACGGTAATGGTATCGGGTACCGCGCTGCCGCGGGTGACCACGATAATCCCCGAACCGGTGTCCAACGGCGTGAAATTCCATGCGAAGGTCGACGTGGCGTTCTGCGAACCGTTATTTGATGTGTAGGCCCAATCCCCGGTTACCGGTACCCAGATGCCGTCGAACGACCGTTTCCCGATCACCTGCAGCACCGTGTCCTGGTCGGAATTCATCACCAGATACTCGATACGAATCGAATCGTTCACCACGATGCGCAAAGAATCGTACGCAAAGGCCGACAGCACGACATCGACCGTATCGAAGAGCGTCGAATCGTTTCTGTTGACCGCAACCACCTTTGTGGAACCGAGCGTGCCGCTGCGGGTGATCCGGCCTTCACCGCTGTTGGCAAATCCTTCGACCGCCGTCACGATACTCACGTCGATACTGCTCCAGTTGGTACTGGGTGATGCTGAAATGAAATTGCCGAAACGGTCGCGCAACACCGCAAAGGCGGTTTTTACCGTATCCCGGTTCTGAAACTCGACGCTGGAGAGCGGATTGTCGTTCTGCAGCGCCGTTCCCGTGGGGCTGGGACTTCCCTCGATCACCAGATGGTCCGCCGCTCCCGGTTTTATGTAGACCGCTACCGCGGCGGTAAACACGGTGGTCCCTTCGGTAAAGGTCACGGTGATCCGGTAGGTGTTGTAGGCGTTGGTCGGGAGCATCGATACTTCATACCCGTCTCTGCGGTTGAGGGTATCGACCGACGTCCCCGGTCCGCCCTCACGGGCGACACTCCATGAAAACCTGTTGTTATAGGATGCATTTTCATAGTCCGGCAACCATATATTGTTCCGGTCGAAAATCTTGGCGACGAACGGAGCGGTTGTTCCCGCGATCAGGGTGTCAACCTGCGGCGGCTGTGAATACGGCCCTGCCGACGCGGGAGTTCCGGTCCGGCGGTAGATTCGCGCCTGGTCGGGCCAACCCGGCAGGAAAATCGCCACCACCGAGTCGGACACCGCACCGCTGCGGCTGACCGTGATCCGTCCGCTGCCCACCGAATCGGGGGTCACCGGCCAGTTGTCGCTCCAGGAAGGCGGCGAACCGATGGTTTTGAGGCCCGCGCTTTTCGACCAGGTCACCGGGATGTTGTCCCAGCCCTTCCCGTCCGAACGGTGTCCCTCAACCCAGAGCGTCAGGCTTTCGTCGGTACGGATGCGTACCGTGTCGACGATCCGTTTGCCTCCGTCAAGAATGTAGATGCGCAGGGTGTCGTAGGTGATGTCGGTGAGGGCGACGATAAGGGAGTCTTTGAGGGAACCGTTACTCGTAGTTGCAAATACCCACGTTTGGCTGACACTGTCGGAATTGCGGGTGACGACTCCTTCGCCGACGAAGACACCCGACACAGTCGCCTCCGCATGGACGACATTCGTATCCTGACTCCACCAGACCGGTCCCTGAACGAACTCGATGAAATTGTCGTACCGGTCCCTGACGATTGCATAAAGCAGGGCCGTCGTATCCGTACTCTGCATCTCGAACCGTGTCAAGTCCCTCCCGTTTACGGTCGTATCGGCCTGAATGGTGATATGGTCGGGCCTTCCCGGCACCACCCTGACACGTACGATATCGGAAAAAGTACGGCCGCTCTGCGAAAAGGTGGCTACGAGGTCAACCACGTTACGGGCGCGGGTAGGAAGAAAACCGGTCCGGTTGCCTGTCGTTCGCGGAGTGAGACTGCCGGTCGGCGGGGTTCCGCTCACTTCGTCGATCCTCCAGGAAATCGGGGCGGCGATCGAATCATACTGCAGCAGCCAATACCCCCTGCTGTCGAACACTTTCGCATACAGCGGGAATACCACTCCCGCCGAATCGACATAAACGGTCGGCGGGTTGGCATACGCCGCCCCTGTCGCATTCGGATAGAGCTGCAGCGAATAAGGGGAGCCGGTAGTGACCATTACCGAAATAGACGCCGTCAGGGAACCGCTGGTGACGCTGATCGTCCCGCTTCCCGTATCATCAGGCGTGAACCTCCACGACTGTGCCGACTGCGGCGGCGTCGTTGAAGATGACAGTCCCGACGTCATCGACCAGTCGCCGCTTACCACTTCCCAAAGCCCATTGTCGGAACGTCTCCCCCGGACAATGAGCAAAGTGTCTCTGTCGTCGGGGATGACAAGGCTCGAAATCAGTTGGTACCCCGTCCCGACCTGAACGGAAATCTGAAGCGAATCGTAGGTGATTTGTGAAATGGTTACCGGAACAACGTCGGTACCGATCGACTCACGCAGCCATCGTGCGCGCACCTCCCCGCTCCCCGCGGTCGTCAATGTACTACTTTTGTAAACAATACCCTGCCCCTGCATTTTATTGCCGTCAACAACCCGGTCTAATGTATCCGGGTATCCTCGAGTGATTGTCCATTCGGTACTGTCGGAGGGTTCTATAAAATTGCCGAACTTGTCGCGGACAAGGGCATAGCAGATACCCGAATCCGCATTTGCGGGGATAGGAATCACCGTGAGCGGATCGTCGTCGCGCAATGCGGCTCCTGCAGGTGTGGGGGTCGCTTCGATCGATATGTGATGGGGGTAACATGCATTGACAGTGATGACAATACTGTCTCGTATGACAACTCCCTTGTACCGGAGTATTCCCTCGATGGTGTCGTTCGCGTATGCCTCCGTAGGCATAAAATAAATCGGGCTCCCCGTGCTTCCGCTCAAATGCGAATCGCCGTTCCCACTCGTCGAAACGACATCCCAATGGGTGCTGTCGCCCACATTCTGCATCGTATCGCCGTTCTCATCGGTCACCACGGCATACAAGGTCACCGTATCACCCGCGCACACGCTGGAATCGGGAGATGCCACGAGTTGTATTTTTGACGGTTTTGCACTGATGATGTTGGACATGATTTTAATATGGGACGCACTAGTATGCCGTTCCGCATAGAAAAAATCGAGGGTATACGTCGAGTCGTCGATGAGTCCGGGAATGTCGTCAACGTCGAACGAATCGGTTTGGAAGCTATGAATGCCTCCGAGATCCATGCAAAGCTGTCTGTCGATGTATACCCATACATCGTCATCGCCGGTGAATGTGAACGTCTGCCCTGAATCTTTTGTGAAGGTCCAGTGCAGTTCCATCGAGAAAGAGTAATTGTGGTACTGTCTCGGATTCCCACCGTCGTGTCTTCCCTCATGTCCGTAGCCCGTGTCATCAAGAGGGAAAAATTCGGGATCCTGAAACACATAAATGCCCAGCGTATCATGGATAAACGGCAGCGAGCCGTTAATGACTATGTTTTTGTATGAGGTGTCGTGATTCACGTTATCGATACGTTGTAAAGTACCGTTCGAATTGTAAACAGGATGGGTGGAATCCCCCCGGGCGGAATCCTGCCAATCGCGATACCAGTACTTGAGGTAACGGCTGAAATAGGTTGCCGATCCCGCCTCCGGTTTATCATCGGCGCCGAGGACTTGCTGCACCATGCCGGGAACCACGCCGTTCGTACCCGGCGGCTGAAAATCCGGGCATGATGTATCCGAATGAAAATCATAAAACGTCACCGGCACCCAGAGCGTATCCTGATAAATCTGGGCCAGACTCTCCCCCACTCCCACCACCAACAAGCACACCAGCAACAAAGCAGCGTATTTCATGATTTCCCCGAATTGTTATTGATTAAACCGCCGATACACCCGTACATTTTCTGCAGGCAATTATTTATTCACACAATTCTATATTATTAAAAACACCTCAATTTAATGATACACTTTTCTGGCCGGTTTTGCAATCAAATATAATTAGCGGTAGAGAACAATTTCATATATCATAATACTTTACAACTATTGGATTTACGTCTTTCAAAGGGTATATTGTTCTCACGGGAACCACTCTTCCCGAAAAACAACCTGCATTTTTCACAATTGTGATTTAGTGGAGTTCTCGTGGCTGAAGGTTTCTCATTTTCCGAAGTTACAGCATCTTATTTCAATAAAGAGCAGAGGGAGTCGCTTCAACGGATCACCGTCGGCATTGCCGGCGCCGGCGGTATCGGTTCGAATTGCGCGATCATGCTTGTGCGAAGCGGCTTTTCAGGGCTGGTCATTGCGGATTTCGACCGGGTTACCGCATCGAATCTCAACCGGCAGGCGTATTCGATCGACCATATCGGCAGGGTGAAGGTCGAGTGTCTCCGTGAGGTCTGTGCGGCGATCAACCCCGCCGCCGCGATAGCGGCATATCCCGTCCGGATCGACCCTGCCACCATCCATGATATCTTTGACGGATGCGATGCCGTCATCGAGGCGTTCGACGATCCGGCGGGCAAGGCGTTGCTTTTCGGGGAATACCTCCACTCCGGCAAACTGCTCGTCGGCGTGAGCGGAATCGCCGGCATCGGCGAGAGCGACCGGATTGTCGTACGGAAAATCGGGGAGCGCTGTTATATCGTCGGGGATGCCGTTTCCGCGGTGAGCGAAACGCTCAGGCCCCACGCCCCCCGCGTCATGGTCGCCGCGGCAAAAATGGCGGACATCGTGCTCTCGTGGGCGCTTTCACGGCCCGTTTTCTCCGGTTGAATACATTTATCAGCACAACCTATATTTCAACCATGCCCCCATAGCTCAGCTGGATAGAGCACAGGTTTCCTAAACCTGGGGTCGCAAGTTCGAACCTTGCTGGGGGTATTTTAATTTCTACGCTCTAACTACCGTGAATACAGGTGGTTGAGCGTTTTTTATTTTATAGGCCACTCCCCTATTCGAACCGTCATTTTCCGGAAAATTACTACGGATTACTACAGGTTACTATAAAAAACCGTAGACCCTTTGGTTTACGGAGTGTAGATTTCTCACAATTCTTCAGTTGGGTAAAAGTGGTTTTCTCTGTTCAGCAAATCTTGATCGAGTCCTGAACTATTCGGCAAGTCTGTTTTTATCGATGGCATGGTTATCCAGTGCAATAACTTTGTCTACGGGTCCTCATCGTATGCTTCATCCACTTCATACCCGTTCAGGTAAAGAAAAGTCAAAGCACATGCGGCCGCTGTCCTTTTATTGCCATCGAGAAACGGGTTCCATTGATCGTTGCAACTATTTATATTGTTCTTTACCTGCATCGCCCGACAGGTAATTGGATCCTGAGGCGACAGGACGAAATCCTCCGAAGGGTTTATTTAATTTTTTAGGGGATTGCCCCATACCTGTAACATAGAGGAGTCATTATGAGAGGTATATTTTTATTGCTGTGTATGTTGTGTATCATACCATGTGCATTCGCGCAGGATTCAGAAAATGCCGATTCCTCCAGCTTTCAGTGTACGGTACTCTATCCTGAAAATGCCGAGTACTCCACGGTATCGGTAGCATCCGACACGGTAAAATTCAGGTTGTTCTACGTTGATGATGTATGCAGCGGTTTTTCCTACAGATTTTCACAACAAGAAAATCTTCTTCTGGTACAACGGACAACTTCTCCACCCGATACCTGTACTGCCGATGAGCAGATTCTTTACGGTGTCGAAGGTTTCATTGCAAATGTGCCAAAGGGCAAATACCTGTTTGATCTTCAGACAGGGGCCACCGATAACGATCTCACATCGATTTTCAGGGAAGTGGTTATCGTAAAAAAGTAACCGTAGATCTGTTAGGTTTACAGAGTGTATAAAATGAAATAAAAGGGGGATTACCTGCCCAGTATGAATCGTGCCCGCTCGTGTCGAAGCATCGCATAGGGTGACATGAATTTGATATTCAGCCCGATGCATACATTAGGGATTTTAATCTTTTTAGTTGATGGTGAAGGTACCTCATGTGTGACAACAGTGTAATTATGGGCATACGCTTGAGCAGACAGATAAAAATCGGCAACCTGAAGAAACGTATTTACAGCTGCCTGTTCGTAATTCTGTGCCATCACCCATGAGCTGACGTTTTGAAGAGCCGGTAATACTGCGGTATCCGGTTCAAGGAAAAATTCTTTACCACGCTGGTCGGCCCATGTTGAGAGTTCATCATCTCCAGCATCAATTTCATCACCCACTTTTTCAATGCTGAATACCTTACGCTCGACGTTCTTTTCAATAAGCCACTCCCAGAATGCAGGACAGAAGTCAAAACCGTAATGAAGGTTCTTTGCCTGAATGAAAATATTCGCATCAAGAAGATAGGCCATTATGCAACCCCCAACCGTGCACCCAACTCATGAAATGTAGACGTTTTTTTCAACCCGAGAAGTTGTAATGCATCACGGTGCAATGTTTGCCCTTCCAGAGTACTGATAATAAGTGCTCTGGCGAATCTTTTACTGACTCTTGTCGGTTGGGTCAAATAATAATTACCACCTTTACCTTTTGTTATTTCAAGCAATCTGCCCAACTCGTCCATATAAAGACTTTTATATTCGTCCCTTGTAATAATCGCACTATCAAAAAGGCGTCTGATAATAACCAGCGTGCTTACCTTGAAAAAACGTGCAAGCCGATTAAATTCATCAAGCATGTCGTTGGAATTATCAAACTCTTTTTTAAACAGTGCCATAGGCGCCAGTATTTCTGCGGCGACATTATTGCACCATTTTTCAATTTCATTAGACGGAACAGAAACAGGAGCGATATCCGAAACGCCTGTTTTTCCAAGCCAAATATGCGCCAACTCATGTGCGAGTGTAAACATTTGCGCCGATTTAGTATCTGCACCGTTAACAAATACAAGTGGCGCCCTTTTATCAGAAAGTGCAAATCCCCTGAACTCTTCATGGTCAAGTTTGCGCCGGGTATTACTACCAACAACACCACTCACCATTATCATTATTCCAGCTGCATCAGCCTGTGCAATAAACTGCCGTAAGGCTTCCTCCCATGTGGACATTTTCCTTCGGCTTTCAATAGCAAATCCCAATGTCGAACGTATTTTTTCAGCGACATTTACAGGCTCGTCGCTCAAAGAGGCAGAACCAACAAAATCACATGGATCTTCCCGTACAGCCTGAGAAAAATCTCGATACCACTCCTGTCGCTGCTGACAAAGGTAGATCGTTTCCAGCAAATCAGGGCTGGGATGATCGATTCGGATATTACCGGAGGTACGAAAATCTGGTATTGGAAGTTTTTCAGAAAGTGGAGCAGGTAAAAACAGATATCCAATGGGGGCATGTACGATTTTCGCAAAACGTTCAAGCTGCTTAAGGGTCGGTTTTCCCTCACCTTTTTCCCACGAAGGTAATTTCGGCAATCTTCGTGCAATTATCTGAATATTCAGTCCTGCACGCTCACATGCCCAGCGTAAAAGTTCGGGATTAACCGAAACACGCATCCAACAGCTCCAATTTGATCAGTTCGGTATAAATATACTTTATATTTCTCACTAAATAATGGCAAGAAATCATTCTCTCCAGCGGCAAAACTGGTTTTGTACAGGAATGTGGCGGAAAAGGTTGTTTGGGCGAATCTCACCAACGAGATGTACGAGAATCTGCTGATAAATAAAGTATAATGAGAAAACGAGCCCTTACCAGCATCCTGATAAGGGTGGTGATCCACCACCCTGTTACTTTAAAATCCATTATGGCATCGAATGCTTTTTTAGGTCTGAGGTGCTTGTCGAACAACAGAGGGTGATCCGGCCTTCCGGAGGGAAATTCCGACAGCCATGTATTATCGTCTGCGATACCCCAGAAGGTCACGTTCTGTATCTTGTCGGCGTTTTTACGGAACATATCGAAAAGCTCTTTGTATTGGGCGGCCTGCCTGTTTTGATACTCTTCGTTCAGATCAGACCCGTTATACCACCGCGATTGATCATCTGACGTATAATCCCTGGTATAAATGGAAATATCGAGTTCGGTAATGTGCACTTCCAGTCCCAACGCCGCGTATTCCTGTATCTCTTTTTCAAGGTTTTCAACGGTCTGGTAAACCGACTGGTTGTTCATCTTCTCTTGAGCCGGACTGATGCACAGATGGCATTGAAGACCGACACCGTCGATAAGGTTCTGTTCCTTCAACATTTTAACAAATGAGATAATGAATTCACGTTTCCCATCCAGATAGTTCCAGTAATCATTATAAAACAGTTTGGCATCCGGATCCGCGGCCCTCGCAGCCCTGAACGCTTCGAAAATGTGGTCTTCACCGGCGATC
>JAFGIW010000075.1 GCA_016929415.1 Chitinispirillaceae bacterium | reverse complement strand
CTGCTGCACAACCTCGAGTATCTGTATGTCAAATAGGAACGGCGCCGGTCCCCATGCGTGATGAAATCATACGGCGCGCGCTCATTTCGCTGCCGCAGCTGCTCCTCATGTCGTTCATCACGTTTCTTTTCATCGACCTGGCGCCGGGCGACATTCTCGCGAAATACCGGTTCGATCCGCGGATCAGCCCCGAAACGGTACGGCAGATCGAGGCGAAATACCATTTTGACAAGCCGATACTTGTCCAGTACGGCTACTGGCTCGGAAGGCTTGTCCGGTTCGATCTGGGGTACTCCTTTTCGCGCGAGGCGCCGGTGGTCAACGTGATCGCCGAACGGCTCTTCAACACGTTTATCCTGTCGCTGTTTTCGATTCTCTTCACCTGGATTGTTGCGATCCCGCTCGGGATCTATGCCGCGGTGCATCAGTACTCGTGGGGAGACAGGATCTTGTCGTTCGTCTCCTATCTGGGCATGTCGCTCCCGGTTTTTTTTCTCGCGCTGCTGCTCATGTACCTTATTTACGTGTGCCGCGAGGTGCCGGTCATCGGCGCGATTCCGATCGGGGGCATGATATCCACGGGGTATGAAAATTTATCGTTTGCCGGCAAGGTCGTTGACCGCTGCGCACACCTAATCCTGCCGGTGGCGGTGCTCACGGTGGTGTCGCTCGCCGGCCTGCAGCGCATCAGCAGGGGAAACATGCTCGAAGAGCTGCGCAAGCAGTACATCGTGACCGCACGGGCCAAGGGTCTTCCCGAACATACGGTGGTCTATGGCCATGCCTTGCGCAATGCGATCAATCCGCTCATCACGCTTTTCGGGTTCGAGTTTTCCGCGCTGTTAAGCGGTGCGGCACTGCTCGAGATCATCATCAACTGGCCGGGCCTGGGCAGTCTCATGCTTGCGGCGGTGCGGTCGCAGGACACGTTCCTGGTCATGGGCAGCATGCTCATGGGCGGCATCATGCTGATCCTGGGGAACCTTGTCGCCGATATCCTGCTCGTGCTGGTCGATCCTCGGGTGCGGCGGGGGTAGCGATGAAGGTGGAAAACCGGGCGATCGCCAAGTTTCTGAAACACCCTCTCGCGATATGGGGACTGGCCGTCCTGGCGCTGCTGTACGCGGTGATGTTTTTCGCCGAATTCATTGCGCCCTACGACTTCGACAGCGGGAGCAGGGAGCACTCCTACCAGCCGCCGAGCCGCATCCATTTCGTCCACGAGGGGAAATTCTCGCCGCTTCCGTTTGTCTACGCCTACTCATTCACGTTCAACGAATTCTACGAGCGGACCTTCGTCGAAGACCGTTCGACTCCCCACCGGATCACTCTGTTTGTCAAAGGAGACCCCATGCGCCTCTGGGGTATCGTGCCGATGCGGCGCCACCTCTTCGGCATTGCCGGGAGCCGCGCCTGCCGTTTCTACCTGCTCGGGGCGGACGCGGTAGGGCGCGATCTCTTTTCGAGGATCGTCTACGGCTCCCGCGTCTCCCTGACGATCGGTTTTCTCGGGGTGGCGGTAACCGCACTGCTCGGTTTTTTCGTGGGCGGGATTTCAGGGTATTACGGGGGAAAGATTGACTGGATCCTTATGCGTTTCGCCGAGTGTTTCATGCTGGTCCCCGGTTTTTTCCTCATGCTGGCGTTGCGGAGCGCCTTTCCCATGAAGCTCTCCTCCACGCAGGTCTATCTGCTGATTGTCGTCATCCTGAGCCTTATCGGCTGGGCCGGTTTCGCCCGCGTCATCCGCGGCATGGCACTCTCCATCGGAAAGCGCGACTTCGTTACCGCGGCGCGGGCGCTGGGCGCCTCTGACCTTCGGATCATCTTTGTCCACATCCTGCCGCAGACGCTCTCCTACGCCATCATCTCCATGACGCTCTCGATTCCGGGGTACATCATCGGAGAATCCGCGCTGAGCCTCATCGGCCTGGGCATCCAGGACCCGCAGGCGAGCTGGGGAAACATGCTCAGCGCGGCAATGAACGTTTCGGACATTCAGTACCATCCATGGATCCTGCTCCCCGGGTTCTGCATTTTCCTCGCGGTCATGGCATTCAATTTCGTGGGCGACGGGCTGCGCGATGCGCTGGACCCGAACCGGTGAGGGGGGCCTGACGGAAAGGCGATTGCCACATGCATGAAAGCCGGTCGCGCCTTTATACGCTTCTTACAATTCCGATTCCTCGATACCCGCTATCTTCATCGGATGCCGCCGCAGCGGCTGCTTCGCTTCGTTTTGATTGACATCAAGAAAAGACCGGAAATCCGTCGTGAACGGAGTTACGCCATGATGACAGTGTGGAATTTTTTAATCGGCTTTCATCAATAAAACGCCCTGTGTGGCCGCCGCTTTGCCGGTCTTGAGCGTGATTGCATAATAGCCGGAAGGCAGGGAACGCGTACCCAGGCTGGTTGTATGACATCCCCTATTCTTAACCCCTTCGGAAAATGATCCCGCAAGCTTTCCCCGTGCGTTATAAATCATAATGATAACCCCGGCATCGGAAAAAGGCACCGCATAGCGGACGAAGATGCGCTTGCCGGAGGCCCTGCAGGTAAAATGCGGCATGGAAGCTTCGCCCCCCGTGCATTGGCGCGGATCGTGAACAACAGGCAGTATTTTTTCAATCTGGGAGATCAGATTGTCGTTTCTTTGCGCGGTAAAAATTGTCAGCCCGGGAATTACCGTCTCCTGGAGTCCCATGGTGAATACGAGGTCGCTGTCGATAGCGGTTTCAAATTGTTCATAGGTATAAAACTTCTTTGCATCGGCCCTGATACTGGAGTCGACGACCGCTTTCAACCAATGGGCTCTGGCGGCAACCGAGTCGGCATTCAACGGCCCGGCAATCATTGCTTTCATATGCTCAGCATAGACACGCTTGAGCGAGTCATTGGCAAGTATCCTCTTTGCTAGGGGACGCTGACCCAGGTTTGATGGTTTGAACGCGTCGACCCCGATTATATCGTCTTCCCACTGGTAGGGATAGGCGGCGAAGGATAAATTGACGTCCCAGGGGATGAACTTGAATTTCCCGGTTTTCCCGTCGTCATAGAGATAGAAATTTCTGCTGGAGCCGGTATAGCTGTCGAAGTTGGCGTTGACCATGTTGAACGCCAGGTAACGAATGCAGTTGTCAATATCGAGGCACTTCCCGACGATCCTGACGAAATCGGCATCCGGCGTATTGTTCAGTTCGTCCAGCATCGCTATAAATCCATGCCAGTCATTCTCGTCTTCGTTTGTCTTCAGTTCGTAATCGGCCTCGTAGGCGCTCTGGTTCACCGACTTGTAGGCGAGCGAGGCGCCCTGATCTCCGGCTTTGTACAGGTTTCCCTTGTCGCTGCCGAAGTGACGCTTCAGAAACAGTTCATCGACCTGTTCCACCTGCGTATAGAACGCCTTTACAAGGCTGTCTTCCACGGTAAGCGTCGCGAACGACGCGCGCGGCGCCGGCATGTACTTTCCTAGGATATCGTAGGCGATCTTTTCGCGCATCATCGTGGGGTCCTGCACGCCGTTGCTGAGATTAAGCTTTTCAAGAGAGAAGAACAGCTGGTTTTTGCGGTACTTGTTGAAATAGAATTTGAACGGCTTCTTCTCCGAAGCGACCGCGTACGATGAATTACCCTTGTACCGCACGCCGATGCTGTCCAGCACGATGCTGTCCCCGTCGGGGCCACACCAGGTCAGACGGGCCGGCATATACGTTTCGTCGTTGCTTTTGTTGGCGATGAGAGCATCGTGCCACTCACTGATATAAAAGCTAATATGATAATCCTGCACGACCGAATCGTTGAACAGTAAAACTGACGAATCAGTCGCCGCGCCGGCATACACGCCCGCCGCCAGCAGCATAAGGATGATTTCATAATGCGTTTTCATGGCGATCCGGCCTGTTCACGTTGTCGCTTATCACCGCGGAAGCACGGTAATCACTCTACTCGTCTCGTTTGTCGATTTAATGCGCACGATATACGATCCCGCCGGAAGCGATGCGGTTTCGTACGAAAAAAGGCGTCCGGCCAACCGAGCCGAAAACATCATTCTCCCATTGAGTGAATAAATGCCGATATCGCATCCGGCAGCGTTGGAACACCGGATTCTGCCGGAAGATACATTGATGGAAGGCAACCGTTGACGCGGACATTTTTCCGTTTTTTTGATACCGGTGGTAATGCCCGAGCTTACGGCTCTGAAACCGCAAAAAAGAAACGGATAATCGACCGCTGCGAACTGCCGTTCCGTCGAACGCAGGTATGTTTCGCTGTTGCTCCAGTTTCCTCCGCGCAGCACCCGTGAAAATCCGGTAACATCTTCCGGAACGATTCCGGTGGGATCGGTTGCCGCCCCCCATGCATAATAATTAAGCAGGTCGTTGCACCATTCGGACAGATTGCCCGCCATATCGTATAATCCGTAATCGTTTGGTATCCTCTTGCCTGTTTCGTGTGCGCCGTAATACGAGCTGTCAAGACCCGGTCCGGGATAAAAAATGCTGTCCTTGCCCAGATCGAACGAATTGCCGGTCCATATCGCGAAACTGTCGATATCGGCTTTTGAGGTGGCGGTACGGTAGTGATCGTAATCCTTCCCCCAGTAAAAATCCGTAACGGTTCCTCCCCTGCAGGCGTATTCCCATTCCGCCTCGGTCGGCAGCCGGTAGGCTTCGGCGTGCAGATTAACCGAAACGTTCTGCAGGGTGCAGAGATCGCCGATGGAACCGACAATACCCGAATAGGAATAAGCGGTATCGGGCAGTCCCTGACACTTGCTGCGTGCGTTGCAGAACAGGGCGGCGCTGCCCCACTCCATCGAATAGGCGGGCCAGTTTTTACCTAACCCGTTGGAGGGGCTCCAGAATGTGGGCCGCACGTAGCTGGTTCCGTAAGCGATCTGCATGAGCGAATCGTACTCCGCCTGCCGCACTTCAACGGTATCCATCCAGAAATCATAGGTGAAATAGACGGTGTGAACCGGCTGTTCAATATCAGTATTGGGTTTGCCCCTTTTCAATCTGACGGTATCGCATGGCTGCCCCATTTCGAAGTCATGCCCTTTCGCCTTTATTTTCACCATACCGCCGCTGTGCTCCAGGGGTTCGGACTGATACGGCACCCATGTATTCGATGGTGTCTGCGTCAGCGCGATATCGCTCTTTTCGTAGCTGGAAATGGCCTCGAGCATGGTCCGGTACCCTCTGGTAATCACGACGAGAGAATCGCTCGACGTAGTAATCGAGTCGTTTCCCGAGAGCGTGAAGGCGCCGTTTGCGTCGGTAATTGCGACAAGTAAATGATGGCGCTTCAGGGAAACGCGGGCCCCGGAAATCCCGTCGCCGTTTTCTTTCTTCACCGTCCCCGTCAAGTTCACATCGGCTGCCTCAGCGGCGCTTATACAGAACAGCAGCGCCGCCATGATAATCACTCTATGCATCTTGTCTCCTTATCAAATGCATCGTGCAGTGTGCGGTTTTCACTATCGGTCTTACTGAAAATTTTTTGTACGTTCCCCATCTGCCCAACTGGTGAAAATTCCGTTGTTACGTACAGCTACCTTGAGACGCCGATCATCCGGCAAATCGAGCGTTGATTGTCTTTGGTTACCTTGGCGTAGTAAAGTCCCGCAGGCATACGGCCGGTCGGTAATCGAAGCGTGTTGCTCTCCGGATGAGCCGACAGAATACTTTTCCCCTGAAGGTTTACAAGATAGATTTTATATCCCTTGACGCCGAAAAAAACTATCGATCCGGCGGTTTGATGAATGCGGGGTACTGATTGAACCGGTCCCGCGGCGATGGTATTGTCCCTGTGTTTCGTATCCGACGTACCGAGCAGTTTCACGATCCCCGGATACTCTTTCCTGTAGTACATGACTTTCGCGGGATTGTATTTCGTCGTATTTTTCTTTTCCACCGCCTCGCCCTGGAGCGTCAGTGTGTCGGTCCAGACCACCTGTTTATTCGTGTCTATTTCCACGAGAACGCCTTTCCCCATACCACCCCCGGTGCCTGATGCATACGACAGATGGGCCAGTGTATGCCCGTTTTCCAGACGGAACGCGCTGCTCATGGCAAAGGAGGAAAAATTCTTTGTCGGGGCATAAATCCATGTCGGTTGTGTCGGACCGAAAGGCTTACCGGCTTCGCGTATGAAATTTCCGTTATCGTCCATCGGCGGTTTGATTTCGATGACCTGTGACTGTGAACTTGCCGCAGTCGCCGACATTTCTCCGGACCCGGTCCCCGCTCCGGGCGGGGCCATCATCATTCCGCCGACATTGTTATGGAAAAATATGATATTGCCGGCACCTGGATACCCTTCGGGAATCCAGTTAACGCAATGCAATACATTGATGGTGGTGGCGCCGCTCGCCTTGTAATTGGACGGTTTTCCCCATCGGTAGAGAATATCCCCGCCTTTTCCGCGCTTGCCTTCCGTATTTCCCGATGCCTCCTGCGTGGTCGTGCCGTGGTCGATAATATATAACTCGCTGAAAAGACGGGAGGAGAAAAGAATCATATCCAGTTTTGGATGATAATCAAGCCCGTTCAGATGCACCCATTGTTTATACTGTCCCCAGAGGGCTGAAGTGATGGTACCGCTGAAACGTTCCGGATGGGCTGCCGCGGAATCCCCAATAATTACATGATCGGGCATTCGCCATTCCCATACGATTTTAGGACCTCCGGCGGCCTTCGGATCGATTTCGATGATCTTTTCGGATAACATGAACTGATTGGATTCTCCCACAATGCCTTTCACAAGAGAAGTATCCACGCCTGTCGCTTTCATCTCCTCTTTTGTCTGGACAATAAAACTGACAGCAAGTACATGTAGCTCGCCGTTTTCAAGGTACATCGGTTTGATGTCGTGATGCGTCATATAGGTATCATCCGCCAATGTGTGGCGCCATACGACCTTTCCTTCACGATCGATTTCCTCTATGATGCCCTGACGCGGCGCCATTTCCGGTATCACTGTGTCTTCGGGGACAATCGCGGTTCTTAAAAGATTGCCGTTTTTAAGCAGATAGCAAGAATAACCGTCAAGCCTGTTCGGCAGGCCTTTGTGGTCCCATTGAAATGCAATACTACCTGTAGAATCGAAAAGAACCGTTTTCGGACCTCCATAGGCGCCGGTTAATACATATCCCCCCGTAGACATGGAAGAGGCAAGCGCCGCAATTCCCGAGGTATATGCGACCATGAGGAAAAACATCACTGCAGCAATTGTCCGTACACGATTTTTTCTCATAAGAAAAATCTTTCTGCTAAAAGTAAAAGGCGTTCGAGATAGTGGTATAAATATGAAAATCCCTGGATCATCGAAAACAACAATCCTTCCCTACGCACATCCGCACCCCTTTTTAACCAGATGCGAAAATCCGGATAAACCGTGAAATGTGGAGTTAACCATTCAACTCCGGTTTAAACTGCTGTATTTGAACGGTTAAGGGTTACGTCACTACAGACATCAGAATCACGGAGAACCTTCCTGCATATTCTCCCTTTAACTTAAGAATTAAGAAACAAATAAAATAATCATTTTCTTATTAAGAAGCATACAATTCAATCATTAAAATTATGATATATTCAGTAACATCAACAATGGTCGATAGTTGCATCTGTTTGAATTTCCGTGGTCTGATGTGGAACAGTTTCAGGCTGCTGCATGCGCCCGGGCCTTGTTCGGAAACCGCCATTTCCGGTCGCGGGGCAACCTACTCTATGGTCCCCAGTTTGTGCGGATCAGCCGGGTCGGCAACGTCGTACACCACGACCTGCTCCATTCCCATGAGATAGAGCCGGTCGCGATCCCAGATGAAATCGCGGGTGGCCGGTTCATCCCACTGCGCGATCATTTCAAGGTCGCGTGGATTTGCGGCGCGGTAGAGCGAGAACCCCGCCCAGCCGTTGGCGACATAGAGAAGCGAATCTCCCACCGCAAGCCCGTAGGGCGTGGTCACGGTTATCTCCTTGAGGATCTCCGTGCGCCGCGGGTCGCTTACATCAACCGACATGAGAACGTCCCGCGTTCCCCCGCACGAATTTCCCGAGCGCAGCGTGACAAATGCCGCCGCTCCGCGCACAACCACCGGGTCGCACGACCGGAAATGCGAGGCCATGCCCGCGTAGACCGGTTCCGATGCCTGCGAACGATCGTATATGTACATCCCCTCGCTGCCCCCGATGAACAGGTACCTGGGGGTGGGGAAGATCGTCTCGACATCCCATCCGATTGTCTGCTGGGAAAGCTGAACCATGCGCGACGGATCGGAAATACTCACGGTGTAAAGGTTGCTCTGGTCAACATAGTAAAGGAACGAGTCGATTACCGCGAACACCGCCATGCTTCCGCCGGTGTTCACCGTCGCGCCCTCGCTTGACGTGCCCCCGGAAGATTCAGAACAGGCCAGAAACGGCAGGAGCGGGGCTACCTGTTTTTCCGCGGAAATGGGTGGTGTGCACATAAAAAACGGCGATGGTTCAGGTTCGACATAGCGGTCAGGATAGTACGAGTAAAGCCTGATGCCGCCGAGGCGCTTCACTCCCCCGTCGGGCTCCAGGCGGTAGGAGACGATTGAGTCGCTGCTGTTGGCGAAAATTGTTGTTCCACTGGCGGCAAGGCCGCTGTTGCGGTTAACCTGAATGTTGGTGATATGCCGGGCGGACGACGGGTCGGCCACCGAGAAAACCATGAGCCCGTTGTCGCGATCCGAAATCAGCAGGAGCGTATCAGAAAGCCAGATATTCTGAGGAACACTCACCGTCGAAGTGTTCTGAACATACACCCCCATCGACATCAGGCCGCCAATTAGAACCAGTGCCAGCAGTCGCGTTTTGCGTATCATAAGATGTCTCCTTTTGCTCTTATACCAATATAACACTCAAATGCCGGTATATCGCTCATCGGATTTCAGGCTGCATCTTTATTACCCGATCGTGGTTGTTCTTGCGCATCCTGATCGCCTGCGTATGTTTTCTGCCTGCCTGCTCATATCGGGCAACATGGGCCGCTCAAAGAGGTCGGGAAAAAAATCACGTTTTGTGACGGGCGTCACATCGTAAAAGTTTATCATCTATTATTTTTATGCCTGAAAGGTGTGAAAAAGAACAATTTTCAGTGTTGGAAAAGGAGATTCGAAAATGTTTTCTAATTTACCCATCAATTATTTTATGCATATACAGGTAATTTTGCTGCATTATTGTTACCCATTTCGCTTCAAAACGAAAATCGACGCAGAGGTGATTGATCGTTTGGAATTTTCTCGATATACAACATTTTTATATGGGGAGCGTAAGCCATGTTGAAACAGAGATTGTTACTACCCGCAAGTATTTCAGTTCTCTTTATTCCATTATTTATCGTATTGTGCGTTCTCCCTGAAGATCCGAATGATCCATCGAAAACTTCGGTAAGTGTGATCCTTAGGGCTGCCAAATGGAATGAGAGCAACAATTATCTCCAGGATACTGTAGGGAATACTATTGAGGTGGGGGCGGCGATATTCCTTCCTGAAAATATCGACTCCATCGCGCTTCAGATCACTACGGAAGGAGTTGTTGTTTTTGATACCATTTTCAGGGATTTTCACTTTGGTTCTCGAGACACGGCATGGAAAAAGATTGTTTTTTACACTGCGGGGAATAAAATCGTTATGATTACCCCCTATTCTTCATTGAATATTTCTTCCGCATCCGCGACTATTGAGATAATCGGAAAAGAGTTGCCGGAGAATCATAAACCCGCCATTTATATAACCGGCAACAAACCCATCCAACCGACCGAAACCTGTTCGTTAACGGTCCAGATTTCGGACAGCGATGAAGATCAGACCTTGTCGGTTTCGATACTCGAAAGCCCCTCAGATTTTTCATTCTATGATAACTCGCTTTTCACATGGACGCCGCCGGCCGATTTTATCGGCTACGACACGGTTGTATTCATCGTTACCGATGATGGCCTGCCGCCGATGTCCGATACGGATACGACAATCATCACCGTAACCATGACTCCCCATTCACCATCAATTCAGGTGTATGGTGATCGGACAGTCAGCCCGCTTGAAACATGTACCCTTACCATCAGTGTTTCCGATGAAGATCCGGGTCAGACATTGGAAATCACCATGTCGGATAATCCGGAAGGATCGGAACTGAAAAATGACTCTCTGTTTGTATGGACAGTACCTGAAAGTTTTATCGGGGAAGTGACCGTCAATTTTAAAGTTACCGATAATGGAAATCCACCGCTGAGCACTTTCTTTTCCACTGTTATCGCCGTTTCAGACGTATCGGTGAATCATGCACCGAAATGGGTTGCCGATTCACTACCGATACCACTCAACGACACCTCCCTCTGTTATTTGCCGCTTTCAACAATCTGCAGCGATGACGATGGAGACCGGTTGAACTATACTCTTTTGCCCGGCAAGCCTGCCGGCGATACGATCATCGAAGGCGCTTATTCTTACAAAGCAACTCCCGCGGCGGTCGGATCGTATGATGTTGCGGTTGTGGCTGCAGACCCGGATGATGCAAAGGACACGCTGATCATAAGGCTGACGGTTGAATCGGATTCAATCGACACAACGCCCCCCGCCATCACTCTTATCTCGCCGGACGGTGACAGCGCTGTTACGAATACTGAAACCTACAGCATCGATGTAATTTGTATTGACGCCAGCGGTATTACTTCCGTAACCTGCGCTTTGGATGAAACACCTGTTGCGTTGACCTTCACCGACGGCCATTATAAAACGACAATCGCCGGCCTGAAACCGGATATCTATAATCCGATCACTTTGACCGCGACCGATGCTTCCAGCAAGGCGAATGAGAGTTCGATGACGGTTTACATCAAATACGAACCGCCGGTGATTGATACTGATCCGCCTCAACTAATCCGTTCCTCCCCTTCGGAAGACAGCACCACGGTCAACTCTTCATCAACGACTATCGCCGTTGAGGCCAATGACGAAAGTGGCATAGTCTCCGTTGCCGCATCATTCGGCGGCACCGACCTTTCAGTCTCACCTGCAGTTCCTGTGTATTCGGTAACAGTGAGCGACCTCGTCGCAAACCAGTTTAACACCATCAGATTTATCGCCACCGATGCATCGGTTAATGGAAACAGAGAGACCCTCTTTGTGACACTTTACTACGATCCGACGGCAAGCGATCATAAGAAGCCGCTGCTTATACGTGAGGCCCCTCGACTTGACAGTTCGGAGGTCGGTACGGCATCAACGACGATTTCGGTCAAGGCGAAGGATGAAAGCGGAATCGCCTCGGTTGTCTGCAGTTTCGGCAGCGGCACCCCCGCGGTCACGGCGGCGGATTCCATATATTCGGCAACCGTGACCGGTTTGGTCGCGAACGAGTTCAATACGATTCAATTTATCGCCACCGATGCGTCGAGCAACGGCAACCGGGAGACGCTCTTCGTCACCATCAAATACGATCCGACCATGACCGATAACGAAGGACCCGTGTTAAGCCGAAGGACACCCGCAACGGACAGCTCAACAATCAGTTCCGCCTCGACGACAATTGCGATTGTAGCGAAAGACGCAAGCGGAATCGCCTCGGTTGTCTGCAGTTTCGGCAGCGGCACCCCCGCGGTCACGGCGGCGGATTCCATATATTCGGCAACGGTAAACGGTTTGGTCGCGAACGAGTTCAATACGATTCGATTCATCGCCACCGATGCCTCCAGCAACGGCAACCGGGAGACGCTCTTCGTCACCATCAAATACGATCCGACGATGACCGACAATCAGCCACCCGAGATGAGCCGTAAAATTCCAGCACAGGACAGCATCTCCGTCAGTTCAGCATCGGCGAAAGTATCGATTGTAGCGAAGGATGAAAGCGGCATCGCTTCGGTGGTCTGCACCTTCGGCACCGCCACCCCCGTTGTGACTGTCGAGGAGGACTCCGTTTACTCGGCCACCATCACCGGGCTGGTTGCGAACCAGTTCAACACTATCAGGTTTATCGGCACCGATGCATCGAGTAACGGCAACAGAGAGACACTTTTCGTCACCGTCAAATACGATCCGACCATGACCGACAATGTCGCGCCGATATTTACAAGAGTGAGCGGACCGGAGTCCGGAACGACGGTAACTACCGCGTCTGCTTCTTACACGTACACCATTACCGACGACAACGGCGTCGAAAACGTCTACTGGACGCTCAACGGCACACGGATTGCCGATCTGACCGCAGGCGGAACCGACAACAACGAATACTCCTTCACTGCGACATTGAGGTCTCCGCCCCATGGCAACAGCATCGTGATTCATGCCCAGGACACATCGACCAACCACAATGCCGGTTCTGAAACCATCACCCTCGATTACAACCGGCCGCCGGTAGCCAATTCACAAACGACTCTCACAACGCCCCGCGCCACAGCGCTTTCCATTACCCTTACGGCGACCGATCCGGAGGATGATCCACTCTCGTCGTGGACCATAGCAAGCAACCCTCTCCACGGTTCCATTACCACCAGCCGCCCGACCTTTACCTATACGCCAACCGGCAACTACGAAGGCAAGGACAGCCTCACCTTTACCGTTTCCGACGGAACCAGCACGAGCGCCGCGGCGAAGATCGTCATCACGGTGGTTGCAGATAATGTGGCGCCGTCGATAATGACACATCCCGTAGCGACCCAGGTCGACAAAGGCAATTCAGCAACCTTCACCGCAGCCATTAACAGCGATGTTTACCCGGCGCCGAATTACATCCGGTGGGTGCATAATAACAGCGATACCGTCTCCGGAGCAACCAATCTCACCTGTTCGATCCTTGCTGACCAGTACGCTGATTCGGGAAATTACAAGGTGGTCGTTCGCAGCTCTGCTTTCCCTACGGCCCCGGCCGTTTCCAACAATGCGAAGTTGACGGTGAACGATGTGACCAAGCCGCAGATCACGCTCAACGGCAGCAGCACTGTGACCCTGAACAAAGGCAGTACATGGACAGATCCTTCGGCAACGGCAACCGATGACAGGGACGGTTCGATTACTCCGGTCAGAACAGGATCCTTCGATATAGACGTTGTGGGGACCTATACGCTTACCTATACCGCGACCGATAAGGCGGGGAACTCCAATTCCGTGACAAGAACGGTCACGGTGGTGCCGGTGTGGGAGCGGTTTGGGACCGCCACGGCTGCTAACCTGACATCTCTTTTCGTACTTGGTGCAAATGAAGTTCCCCATGTTGTCCAGGAGGAAAATAATACACTGGTTCTGAGAAAATTAAACACCAGTGGAAGTCTTATCTGGGTTGGTGAACTGTCCAGGCAATCGTATAACGGGGTGTCGCTTGCGGTGGGAAGCGACGGAAGCACACTGTTCGTAGGTACGATAACACAGATAGATTCATGGAGCGGTATTACCTGGAGTTTTGTGGATGATGTGGTCTGGAACTCGGTAGGTGGATATGGATTGCATATCGGTACAGGCAACACGCCCTATATCGCCGCAATGCATTATGATAATTTTAAAATGCGTATCTGGAAGTTGAACGGCGAAACGTGGGAAATGGTCGGCAGTGATGTTGAGTTGCCCCTCGGTTCGGGTGGAACTCGTGATAAAAATTTCTGTCTGACGTCCGGTGGTCAAGGTGTGTACACAGTTGGTATTGATTGGGGTGACCCGGGTGTATCGGTAGCCAGCCTTAACGGATTATTGTGGAATATTGAAAAGATACATGACTCGACCGGAACCGACCATAAGATTGTTATGGCCGGCAGTACCCTGTACGCCTCATTTTCAGAGGGTGGTGATTATTGGATCTATCAGAAAGTGAGCGGCTGGAGTACAACGACAATGTCAACCACAGGAAACGCTGCAAGTTCATTCGATATGGCTGTTTCCCCGTCGGGAACCCTCTATGCGGCACGACTTGAGGGATCGAATGCGATAATCAAAAGGCGTGTGGGGTCGTCCTGGGAAAATGTTCCATCGACCGGCTCTGCAACGGCATTTACTACAACAAGCGGGAGCAAAATCCAGATCCTTCCGGGATCCACCTGGTGTTATGCCATTGTAAAAACTTCCACTCAATGGATTGTTTGGAGAATCTCGTTATAGCGATTCAGGAAGCTTACGAAAAAAAATGCCACAAGCCACCATCTGTCCAAGGGGACGGTGGCTATGCGTCAATCTTGCTTTTTTCAACCTGAAGCACCTGTTTTCATTTCATGGTGGATTTCCTGGTCGGGATGATACAGAAAAATTCAGACGAAAAACAGGTATGGTATCATACGAATTTCAGGGAATCCATGCGGGAACGGGAAAAAACGAAATATTTATCATTTATCAGTCGACGGACCCAACACCATTCATGCGATGATGCTTGCCGGCTACAATGACGACGTTTATCTCGATCCAGAAAAGAAAGGCGCCTTTTTACTTGTCAATAGTTACGGCGGATCGTTCGGCGCCAGCGGGACGATAGGGATTCCTTGCGACAAATTCGTCACCGAGACCGAAGTTTATCTTCTGGAGGTTGTGAAACACGTCCCCCGTCTTGAGTTCAAGATTGAACCGCAGACCTACTGCAAAGCCGGTGCGGTCCAGTCGATCCATTTTGTAAAATCAATCAGTTTGTTGAAGCTTCCGTCGTTTGAAAAATAGTCAGTCGTAACGTCCGTCTTACCGAATAAGAATTTTTGTATGAACGCCCGATAGGCTTCTTTTTCAGCCGAGCCGGCACCCGAACAATGGTTGTGATCGGTCATGGCAATGCTGATATTCTCTTTAAATCCGAGCGCCTCGTATACCATACGTGCCGCCGATGCGGCTGTCCAGCAGCATACATTGCAATTCCAGCTGTTCTGACTGCCTTCCACCATGAAGATGCCGCGGGGAGCGCAGATGGCGGCACGTATGGGCGTCGGTGGGCAGTTTGTTTATGGCGTCTCCCTTCGCGAACTGATTGAAATCGGGCGACATCCAGACATTTTCTCCGATTATTTGTTCCGCAGTCTGGCAACCGTCCGGATGCGCGCTTTTATTTGGATTTTCCGCTTTCGCTATCCTCCAGCTGCTGATGCCGCCCGAACCTCCTTCCATAGGAAGGGTAAGCGCCATTCTCTCATCAAAAACGCCGCAAACCATTGCACCTTTTCCATCACGGGAACAGCCGATAATAGCGCACCGGTAGGGATCGATTTTCGCTTCCGGTGTCATTTCCAGAGCATCGAGAATGCGGCTTGCTCCCCACGCCCACGCCATCATGGCGCCGGCGGCAATTTTCAGCAATCCGTGGGCTGCCCCGCGACCTGTATTCTTCTCGCCGAGAAGGATTTCACTTCCAGCAGCAACCAGTTTACATACCGTCGTGAAGCCGTCGATGGAGATATGCATGTAATAAAAACCGGTTGCGAGTGGGGGTATGTCCACCCGGTGGGTTCCGGCTTCAAATGTACCCAGCGGGACCGACAGGGAGCGGCGGCCGTTTACGGTAAAAAGGGAAATGTTCCCGTTTTGCGACGGCGAAAGGATTTTGAAATGGATACTGTTTCCCCTGATCCCGAACTGTTGGGAACGCCCGACCGAAATGGTGAATGGAGCAACGGCGGAAGGAGGATCAAATTGGCCTTCGAGCTGGAATACACCATCAGCAGCGCAGGAGTCTTTCAAGAATGATGAAAAGGCCGATGCTCTTACAAGGTAAACGGCAGCGCCCTGGATACCGGCCGTTCCATCCGTCACTTTCCCTTTGATGGAAACCATGACAGGTGCGGCGAATAACTGCAGGTATGCGACGGCAGTTATACAGAGGCTTCGAAGTAATACCATACAATCCCCCTTTATTGATAAATATTACTCCCCCGAAGAACCTATGGAGTGGTGGAAATGAGTATCAGAATGGATTGAGAATTATTTTCTTAATATACATGGAAGTGAGGTGATTCATTTGATTCCTGCTTTAATATTCCCCCTCCCACGATGGCGTTAATCGGCACTAATTGTTCGTACACGCCTTGTGTACATTCTAGTATAACTACTTTCACCGCTCTATGCCCACAAAATAATCCATAATTCTCTCTTGCTCCCATTTCCGTCAGCCCTGGCCAAGTGGTATCTTACTTCTGAAAAACCTGTCAAAATTGTGAATATCAGCTTATTATTATGCCTCCTTTTAACGACAACTCCAAAGAAGAGGTCCGTTCCCGGACCGATATTGCTGCAGTAATCGGCAGATATGTCACCTTGAAGCCTTCCGGCCAGACGCTTAAAGGGCTCTGCCCGTTTCATAAAGAAAAAACCCCCTCTTTTCATGTCAATCCGGTACAGGGCTTTTACCACTGCTTCGGATGCGGCAAGGGGGGGGATGTTTTTTCATTTATTCAGGAGATCGAGGGTATCGGATTTGCGGAGGCGCTTGCGATGCTTGCCGAAGAGTGCGGGGTGACCCTGCAGCGGTTTTCCCTGCAGTATTCTTCAGGCGGGGAGACTTCCGGAACCTGTCATCCTGCGGACAATCTTTCAAAAACCGAACTGCTGCGTATCCACGAGCTTACCGCGCGGTTTTTCTACAGCAACATCAAACCATCCGCAGCAGCGGTTGCCTACCTGAAATCCCGCGGTTTGCGGCCCGAAACGGTGAGGGATTTCCGTCTGGGATTCGCCCCTGAAGAATGGACCACCCTTATCGACCACTGCAAAAAGGAGCGTATTCCGGAGCCCGCGCTTATCGCCTGCGGTCTTGCCATCCGGAAAGAAAACGGCGGATGCTACGACCGCTTCCGCAACCGCGTCATGTTCTCGCTCTGCGACCTTTCGGGCAGGGTGATCGGTTTTGCCGGCAGAGGGATGGGGGAGGACGCAGTACCGAAATACCTCAATTCCCCTGAAACGTTGCTTTACAAAAAAAAAAGCTTCCTCTACGGACTGGACCGCGCCAGGACCGCGGTAAAAGAGCATCAGAACGTGATTGTCGTTGAAGGATACATGGATTATCTGACGCTTTTTCAGGCGGGGATCCGCAACATCGTCGCCACTTCCGGTACCGCGCTTACCCCTGAACATGCACATCTGCTCGGCCGGTTTGCCCGCAGCGTCATCCTGACCTTCGACGGCGACAGCGCCGGGCAGACCGCGGCGGAAAGGGCCGTTTTCACCCTGGCGCCGTTCAACCTCGATCTGTCGGTTCTTATCCTGCCCGGTGACGAAGATCCTGATTCAATGGTCAACAACCACGGTCGCGGGGCTTTCGAGGAATTTCTGAACAATCGTCGGCCGTGGGAGGAGTTTATCGTCGAACGGATGATGGCTGCACACGATGCTGCAACCGCCCGGGGAAAATCGGCGGTGATCGACGTGCTTGCTCCACTGGCAAAGTCGATAGGGGATCCCATCATTGCCCGCCATTTCAAAAAGGTGCTCGCCGAGAAGCTCGGCATCGAAGAACGGCTGGTTTACAAAAAGCTGCCCGAAAAAAAGGAGCACGCCACCGCTTTCCGTCCGTCCCTTCTTTCGGCTGATCTGGCCTACTCGACAACGCTTGAAGGTAAATTTCTTCATTATTTATTTCTTAAACCGGAACTGATCGAGGAAGCAAGAAACTTTGTCGCTCCCGAAACTCTTACGGACGGCATTTCCGGTGATATATATTCATTATTGTTATCAACGTATGATCGGGAATGTCATTTAGATAATGTCACGAATTATACTGACGATCCGGAAATCAGACGACTCATCTCCCTGCTTCAGGTGAAAGAGGATACACAAGAGCACATTCATGAGGAATTTGTGCAAAAGATTATTCATCTACGTAAAAAATATCTGCATCTGCGCCTGCAGGAATGTACGCTGCGGATGAAGAAAGAACCCCATCTCCGAAATGAATTATTACAGCTGCAACATGATTACACGATGCAACTCAAAGAGCTGGACGGAGAAGAATGATTAAGAAAAAAGATCCGGATCCATCCGCCAAACCCGCGGCCGTGGTCGACCGCACCGCCATGCGGCTTAAAAAACTTGCCGCGCTGCAGGGTTTTGTTACTGAAGCACAGATCGGGGAAGTCGCCTCAACCCCGCAGGAACGCGAACGGATTCAACAGATCCTCACGAGCGAAAACATCACCGTCAACACCTTCGTCAAAGAGAAGGTGCCTCTTTACGAACGGCGCACCCGCCGCGTCATCTCCGCCCGCAAACAGGCCCGCTATACCGACCCCACCTGGGTTTACCTCAACAGTGTCGGGCGCGTTCCCCTGCTCTCCCGCGGCCAGGAGACCGAATATGCCATGCAGATGGAGTACGCCCAGGGAAAACTCTTCGAAATGGCATTCAAACACGCCACATCGCTCGAAAGTCTCTACCGGATTGCCGAAGAGCTGCGCCATAACGAACTTGAGTGCATCGATGTCCTTCAGATCGAAGAAGACCAGCTTGACAAGGACGAGGATGTCGACAAACTGCGAAAAGAATTTCTCAAGATCGTCACGCTCATCAAACGAAAGACCACGATGATCGCCAATCTCCAGACGGAAAGCGGCGACAACAGCGAAAAAATCGGCCATTTGAATGATGAGCTCGTCGGACTCTGCCGACAGCTGGGGCTCAATTCCAAACAGATCGAGTTGATTCTGGAAAGCTTCAAGAAACACCTCCTCCATGCCAGCGAAAAACAGAAGCTTGATGAGTTCTCCCATTGGGAGACAATGCGAAATCAGGCAAAATGCGCAATTATCGAAGCGAATGTGCGCCTGGTGGTGAGTATAGCGAAAAAATACACCCTTCGCGGCATGGAAATCATCGATCTGATTCAGGAAGGCAATCGCGGCCTCATCAAGGCGGTAGAGAATTTCGATTACCGGAAAGGGTATAAATTCAGTACCTATGCAACCTGGTGGATACGGCAGGCTATTTCCCGTGCCATCAATGACAAATCAAAAGCGATCCGTATTCCTGCGAACACGCTCGATCTTGTCAATAAAACCGTCCGGCTCTGTAAAAAATGGGTCATGGATTACGGGTATGAACCGAGCCACGAAGAACTTGCCGAAACGCTCGGTTGTTCGGTTGCCAAGGTGCAGATGGCGCTCGAATACTCCTTGGAGCCGATTTCGCTCGATATGGAGGTTGGAAGCGACGGCGGCATGACGGTTGGCGAATATATTGAAGACACTCATGCGGAAGACCCTTCGTTGCGTATGTCGCTTATGCACCTTCGTGAACAGATCAAGGATGTGCTCGACTCGCTTGCCTCGAAGGAGCGCGAAATCCTTATCATGCGTTTCGGACTGGATGACGGCAGGATCAAGACCCTCAAGGAAATCGGTGAGATATTCAATATATCTCGCGAACGTGTCCGGCAGATAGAGACAAAGGCACTCAGTAAACTTAAGCACCCAAGCCGTACCCGGCAACTTATGGCATGGAAGGAAGAGCGGTCTGAAACATACAGCGAAGAGGATTCTTACTAGCCTGTTTTTTTCAGGTATTTTATCCCCCATTCCGATAACTCCTATGGAAAGATTACCAGACATTTTTCTGTCTCATTATTAAAATCGGTTATTTTTTCTTCCATGTTCTCTACCAACAATCTATTTTTATAAATTATTGCGATTGAATGATATTTCATATAAGGAGTTTTTCATGCCACGTTTTGCAGTTGCTTTTATGACGCCGTCCACCAGCGGACAATTGATCCACCGGATTATCGAAGGGGAAAACAGGGACAGCGCGTTAAAGGACTTCTTCAATGAATCTGCATCTGAATTCTATTCCAATGATGAGCAGGGATTTTACTACTTTAAGGAAGATTTTTTTGATGAATCGACACCGGGCGGAAGCATCATCGAAGTGTAATAGTTCAGTATTTCTGGCAGCGCACTGTGGTTTCATTTTCGATCATTGCGACAATTAAAATAATCAGTGCACACCTCTGCCGTAACCGTGATCAGGGCTGGTTAATCCACTTTTGGAGCGCATCGATCAGTTTTACGGCCTGATCTTTACTTGAAATGTTGAATTTCGCCTGTTGACGGTATTCATCATCGATTTTACGGTAACGCCGTATCGAATATCGTTCAGGACCGTAATCGTTTTTATTTTTTTCCCACTGTTGATACTTGAATAGTATTGTTGACCAGGACCCTTTCGACAAAACCACCTTGTCGAGTTCTTTGACGACCAGTACACCATCTTCCTCATAATTAATCGTTATATCTTCGACCCGTAATGCCATACTACTCCTTAGATAAATTGACCCCTGAGTTAAAATAAATAAAATGACGCGTTGAAGCAATCGAAGATATAAAATACCTTAAAAAAATCGCGCCGGCATTGCACCGGCGCTTTCCGCTTCACCCAAATTGCTGCAAGAGGGCCTTGCAGGTAGGAAAGTAATTGCTG
>JAFGIW010000074.1 GCA_016929415.1 Chitinispirillaceae bacterium | reverse complement strand
TGAAAGGACACAGCAATGCCAGCACCAATCTCGACCCCAACGGCACCGAAATGGAAGACCTGGTCGAATATGTGCTGTCGCTGTAAATAATTGAATGAACCGAAGCCATCGCAACCGGATTCTCGATGCGCACATAAGGGAGAGAAAAAACGCAGGTCATCGAAACGTAAAAGGGGTTATAGAGGACTTAATTTTGAGACTGTTACTGCCTTGAAAAGGGAAACAGGTCTTATTTAGAAAGGGGTTGTATGTCGGCAAGAAAATGTTGGTTGATAGCGGTAGTATTGGCGGCCGCGGTATGGGCTGAAGAGGGGTCGGATATTAAGATAAACGCGTGGGGATGGCTTAATTTCGGGAGAGTGGGGAGCGGGTATACCCAACAGGCAAAAGGCGCTGAAAAAGATATTGACTTTACCGAAGAGTGGCTGGAGGATTTCAGCGCCGGTATAAGGGCAGAGCGTTGTTTTAACAAAACCTTTAAGGCACGCCTGCATCTGGGGTTGACGACAAAATACATTGTTGATAACCCCGAGCTGCTCAGTTATGAATTCTGGAAGAGAGGTTGGGCGGTCTATCTTGTCGAAGCGGCGATTGAAAGGACCATGACTTTCAGCGATGTTCATTCCCTTTTATTGGAATTCGGCTATTTCCCGGTACGATATAATCCTGAGGCGGCCAATCTCGGTGAGTATCTTTTCAGAAGTACGCCCTATCCGACGGTGATCGAGTCCGGGTTCGAACTTGCCGATAAGGAAAAACTGACGGGGCTTCATGCAGGCTACAAGATGAATTTCCTGGATAAAAGCTTCCTGAAAGCGGATCTCTATCTCTCTTCGGCCATGCGGCATATCCCCATATTCGATTTTTCGCCTGCGATTGTCGTGGCCGGAAATCTACAGAATTTTGTCGAACTGGGCTGGGGGATGCAGTTTTACAGCCTGTTCTCCATTGACGAAACGAAAACAACGCCGGGTAAAGATCCTTTTAGAGTATCAGTCTATCCCGAACGGGTGATTTACATTGATACGATACCGCTGGATACCATTACGTACCTTAAAGATACTGTTATGTATGACGAAGACACCCAGGTGGTAAGGCAGTTGATTCTTCGCGATACGACGTTTTATTCATTCCGCGGCATAAAAACCATGGGAAGAATCACCTTAAACCCGAGGGCCTTCATTCCGTCGGAAGCTTTAGGACCTGAGGATCTGAAGATATATGCCGAAGTGGCGATTCTCGGATTAAAAAATTACCGTGGATGGTATGAAAATATCGCCGATCGAATCCCGATAATGTTCGGCATCAATCTCCCGACGTTCAAGCTCCTTGATATTTTATCATTTCAGCTCCAGTACTTTCGCTCTCCATACTGGAACACGTGGGAAAATATGTGGAAAAGCGGATCATGCGTTCCCTACCAGGGACTTATGACGGGAGCCACCTACGACCAATATAATGCCGATACGTCCCAAAGCAAATTGATCCATGAGGATGACTGGAAATGGTCGCTCTATGCATCAAGGAAAGTCGGGAAACATCTTCGATTCAGCCTACAGTTTGCAAATGATAATCTCTTCAAAACCAAGTACATGCCTCCTCCGCCGACCCAGAGCAAGTATACCGAAGTTATGCGGGAGACCTGGATGAAGGATGCGAATGGAAAAGAAAAATGGGGAATGATTCGTGATTGGTACTGGATGGCGAAAATCATGTTTTATCTATAATTGATATATAATTTCATTGCATTAATGAACCGGGGATGGTAAACTTTTTTCATCCCCTTCTTTCATCGCAGTGAGATGATGCACAAGTGATTGATGCTGTACAGTGAAAATCGCCTGTGGTATAAACGATCCACAATTATTAATGGAAAGCACTATTTTTTTAAGCTATTGATTATTGTATTATATATATTATTATAAAAGTGAGGGATCAATTTCTTTATTTTACACTAAAGACGGTATATATTAGTTAATCGCTTAATTGCCATGCTCTGACATTGTCAGGGGAGGACGGGAGTACTTCGCTGACAATGTAATAATAAACCTTTAACCAGATGCCTGTAGTGGAGAGTGAAATCCTGTACAAGTTTGTGTTGAAACGAATGCAAAAACTGCCCGCTCAAATCAGGTGCCGAAAAAAAATGTTCAGGGAAAAAGGTTCAAAAAGCATTTGATAAGAAGGGGGTAAGCTTTTTGACGATCTAATGCGGTAATTTGCTTCAAAATGCCTGCAGTACGGGAAGTTCAGTCAAAATCCGGGCAGGGGTACAAGTGGTTGAGAATGATGCGGTAAATCGCGTTTTTGAAATTCCTTGTATACCCGGTGTATCAAAAATATCGAGGGATAAATGACAAATATGAATCTGACCAAGCAAAACATCAAATGCAGCACTTTTTCTTCGACATCGGGTGCCCGGGAAAGTTTTCTTACGGGAGTATCGAGCGAGGGACTGCCCCTGCGGGAGGCGCTTGACGAATTGGCGGCCAACTATCTGGCCGCACTCCAGGAGAACGGGCTCGATGTGTCAACGCAGCAGTTCGTCCGCCTCTTCATCAGCGATATTTCAAACGACCAGGTATGGCTTCTCGATTCGGAATTATACCGGATCGCTTCAAAGAGCGCCGTATCGATACTTGAACAGGGGCCGCTCGGGAATTCGGAAGTGGGCCTCCTGGCATACCATATCAAGAGCGATGACGATACGTTCAGGCAGGAAATTATCTCATCGGATCGTGAGTACAACAATCAGTGTATGCTTGCCAAAGGGCAAAACTATTCGCTGCTGTGGACAACCAATTTCATAAGCATCGGCGGTGAATTCGATCCGGTAAAGCAGACACAGGACATTTTCGCCAACCTCAGCGCTTCGCTTCATAATCAGGGTATGACAATACGCAACAATATGGTCCGTACGTGGATTTTCGTACGTGACGTCGACAACCAGTATAAGGGCATGGTCAAAGCGCGAAGAGAATATTTTGAAACCATCGGGCTTACCGCAAAAACCCGGTATATCGCCAGTACCGGTATTGAAGGGAAATCCGTCGATTGCGGAACCCTCGTCACCCTTGATGCGCTCTCGGTGCAGAATATCAAGGAGCAGCAAATCGTCCGGATGATGGCGCTGGGAAACCTTTCCGATACGATCAAGTACGGTGTAACCTTTGAACGGGGATTCCGCATCCGTTACGGGGATCGTTCCCATATTTATATCTCCGGCACCGCAAGCATTGATGCCGAGGGCAATACGATCTATCTGTCCGATATCCGGAAACAGACTGATCGAACACTGGATAATATCGAAGCACTTCTCAAACCGCAGGGCGCAACCATGGGGGACATGCAGTACCTGATCATCTACCTGCGTAATCCGAAACACTGGACGCAGATTCAGGATATTCTGGTTACCCGCATTCCCGATTCGGTGGCGGTCATACCCGTCGAGGCCCCGGTCTGCCGTCCCAACTGGCTGATTGAAATCGAAGGCGTCGGCATAATTCCCGATAAAACCGCCTTCCCGATATTCGCGTGACGGGAGGGGCCGGAACACTTCGCGGGTCGATCAATTGTCAAATACCATTGCATGATGAGGGGGCTATCTCCCTGTGAGATGCAACATCGAAAACATTTAGTTTCCAGCCCACCGCGGCTGTCCCCAGAAATTATTTTACAACTCTTAACACGACTGGCGCACAAGGTGGGTAAACCATCGGGGAGTAGACCGGAACTGTCGCGCGCCTGGGCAGACGGGTCATTTCTTGAAGGAGTTCGTCCATGTCTGCACATGCCCTTGCCAGCTATCTTGCGGGTAAAAATCCTGAAACCGTTGATCCCGGATTTCTCGGGTATCTGGCGAATCTGAGCGAGGTGGCGTCGGTTGCACCGGAGATCGCACAATCGATTGTCCGTGAACTTGCCGATCAGCGCGCCAACCTCAAACTCATCGCCAGCGAGAACTACTGCTCACTGCCTACCCAGCTCGCGATGGGCAATCTGTTTACCGACAAGTATGCTGAGGGATTTCCCCATCACCGCTTTTACGCAGGATGCGCCAATGTCGATGCGATTGAAGCGTATGCGGTTGCACAGGCGTGCAAGCTGTTCGGCTGCGAACATGCCTATGTCCAGCCGCACAGCGGCGCCGATGCCAACCTGATCGCCTACTGGGCGATTCTTACGACCCGTATCGAGAATCCGCTGCTCGAAGAGTTCGGGGAGACCAACCTCTCTAATCTTTCACGCGAAGACTGGAATCGCCTGCGGGAAAAATGCGGCAACCAGCGACTCCTCGGGATGGACTATTATTCGGGCGGCCATTTGACGCACGGTTACCGGCATAACGTGTCGGCGCAGATGTTTGATGCTTACAGCTACGGTGTCGATCGGGCTAGCGGACTGCTCGATTACGACGAACTTGAAACAATGGCGCAGTCGATCCGTCCGCTCATCCTGCTGGCAGGTTACAGCGCCTACCCGCGAAAAATCAATTTTGCACGGATGCGCCGTATCGCGGACAGTGTCGGCGCCGTTCTGATGGTGGACATGGCCCATTTCGCCGGGCTGGTTGCAGGTGGTGTATTTACCGATGAGTATAATCCGGTTCCGCATGCGCATGTTGTCACCACCACCACCCACAAGACGCTCCGCGGTCCGCGCGGCGGAATAGTGCTTTGCACAAAAGAGTTTGCCGAAAGCGTGGACAAGGGGTGCCCGCTCGTCATCGGCGGACCTCTTGCGCACATTATCGCCGCCAAGGCGGTCGCGCTCACCGAAGCGAACAGGCCGGAGTTCAGGCAGTATGTCTCGCGGATCGTGGAAAATGCCGCTGTGCTGGCCCGGGCATGCATCGCACAGGGAATGACCGTTGCCACCGGCGGTACCGACAACCACCTTTTCCTGGTGAATGTAACGCCTTATGGACTCACCGGCCGGCAGGCGGAGAGCGCACTGCGTGACTGCGGTATTACGCTTAACCGCAACTCGTTGCCCTATGACACGAACGGACCGTGGTATACGAGTGGTTTACGGATCGGTACCCCGGCGATAACGACGCTTGGCATGGGTGAAGGAGAAATGAAGGAAATCGCTGAAATTATCCATATGGTCCTGTCGAAAATTGCGCCGACGACCATTGCTTCAGGCGAACAGAAGGGAATGCCGAGCAAGGCGAAATACTGCATCGATGCGGCTGTCGCTGCGACTGCAAAGCGACGGGTGGAAGCGCTTCTCAGCCGATTCCCGGTCTATCCGCAGCTCGATCTGGAGTATCTGAAAGCGGCCTTCACATCGGTGTGAAGCCTGATCGGAGTGAAAAAAACATGTAAAAGTGCCGTAAATACAGGTTGAAATTAAAAAAAAATGAACTTTACTCTATTTTTTTGATAATTTTTCTGGACAACAGATCAGCCCTGATTTATACTTCATGCATGGTTTTATTTAACGTTTCCACTTTGTCCTAACAGAAGGAGTGCGCATGGCAGCAAAGAGCCTGACGCAATCTCAGATCATTGCGAAGCTAGCGGAAGACAACCAACTTCCGAAAAAGCAGGTGAAGTCCCTCCTCGACAATCTGGCGGCCCTGGCATGCAAGGAAGCCAAAAACGGTTTTACTCTGCCCGGACTCGGCAAACTTGTCTTGGTGCAGCGTAAGGCCAGAAAAGGCAGAAATCCGGCCACGGGTGAACAGATCAAGATTCCCGCAAAGAAAGTGCTGAAGTTCCGGGTCGCGAAAGCGGCGAAGGACGCAGTCGTCGGTGGCGTAGCCCCGAAGGCAAAAGGGAAAAAGAAAAAGTAAGTTTCAATGCTAGTGAAAAGGGGCTTCACGCCCCTTTTTTTTACCCTGTTTCAGCATCTTTTTCAACCGTACCATATCCTGCGGCAGGGGTGCTTCAATACAACACTCGTGCAGCAGCCACGGATGATAAAAGTTGATCTGCATGCAATGAAGCGCATGACGAGCGGACGGATGAACAGAATCCGCTGCGGATGATTCATCGCCACCATCCGGCGCGGTCGTAATAGGTAAAGCGTCCGGCAAGGTAATCGACCAGAAGGCGCGTGGCCTCCCGCTGCGGCGGAACCCGGGAAGAAAATTTCATACTTCGTTGATGTAGAGCGGTTTGTAACCGATATAGGTTGTGTGAAAATAATTGATGATGATGATTTCGGTACGATGGGCCTGATCGATATTAATGATCAACCGGTCGATGTATTTCCTCGCGATGAAAAGGCCCCTGCCGTGGGAATCGTAGAGCCCGATCGGCAATCCTTCGGAATCGTGAGCGATCTGCCGGTGCAGCCAGTAGAGGACCTCCTGTTTTTTGAGCCGTCCGCCGGTGTCGCTGATCGAGATGCCGAATTTTTCAGCGTCTTTCGCGACCATCACCGAAACCGCCTGCTCATCGGGAAGCGTGAAATCGTGCTCCCACTGCTCCTTGTGTTCAGCCGATTCCTGCCGGATACCGTAAAAAATAGCATTAGTCAAAATTTCGACGATCACCAGTTCGAGTTTTTTCGCATAAGGAATGTTGCCGATGAAGGCAACGATGCCGGAAGCATGAAGGTCGAGCCTTTTGGAACTGGTGATTTTAAGTTGTATGCGTTTTGCCGATTCATTGAAATGACGGTCGAGACCGAAAATATCATTGGTAAGAAGGGTGGTGAGAAGGGTTGAAAG
>JAFGIW010000073.1 GCA_016929415.1 Chitinispirillaceae bacterium | reverse complement strand
GATGTCGTGGCGGCGAAAATCGAGGTGCAGAACCAGCAGGTAAAGGAGATCATGGAAAGGAACCTGCCGATGCTCAAGGACGCGCTTGCGCAGCAGAACCTTACCGCCGGATCCTTCGATATCCAGATCAACGGCGGATCCGGACGCCACCCGGGCGCCGCGTCACAGGAGCCATGGAATGAGCAGGAGACGGCGCAGGGGAACCTTTTCCAGAAGGAAAAAGAGGATGAAAATTCCTCTTCAGACCGGCAGCAACAGCCGGGCCGTGAAACCGGCAGACGTTTCGGCAGCAATAGTGTGGAGTATTTCGCGTAGAGAAAGGAGGTGCAAATGGCTGGAACACTATCGTCATCAATCGATTCATTGACTAAATCAGCCGATGTCTATACCGCAACCGCATCGATTAAAGACGGGGTGATCGATACTGCAAGCTCCCGGGTGACCGGCGACCGGACGACCGGATTATTCGCCGAATCGGCGAGTAATCTGGGAAAGGATGATTTCCTTATGCTGCTCGTCACGCAACTGCAGTATCAGAACCCCCTCGATCCCATGGACAATACGGAGTTCATCTCGCAACTGGCGCAGTTCAGCGCGCTTGAAAACGGCAATAATGTCGAAAAGGCGATCACGAACCTTGACGAATCGTTCAAGAGTACCGTTGCGGCGCAGCAGTACAGTGCGCAATCGATGAACAACACCGCGGCGGTATCGCTGATCGGCAAAGAGGTGCGGCTCCGTCAGACCTCGGTGGACTGGTACGCCAAGGCCGGGGAATCGGTCACGCTCGACGTGCATCTCGGCAACAACAGTTCGGCGGCGGTCGCAATTATCGACAAGGAAGGCGCAGTGGTAAAGACGCTTGAGGCTTCGGGGAAGGACAGTGAAAATTCGGCGGCGGTTGTATGGGACGGCACCACCGCTACCGGAGAAAACGCACCGGCGGGCACCTACACGATCAGTATCGCCGGCGAGGAGGAAAAACCGGAATTGTATGCATTTGTACAGGATGTCGTCGACGGGGTGCGGTTCAGCAGCGAGGGAGCGCTGGTGAAGATCGCCGGACAGGAACTCTCCATCGGGAACGTGCTCGATGTCTCCGGTGGAAGCGGAAACAGCGGCGCGGCGTGCGGATTGACGCCTTCAACGGCGGTTTCGCTGCTCGGCAAACAGGTGAGGATACGCCAATCAACCGTGCAGTATCGCCAGGCGGCGTCGGAGCATATCACCATCGATATCGCGTCCGGAACACGCGCGTATGTTCAGGTCGAATTGATCGACGCATCAGGGAAGGCGGCGTATGCCGTTTCGGTGCCGGTAGATGAGGACGGCGTGGCGCGTCTCGACTGGAACGGCCAGAAAACGGACGGGACCCTCGCGGATGCGGGAACGTATCGCATCAGGATCGTCGGGGAGGGGAATGATCCGTCGCTGTATGCGTTTTATGAAGGGAAGGTCAGCGGGATCACCAATCTTAACGGTGACACGCGGCTGCGAATCGGCACCCAAACGGTGGGTCTTTCGAGCATCATCGACATCGCCGACGCGCCGGAACAGGAGGATGCGGTATGAGCACGTGGATGACTATCGAAATGCAGCAGCTGCTTGCGTCGCATCGTGCGCCGGTGGTGCAACCGGCAACGGCAGGGCAGGTTTCCCCCTCAGGTGCGGTCAAACGGAATGAAGAACCGACAGGTGTCGAGTTCGCTCGACTGCTGCAGTCCCGAATGACGGAAGTCAGATTTTCGGCCCATGCGGCCACCCGCATGAAAAGCCGGAATATAGAATTGACTCGCGCAATGATGGGAAAACTCACGAAAGCGGTTGCCGGTGCGGCGGAAAAGGGGGCGCGGGATTCCCTGATTCTGCTGAAGAATTACGCTTTTATCGTCAATATCCCGAACAGGACGGTGGTAACGGCAATGGACGGCGATGGTCTCAAGGAGAATGTTTTCACCAATATCGACAGCGCGGTTATCGCAGACTGACGGTACAGGACCGCTCGCTCGGAAGTGCCGGCGAGCGGATGTACGGACCGCCGATCGACAGAATCGGTCCGGAAAACGGCAGCGTATGCGAAAACCGCCTCGTGTGAGGAGGCAAGTATGGTCAGATCACTTTATGCGGGCATCAGCGGCCTGCGCAACCACCAGGTGGCGATGGACGTCACCGCCAACAATATTGCTAATGTAAATACCACCGGCTTTAAGACGGGGCGGGTTACCTTCGAGGAATCGATGGCACAGATGCTCCAGGGAGCTTCGCGACCGGCGGGGAACGCCGGCGGTACCAACCCCCTTCAGATCGGCCTGGGGATGGCGGTCGGCTCGATCGATACGCTGCTGTCACAGGGCAACCTTCAGACGACCGGACAGATCACCGATCTGGCGCTTGAAGGCAAGGCGTATTTCGCTTATTCAAACGGAGAGGGCAATTTTTACGGTCGCAACGGCGCGCTGCAACTCGATTCCCTGGGACGACTCGTTTCACCGACCAACGGTTACCGTCTGCAGGGAATGATGGCGTCGGTTGACGGTACCTATCCCCCCGGAACCGCCATCGGCGATCTCCGGATTCCCTATGGAGAGAAAGCACCGGCACGCGAGACCAGTCTTGTCCGTTATGCCTGTAACCTTGACTCGGATTCCGAGGGTCTCGGCACGGTAACGCATTCCAACCGTTTCATTACACAGGCGACGGCGGATGATACCCTGACCTCGATCGTCGACCAGGATGGAAACGACCTTGGCATTCAGGTCGGCGACCAGGTGAGCGTTTCGATCAGCGGCGAGGATCCGGAGGAAATTACCGTTACCGACGGGATGACCCTGACCGATTTCGCCACGGAAATCCAGAACTATCTCCGTTCGGTGACCGGAAGCACGTTTATTACCGTTACCGCCACCGGCGGAGACCTCACGGTTGACGCATCGCTTGATCCGGCAACGCCGATCGTCGGTTTACAGATCAGCAGCAACCGTCCGGGGTCGAATTCGTATATTGCAAATACTTTTTCATTCCCCCCCTCGATTGACGGCGGCACCGCGTATACCGTTACCGGACTTCGGGCGCCGGCGACCGCTAACGATAATCTCGCGGATGTGTTCGACGCCAACGGACAGGCGCTCGGCCTTGAATCGGGAGATGTCGTCAACATCAACGGTTCGGTCGGCGGACGGAACATCACCACCACATCGGCGACCTACAATGATCCGGCAGACCCGGATTCAGTGGTGACGCTGGGGGATCTGACCGCGTTGATTCAAGAGGCGTTAAGCCTTCCGCAAACCGACGGCACCTTGTACGATAATCCGTCGGTCAGCGTGAATGCGGCGAATACCGATGACGACCAGCTCCCCGACGGCTCGATTGTCATCCGCGGACAGCGGGAAGAAGCGTTTGCGCTCACCGGCCTTTCCTTATCGGCAACCGACTCGAACAACGCGGTGCCCGCCCCGCGCCGGTTCAATGCCAATATGGCATTTACCGAGGTTCAGACCGCACGCGATACCGGCGTGCAGAGCACCTCGATCGTTGTGTACGACGAATCGGGTGATGCGCATTCGGTCACCACGACGTTTACCCATTCGGGGACCCCCGGTGAGTGGCTGTGGGAGATCACGACCGAAGGCGGCGAACAGATCATCGGCGGCAACCGCGGCCGTATTACCTTCGGTCAGGACGGCTCTCCCTCTTCATTCACCTTTGACGACAATTCCACCACCTTCCGGTTCGACCCGATGAACGGATCGAATGTCGTGGACATCAATCTGGATGTCGGCACTCCCGGTTCCTATCGGGGTATTACGCAATTTCGCTCCGAGTCGACCACGGTCGCACGCGAACAGGACGGGTATCCGATGGGTAAACTGCAGGACATCTCGATAGACGAATACGGGGAAATTTCGGGAATATACACCAACGGCGTTTCGAAATCGATCGCAAGAATTTATGTTGCGGAATTCAACAATCCTGCGGGACTGACCAAGATCGGCGACAGCATGTACAGCGTCTCGAATAATTCGGGTGAAGCGGTACTGTTGCGTCCGGGGATAGGATCGGCCACCATGATCAAACCGGGAGCGCTCGAGATGTCGAATGTCGACCTTGCGACGGAATTTACCAATATGATTACAACGCAGCGGGGGTATCAGGCAAATGCACGGGTTATCACCACGAGTGATACCTTGCTGCAGGAACTGGTGCAACTGGTGCGGTAGAATAACGCAGGGGCGATGTAAACCCCTGCGGTTGCATGTGATCGACGGATATGGTATGATTTCTTGGCCATGCGGTTCTTTACTATAAACGCATGGCAGAGATGTTTGCGGCGGCACCGACGTGCCGCTTACTGGAGAAACGAAGAGGCACCATGATCGCCTTACGTAGAATCAACGGCAAGGAGTTCGTTCTCAACGTCGATTTTATCGAATCAATCGAGTCGACGCCGGATACGATCATTACCCTGACCTCGGGGAAGAAAATACTCGTCCGGAACAGCATCGAGGACATTGTCAGAAAAACGGTAAAATATAAACAGTTGACGAACCAGTCATTCAAGGTGCTTCAGGCGCAGCCGTCCGATAGTACCGAAAACACCGCAAAGGGGTGAAAGGAGCTCCTGACGTATGGACCTGGCGACCATTATCGGATTTATCGGGGCGGTGCTCCTCGTCATCTTCGGTATAAAAATAGAGAATATCGCGGCATTTATCGATCTGCCGTCGTTGTTTATAACCATCGGAGGGTCCTTCTGCGCGACCATAGCCTCATTTCCCGCAAGCAGGCTGGCCGGGACGGTCGGGGTGGTCAAGAACGCCTTTTTCATCCGTCATGAGACGCCGGTCGCTATTATCAATCAACTGGTGGAGTTCGCGGAGCAGGCGCGCAGGGAGGGGATTCTGACGCTCGAGGCGCGCGCGGCGGAGATAAAGGATGATTTTCTGAAGAAGGGGATCCAGCTGGCGGTCGACGGTACCGAATCCGAACTCATCAAGGACATCCTCAGCACCGAAATCGCCTTCATCGAAGCGCGTCATGAAGAGGGCGCGAAGGTATTCGATGTTCTCGGGGCCCTGGGACCGGCATTCGGAATGATCGGGACGCTTATCGGTCTCGTGCTCATGCTGGGAAACATGAATGATGTTTCGACGATCGGCCCGAACATGGCGGTCGCCCTGATAACCACCTTTTACGGTTCGCTGCTGGCCAATGTATTCTGTCTCCCCATGGCGGAAAAACTGAAGGGGAATTCACGGCGGGAGCTTCTCATCAAAGAGCTCATGCTCGAGGGAATCATGTCGCTGCAGTCGGGGGACAATCCCCGAATCGTCGAGCAGAAACTGACTGCGTTTCTTGAACCGGGACTGCGGTATGCGGTGGTGAAAAAGAGAGGCACGAAGGAGAAATAGACAATGGCGAAAGCGCGAAAGGCCGATCCGCCGCGGGGGACTCCCGCCTATATGACGACATGGGGTGACATGTGCACGCTGCTTCTGTGTTTTTTCGTCCTCCTGGTGGCGATGTCGTCGACCGATGTGTACAAATTCAATCTGGCCGCCTCGTCGTTGCACAATGCGCTCAGCGGAGTGCTCGAATCATTTCCATCGGTTATGATCACGCAGGATGTCCTGCAGCCGCGACTGGGCGGCGATGAACAGAACAAGCATCTGGCGGTCGATGCCTCGCAGCGGATTCGCAAGGCGATAAAGCGTGAAAACCTCGAGGATGCGATCAAGGTGAAGGTGACCGAGAGCGGGATCGCGATACAGGTGGCGAATCCCATTGGATTCGACATCGGTGATGCGGAGATCAAGCCGGAGTTGATGGGAGCGTTAGGGCAGATCGCGGAAATCATCGGACGCGTTCCGGGAACGCAGATACGGGTGGAGGGGCATACCGACGATCTGCCCATTCATACGAAAGCCTTCCCGTCAAACTGGGAGCTGAGCGCCGCGCGGGCGTTGAATATTGTAAAGTATCTCGCCTCGAAGGGCACTATCGAACCCTCCCGGCTGAGCGCGATCGGCTACGGCGAGTATCGCCCGCTGGTGCCGAACACTTCGGAAGCGAACCGGATGAAGAACAGGCGCATCGAAATATTCGTCGATTATCTGGAAAAAAAGACCATGGCGGATTCACCAGCCGCTTCGAAACAGGAGTTCTGATCAATGGATGAAAAAACGGACAAGAATGAGAGCGGGACGGCGTCCGTTGCCGCCCAGAAAAGCGGCGGCGGCAACAAGTATCTCATTATCGGGATACTGGCCGGTGTTATCATTTTGAATGCGCTTGTCGCCTTCATGCTGATCACCGTGACAAAGCCGAAAAGCGCGGATGAGATAACCGCGAAAACGCAGGCCGATTCCCTACAATCGGCTGCGCAACGCATCACCAGCATGGGCGCGACTACCGCCGCAGCGCCGATTGAGGCTATTGTCAACATCGCCGGCACCAATGGCGACCGTTTCCTCAAAGCGGCGATCATCTTCGAGTATGACGATCAGGAATATCCCGACCTCGGGGAGGAACTGGCGCGGCGAGCGCCGCGTTTTAAAAATCTTCTCATCGACCACCTGTCCCGTTTGACGCTTGTCGATGTGACCGAACCGGATGCAAAAGAAAAGATAAGAAAAGACCTGGTACGGATCGTCAATGCGACGCTGCCGCCGAAAATGGGAGAGGTACGTGAGGTGCTTTTTACCACCTATATTATTCAATAAAACGGCAAGGAACCGGGCGTGAGCGATATTTTATCACAGGAAGAGGTAGATGCATTGCTCTCGGCAGTTTCCGCGGGAGGGAGTGAAACAGCGCCGGCCGCGGGGGGCGGTGATGCGGGAACGGGGTTCACCGGTTTGACCGGTGAAAGTGAGAAATCACTTTCTCTTTACGATTTCCGCCGTCCCGACCGGGTCTCGAAAGACCAGATGCGCACCCTGCAAAACCTGCATGAGGGTTTTGCACGCCAGTTTTCCACCACGCTTACCAATTTTTTGAGGACATTCGTCGAGATTGAACTGGTGAGCGTCGACCAGCTTACCTATTCGGAATTCGTGATGTCGATTTCGAACCCGAGCTGCATCTATGTGTTCAAGATGGAACCGCTCGAGGGGAATGCGATCATCGAGATCAATCCGTCGCTGGTATTTTTCATCATCGACCGGCTTTTCGGGGGGCAGGGGAAGCCTTCGGAGCAGAACCGTGAGTTGACGCTGATCGAACAGAACGTGATCAACCGGATCGTCGAGCGGAGTCTGGGCGACCTTAAGGAAGTGTGGGAACATATCGGCGTATTCAGTCCGAAAATAGAGACGTATGAAACAAATCCGCAGTTTGTCCAGATCGCGCCCCCCGGGGAAACGGTGATTCTGATTTCACTCGAGGTCAGGATGCAGAACGCCTCGGGGCTCATGAGCATCTGTTTTCCCTATATGCTTCTTGAGAACGTGATCAACAACCTGTCGGGAGAATCGTGGATGTCGTCCCAGAGTTCGGCAACCGATGAGACACGCTCGTCGCTGGAACATGAACTGGCGTCGGTGGAGCTTGCCGTGTCGACGCTGATCGGTAAAACAGCGCTTACCATCCGCGACCTGCTGCAGTTGCAGCGCGGCGATGTGCTCTGTCTGGAAAAAGCGTATGACAGCGATCTGATCGTACAGATTGAAGGAAAGAATAAAATGGCCGCCCGCTCGGGTCTTATCGGCCGCAAAAAAGCGATCAAAATAGTCAAGGTACTCGAAAAGGAGGTGCCGGGCTGCAATGAGTGATATTCTATCTCAGGACCAGATTGATGCCCTGCTTAATTCGCAAGGCTTTAACGACGGCGGCGACGGCGAGCAGGCGGCCGATCAGGAAAAAGTGCGCGCGGCATTGTTGAAGACCTTCGGCCTTTTTTTCGAACAGGCCGGAAATGTCATTTCCACGGTGCTCAATAAAAAAGTCGCGTTTCATGCCGAACAATGCGTGCAGGCTTCCCCGGCGGCCATCCAGGAAAAACTGCCGTCGGTCCTCCTGGCGGTGAAATTCCCCCTTACCTCGGGGGTCGAAGGGGCTTTTTTCCTTGTCATACAGAAAACGAATGTTGCGGTTCTTTCGGATCTGATGATGATGGGTGACGGGACGGCCGAGTATACAGAGGACCATAAAGACGCCGTGGGCGAGCTCTTCAACCAGGCCGTAGGGGCATTTACCAATGCGCTTTCGTCGGAATGGGGGGATGCCGTCGCCTCCGGTGCGGTCGAGGTGACTGAATTCGATATCGATCATCCGCCGGCCCCTCTGGAAACCAATGAGCTGATTCTGGCGGTGCAAACGGTTGAGGGGAGGGGTGAATCGAATATCGCCCTGCTGGTTCCGCGGGAACTGTCGGCTCAGCTCGCGGAGAAAATGAAATCCCTCAGCGCCTCCGACAACGGTCCGGGGAACGACCGGATCGGGTTGAACACGGCGGAGCTGGACGATCTGTCGAAAGTCACCTCTTTCGCGGAAGGCGGCGCCGATGATTTCAGGGAAGCCATACCGGCGCCGGGAGGTTCATTGGCGTCCCGGCAGAATATCGACATGCTGCTTGACATCGATCTGGATGTCTGCATCGAGCTGGGAAAAACGATGCTCTCGATAAAGAGGATACTCGATCTGGCGCCGGGTTCGATTGTCGAACTGGACCGGATGGCGGGCGAGCCGGTTGACCTCATGGTCAACGATAAGGTCGTCGCTAAAGGTGAAGTCGTGGTCATCGATGAGAATTTCGGGATCCGTATCGTATCGCTCGTCTCTCCGGAGGAGCGGATCAGGAGTTTACGATAGAGATAAACAATTAACACGTTGCGCATATTGAGCGGAGTCGAAATGGGCGGATTGAATTCCTTCACGGTCGCTTCGACTCCGTTCAGTGTCCGAAAAAAGGAACGATAATGCTTAGACACTGGTATATAGGCGTCGTGACGGTTTTACTGCTCGGCGGCTTCGCCGACGCGGCCGACAGCGATATCGGCGATTTCGATATCGCGAAGGTGCAGAAGGCGGCCCGGCTGAATGATACCGCCGTGGGGGAGACCGCCCTGCCCGCCGCGCAGCGCGAAAGCATCACCGCCGTCGCTCTCCGCATGACGCTTTACCTGGGCATTGTCATAGTATTCATACTCGGTGTTGCGTGGTTCATCAGGAAGAGCGGCCTCAGGTCCATCCGGAGCGGCGGCAACGGAGCGATGGATGTCGTCGAAACGCTTCCCATGGGGCAAAACCGAATGCTGGTTATGGTCAGGATCATGGATGAGATCTATCTCATTTCGCAAACGGCATCGGCGGTAACACTGCTCGATAAAATCGGCGGGCAGAAGGCACTGGACATCATTTCGGCGTCCAAAGGCGGCGGGACCATCCTCCCGTTCAAGGATGCCTTCAACAATTTCATGGGAAAGATCAAAAAACCGGCATGAACCCGACCTCCATCCGTTACCCCGTATCGTTTTCGGCAGAACGGGATGCAACCTTGAGCGGTTTTTTTCACGGCCTGTTGCGGCGATGCTCCGGCGGGGGGAGACTGATCCGTGCACTGCCGGTTGTCGCATCGCTGATCCTGGTCGCGGGACCGGCGGTCGCTTCACTCTTCGCACAGGTCCTCCCGAAGCTGACCTTTGCCGTGGCGCAGTCCGACAAACCTTCCGATGTCGTTGTCGCACTGCAGGTGCTTTTCCTCATCACCATTCTGGCCCTCGCACCCTCCATTCTCGTCATGGGAACCTCGTTTGTGCGCATTGTCATCGTGCTCTCTTTTCTGCGGCGGGCGGTCGGAACTCAGACCATGCCTCCCGACCAGATCATGGTGGGGCTGGCACTTTTTCTTACCCTGTTTATCATGGCGCCGGTAGTTACCCAGATAAACGACGAGTCGCTGCAGCCGTACCTCAAGCAGGAACTTCCGTTCGACAAGGCGATCGAGAAAGCCGGAGTACCGGTGCGCAATTTCATGCTCCGCCAGGTAAGCGAGAACGATGTCGCGCTTTTTGTGCGGATCTCCCGGATGCCCCCGCCGCGCAATGTCGACGACCTCCCGTATACGGTCGTCATACCGGCATTCATTACCAGTGAATTGAAAACGGCTTTCATCATCGGCTTCATCCTTTACATCCCGTTCCTGGTCATCGATATGATCGTAGCGAGCGTGCTGCTCTCCATGGGAATGATGATGCTGCCGCCGGTGATGATTTCGATGCCCTTCAAGATAATCCTGTTCGTACTGGTTGACGGGTGGCATCTTATCGTCAGGCAGCTGGTCACGTCGTTCAACTGAAAGGCGGTTTGCGGGTGAACGCAGCGGAAGTAATCGATATAGGACGCGATGCATTGATAGTCACCCTGCTGTTGTCGGGGCCGATGTTGATTGCCGGCCTGCTCATCGGACTCATTGTTGGCGTATTCCAGGCGGTGACGCAGATCCACGAAATGACCCTGACGTTCATTCCGAAGATCCTGGTGATGTTGCTGGTATTTCTGGCCACGCTTCCCTGGATGCTGCTGAAACTGGTGGAGTATTCCGCCGCCGTGTTCAACCTGATTTCGAAAGTGACCCCGTAATGGTTGCGCTGCCCTTTACCGTTGATCAGGCGGGATACTTTTTCCTGGCGTTTGTACGCGTTGTCACGATTCTGGCGCTCATGCCGGTTTTCGGCGCATCGGCCGTGCCGCCGCAGCTCAAGGTCGCTTTCGCACTCATCCTCACGACGCTTCTTTTCACCGCCGTCATGCCGGGCGCCCTTCCGATCGAACCGGCATTTTCACTGCCCCTTTTCGGATTGCTTGTCGTCAAAGAGGTCATGGTCGGCGTCGCGGTCGGGTTCGTCGCCTCCATGCTTTTCGCCGCCGTCCAGTTCGCGGGGAGGCTTGTCGATACGGAGATGGGGTTCGGGTTCGTCGAATTGATGGACCCGATGAGCAGCGAGAGGGTGACGGTCATGGGACAGCTGCAGGTGATCATTTTTACCATATTCTTCCTGACGTTCAACGGACATTACTTCATGCTTATCGCCGTCCAGCGCAGCTTCGAGCTGATACCGCTCCTGGGGGGAACCCTTCCCGGTGGTAAAGTTGCCCATCATCTGACGTCGCTCACCGGCGCGGTGTTCGTGGTCGCCCTCAAATTTTCCGCGCCGATATATGTCACCCTCATCCTGTCCGAACTCGCACTCGGCGCGGTGGCCCGCACGGTACCGCAGATAAACATCTTTTTCGTCGGCATGCCCCTTAAGATCGCCGTCGGTCTGGGCACGGCGGTGCTGTCGCTGCCGCTCCTGGCGATACTGTTCAGACAAACAATGGAACAGCTTGTCGCGGACATCTGGCGCCTGCTGTTTCTTATGGCATGACCGGCAGGATAAAAGAAAAGGAAAACCATGGCTGAAGAATCCGCAGAAGAAAAAACCGAAGCTCCCTCCGAGAAAAAACGCCGGGATGCGCGTGAGAAGGGGACGGTCGCCATGAGCACCGAAATCAATTCGGTGGTCGTGCTGCTGACCGGAATCCTGATGATCAAACTGCTTGGATCCTGGATATACAATGAAATCGCCCTTGGCGCCACCGGGTTTTTTGCCGGTATCGCCGACTGCTCGATGAACCATGAACGGTGCATTCATCTTACGTACCAGGCGTTACTGCTGATGGCAAAGGCGTCGCTTCCCATAGCGGGCGCAATACTGGTGGCGGGGGTCGCCGCGAACATCGCACAGATCGGATTTCTGTTCACCACCAAACCGCTTATGCCCAATTTTGAAAAAATCAATCCGGTGAGCGGGTTCGGAAGACTTTTTTCAATCCGGTCGCTGTTCGAAGCCGTGAAAAACATCGCCAAGCTTTCCATTATCGCACTGGTCGCCTGGCTGACATTGAAGGCTGAATTCGGCCGCATGCTGCACCTGGCCGACACCCCGGTGACGACGATCTGGCAGTTCATGCTTGCGATCGGCTTCAAAGTGATGCTGCGCATCGCCCTTGTGCTCATCATTCTGGCGATCATCGATTATGCCTATCAACGCTTCGATTATGAAAAAAAACTCCGGATGAGCCACCAGGAACTCAAGGAGGAACGCAAGCAACTCGAAGGAGACCCCCAGATTAAGGCGCGGATCCGTTCTTTGCAGAGGGAAATGGCGCGCAGGCGGATGATGGAGCGGGTTCCGAAAGCGACCGTCGTGGTCACCAACCCGACGTACATCGCCATCGCGCTCCGCTATGAACCCGCGCGGCAGGATGCGCCGGTCGTCGTCGCCAAAGGAAAGAGGCTGATCGCCGAACGGATCAGGGAACTGGCGCGAGAGAACGGCGTGCCGATCATCGAAGACAAACCGCTCGCGCGGGCGATGTACGACAAGGTGACGCCGGGGATGGCGATCCCGGTAGAGTTTTTCACGGCGGTGGCCGAAATAATGGCATATGTTTACCGTCTCAGGAACAGGAGTGCGGCATGAAAATCGGACTAAGGCAATGGACGGCGTTATGCGGCTGCGCCCTTGCGGCGGGACTCTTTTGCGCTCCCATGTCAACCGACCCTTCGGAGGGTGAGGCAACGCTGCTCGAGCTTTCCCTCGAAGAACCCGGGAGGACCAGCGCCGAATTCTCCGGCGCACCGATCGAGGCGCTCATCGAGCTTGACCGCGATACCGTGTTCAATGCGCTGTACTGGCGGACCGGCAAGGGCGATCCGCCGAGGTGCGCCGATACCGTCTTCGAAAAAGCCGCGAAGAAATTCGCCGTGCAGCTTTTCTGGACGAAGTATCCGCTCTTCAGGGATTCGCTGGACAGCAGCTATTACGACACCGTCTGGGTGAGCATGGGCGGGGGATTGAAAAAGAGCAACAAGGTGCGAGTCAAGGTGACTAACCTGCCCGTCGTTGTGGACAGCGCCCGTTTCGATTCGCTGTTCCTGCTGGGGCAGGACACGGTGTGGCGCTGTTCGCTCCCTCCGGTGATGAAGGCGTCGTATCGGCTGTACATTTACGCACGGGACCTCGACCGGAAGACGGTGTCGCTCCGGATCAACGGCAACAAGGGAAAAATCATCCGCAGTGACGTCACGTCGCTCGAAATGGAGTATCAGCCGCCCGAAGGCGATTTTATCGATACGATCAGG
>JAFGIW010000072.1 GCA_016929415.1 Chitinispirillaceae bacterium | reverse complement strand
TGACCACGCAGGTAAACTCCGCTCCGTCGTCATCCATGGTTGCCGCATCGATGGTATAGGATGCTTCGACCGCATCGGCAATGACACCCTCGCCCCGCCGCCACTGATAGCTGAGATCAGTGCCGGTTGCAGCGACCGTAAAGGTCACCGTCGCGCCTTCATCAACCGTCTGTGAGACCGGCTGCGTGGTAATCTCAGGAGGAAGCATCGTTACCGTAAGTATCGCCGCGTCACTCGTTACCGAACCCGCGTTATTGCTGACCACACAGTTAAAATATGCACCGTCATCATCCATGGCAACTGCATCTATGGTATACGAATCTTCGGTCGCTTCATCAATATCGACGTCCTCGCGCCGCCACTGATACGTAAGCAAGTCGCCTGAAGCATCGATGGTAAAGGTCGCCGGCGAGCCCTCATCAACCGTTACGGAGGCGGGGTGCGTCTCGATCACCGGAGCAGTCAGCTCCGTAACCGTGAGTAGGGCTGCGTCACTTTCGACCGAACCGGCGGCATTGCTGACGACACAGGTAAATACCGCACCGTCGTCAGTCATGGTAACCGATGGCGTGGTATACGAATCCTCGGTGGCTTCGGCGATAGTGCTGCCGCCCCGTCTCCACTGATAACTGATGTCGGTCCCTGTCGCCGAAATCGAAAATGTCGCCGCTTCGCCTTCAAACACGGTCTGATATTCCGGTTGCACGGTGATTACCGGTGCGAGCATCGCGACGGTAAGCACTGCCGCATCACTCATTACCGTTCCCGCGGTATTACTGACGGTGCAGGTGAAACTTACGCCGTTATTCGCCATTGTTGTCGTCGCTATTGTATATGTAGCTTCGGTCGCATCGGTAATATCGACACCGTCCCGCTGCCACTGGTAACTGAGGTTCCCCCCGGTCGCCGTAACGGAAAAAGTCACCGGCGAATCTTCAGGTACACTTTGATCGATCGGCTGCTCCGTTATTTCCGGAAAGGTGGGAAGAGAGTATTCGACGTGGAGGACCGCCGGAGCAACGGGGTCATCCTCATCAAATGAGTAGGCATTGTGCGTGCCGCCGCCGCTGCCGGTAAAAATAAAAACGAATGCACCGGACGACGTATACAATGAGCGATTGACTATTTCCTGGATGATTGCCGAGAGTTCGGGTGTCCGCTCGGCAGGTCCGGCATCTCCCTCCGCCACCCATTCCGGTATTTCCCATGCTGCGCTCGCACCGGTTCTGGGGCGGGTGCTGATGTTGAAGTCGTCACTGGTAAATTGTTGCGCATCGTCCACCGCTTCACCATTGATAGTGACGATCGTCGCGTCGCTGCTCTCTTCTTTACAGGTAAATTGGATATAGGCGCTGATGATAACGGCGCCCTGCGGAATATCGCATCCGGTGAATCGTACCCCGACTTCCTGATCGCGTGATCCGTCCTGAATCAATTCAAGGTCGGAACTGATAAGATCCATACTTCCACTGCTGCTTCCCGAGCTTCTCTCCTCGGCATCGTCGGCGCTTGCAGCAATGGGCCGGTTGACGATGGTAACGCCCGCCGGCGGATCGACCGTGATCGAAACAGCGTCCGATGTTGTGGTAAGTCCGTCGTTATCGGTCGCTACGGCAGTGAGGGAATAGGTGCCCACGCCGACATCGCTCCAGTCGATCGTATATAAATCTGAAGATGAATGACCGGCGACTTCCCCAAGCAGCATGGTGCCCGTATAAAAAGCGACATTGGCTATGCTCCCGTCTCCGTCGGCGGCATCGGCGGTGATGGTCACGGTTGCAGGTGAGGTGAACGTCGCCCCCTCCGTCGGAGCGGTGATGGTGCAGGTCGGATATATAATAGGATCACCCCCGCTGTACTCGACATGTAGCAGCGGGGCGACATCAAGCCCTTTATCACGGGAATGTGCATTCCGCGTACCGCTGGTTCCCGAAACAATAAACGCTATTGCACTTGCAGGCGTATAACCGGGACGATTCACGATTTCCTGAAGTATTGCAGAGAGGTCCGGCGTACGTTCATCCGGGCCTGCCGATTCTTCGTTCGCCCACTCCGGAATCTCCCATACGACACTCGCCGCGGTTGTATCACGGTCGGAAATATTATTGGCAACGTCGGCGAATGTCGAAGCATCGTCAATCGCTTCTCCATGGATCTTGACGCCGACCGCTTCGTCGCTTGCATCCTTGCAGGTAAACTGAATATAGGCATTACCGATAACCGCATCAGCCGGAATACCGCAACCGGCGAATCGTATTCCGACTAGTTGAACACGGCCTTGTTGAGTATCTTCAATTAATTCAAGGTCGCTGCTCTCTAAATCCATTGAACCGTCGTCGGAGGTATCCTCTTCCGCATCATCGGCACTAACAGCGACACGTGTTTCAACCACCTTCAGCACTTCGACCTGGACCTGATCGGTATGCGTGGCGCCGGTATTGTCGGTAACACGTAAAACTACCGTATAAGAACCAATCGGAAAAACATATTCGACGGTTGGTTCATCCGTATAACCGACCAGCTCGTACGAGCCGTCGTTATTGATATCCCACTCATACTTCACGATTGTTCCATCAGGATCATCGCTTCCACTGCCGTCGAGCGTTACCGTTTCGTTATCGTTTCCGTCGGCGTCCAAAACATGGAGGTCGGGTCCCGCGTCGGCAATCGGTTCCACATTCGTTACCGACAGTACATTGACGGTCATGGTGTCGGTGGCTGTTTTTCCGCCGTTATCCAGCACTTCGAGAATAACGGTATGCAATCCCAGTTCGAATGAAAACGGGAAAGCCTCTTCGGTTCCCCGTATGATGCCGCCCTCTTTCCACGTCCATGACTCGATACTTCCGCCCTCATCGAAGGATCCCGATCCGTCAAGGGTGACGGTTTCGAAACGATCGCCGTCGGTGTCGGTAACGGTCTGATCCTCTCCGGCATCGGCAACCGGCGGAGGATTCTCCGGATCGACAATCGTCACCGTCACCGTATCCGAAGGAGTCTCCGTGGAAACGCCAACAGCAACGTAAGCCGTGCAGATAACCACTACATTGACTCCGGTATTCGACGGCGGCCATGATACCTCCCACGGTTCCTCGGTAGCTTCACCGAGAAATTCATCGCCGCTGCCGTAATCCGCATAGAACGATACTTTGGTAACCGTCCCGCCGGCAGCATCAACGGAAGCGGAAATGGTTGTTGGATTCCCTACCGTCAGTTCTTCCCCTTCCGAAGGAGCGGTAAGGGTTACTGTCGGCGACAACGGCGTATGGGTAACCTGGAATGTTTCGATCTCAGTACCGTCCGGACGTCGGGCGGTAAAATTCAGTGTGTGACCGTTAATACTTATCTCACAGAAATGCAATGTTCTTAGTTGTGTGACAACACTATCCGCGCCCGGAACAGGATCGTAAAGCGGCGCGCCGCCGCCGCCGCTGGTAATATGATGCACCCCATCGACTACGGCTCGCTGGTAATTGTGGTTATGTCCGCAAAGAACAATATCGACCCCGTACTGAATACAGAGGGGCTGCAAATAATCCTGCACGTCGATATTGTTGGAATGTATTCCCGACGACCATCCCGGTTCATGGAAAGTTACTATCTTCCAGGTTTTATTCGAAGCTGCAAGATCACTCATGATCCAGTTGTGCTGAGGGGAACCGGGATCATAACTGATAAAATTATCGATAACCACCACATGAACGGGTCCGTAGTCGAATGAATAGTAAAAATCACTTACCCAGGGCTGCGGAAAATATTTATCAAAGAGGACGCCGTTATACTCGTGATTGCCGCGGGGGCCGCACATGACTATTTCCGATTGAAATTGAAGGAGAGAATCCCGGTTACGCGGGAAAAATTCGTCGCTCCAGTTGTCTTCGATCCTCCCATCGGTTACAAAGTCACCGGTGAGAATCGCGATTGTCTGTTTCAACGGATCCGATGTATACGAATTGATCATGCCACCGCACACACTGTCATGGTCACCCGGATTTGAACGGGTATCCCCGTACACAAAGAAATTGACACTCTGGGCGTCATCCGGGGGCGCGGCGGTGAAGGAGCCGGTTCCTACGTCGGGAACACTATAACAATATTTTGTTCCCGGGGTTAAACCGGTTATCGTGTACTGATGCTGATGATTGTCTCCGTATTCGTTCGTAGCAGCAGAGTCCTCATATTCAGTGGTGGTACCCCACTTGATCGAGCTTGTCGTCGGACCGTCGAGGTCGAACTGCCAAAGAACGGTCATGGTCGTATTGTCACCATTCCATATCATATACGGTCCTTTTTCCACCGCAGCGAATGCACACGTTGCAGTGATAAGAAGAATAAATGCCGCTACGCGTTTTTTCATAGGGGGCTCCTGTATTTAAAGAATAATAATTGATAATCCAAAAACACTGGTGTCCGTTTTCACTCCGACGATGGTCATCTGTCAATTACGGTTTGAATGGATTTCGGAGGTGCCGGAAAAATAACAATATATAAACGTTTTCGTCTCCTCGCCAAAAAAACCGATCAGGATACAGCCCATCACAGGCATGCTGCAGGTTGCCGGTTCAGAGATGGTTTTTCGATTAAAATCGGGGGAATGTAGAAGCGGGACCGATTGTGCAGCGAGATGTAAAGCAACCGTTTTCTACAATCCACTATTATAAATAAGCAGGGAATAATCCCTTGAAGTAATCACTATAAGATAATGAAAATTTTAAACTTACAGCAAATATCAGTCCACATTAAAACCATTGAATGTTTTCAATTTAAGCCTGTCCTGCTTCAAAAAGTGTAAAAAATCGAATAACCCTGTAAAACTTTTTTACATTTTCACTCATGATACTTATTCCCATCCACCCCCCTCAGAATGCCCGGATCTTCACTCCTGCTTCGAAGAGCCGTTTCCCCTCTGTCTGCATCAGCGCGTCTTCATACCACTCGAGTTCCCGCGCGAGAAGGTTGGTTCCCTTGACATACAGCTCATACCGCCTGAGGAAGGTCGCCGTGAGGCCTGCCTCGAGTTCCTCATTGTCGGTAACGGCGGTGGCACCGTTCGACTTGTAATCCTGCACTTCGCGTCCCTGCAGGAGCCGCATTCCCGCGAACAGGGAGATTGCGGCGGACGAGCCGATGTCGAAGGTCGGGTTCACCTTCGCGAAGAGCGACAGCCCCGGATAGTACGGCAGTATGGAACCGGTCGAGGTACTCTCATTGTACGCATAGCCTCCGCCCGCCTGCACGGCAAGCCCGAAGAAGCCGGCGCGCATGCGGTACCCGGCCATCAGCTCTCCTCCGTACACTTTTGCCTTGTGGATGTTCCGGCGCACGTACACGAACAGGGAGTCTCCTATGTTATGGTCGTACACCGGCGTGATCATGTCGGTGATGAAATTGGCGTAGCCTTGCGCAATAAGGGTCAGGTCGGGCAGAATGGACCAATCGATTCCGCCACTTATATTGTTTAAATACTCCGGGAGCAGGTCGGGATTCCCGTTGCGCCGGTAGTTTCCATGGGGATAATCTTTTTCATAAAGCTCCATGACCGTTGGCGCCTTGAACCCGCGTCCGGCTGAAAACCTGATGCCGAGCGGGTCCACGGGGCGATAGAGCGCCGAAATCCGCGGTGAGAATACCGGTCTGGCATCCTCGGTGTCGCCCGTATTCTCGATGAGGTCCGCCCGCACCGCGGCGAGCAGCTCCATCCCTTTGAAAAGTTGAATCTCGTCCTGCAGGTAAATCCCGCCGAGATGCTGGTGGTGTTCGCTGACCGCCTTCCGCGCAAAGTTCCTCCAGTCGTACTCGATACCCGCCATGATTCTGTTGCGCCTGATGCCGTTCCACCAGAGCGAAACCTGCGGCGAGGCGACTTCATTGAGTTCCCCATTGATCTCCGATTCCCAGCGTGAATAGTACACGATGGATTGGATGCCGATCCTGTCGCTGATTTTCATGTCGTACGTAATGCGCGGCATGAAGAGGCGCGAGTCCATCGCCGCGCCGTTGAAGGTCGACGCGATGGTGTGATAGTTGACCGCCATTCCGATCGAGGCTTTTTCGGAAAGGTCGGCGTCGATGCGGTTCATCAGGGAAAAATTCTTGAAATCAAGCTGCCCCATCCGTCTGGCCGGCTGTTTGATCGGGAGGCCGTCGGTCTGCTTCCAGGAAGCGAATGCGCTGTGATAAACCTTGCCGGTTGTCTTTCCGGAAACGAGGAGATTTCCATAGAAGGTCCGCTCGCTTCCGCCGCCCGTGCCGAACGACAGGTACGGCTGGTCGGTTCCCCGGCGGGTGATGATATTGACGATACCGGCCATACAGTCGCTCCCGTACTGCGCGGAGGCCGCGTCCTTGAGCACCTCGATGCGCTCGACATTTGCTGCGGGAATGATATCGATATCTCCTCCCGTATGAAAATGGGAGCTCAGTACCCGCACGCCGTCCACCAGCACGACGCTGTACTGGTTCGGCATGCCGTTGAGCGAGATGTTTCTCTTCGACGGAGAGCCGCTTCCGGTACCCCCCTCGACGCTCACGCCGGGAATATACTGCAGCGCTTCGCTTGGTTTCGAAGCCTGTATTTCGTCAATTTCATCGCTGCTTGCCACGTAGGTAATGGAGGGGACATCACGCAGCGGCGTCGGTTTTCGCGTCGCCGTGACGGTTATTTTGTCAAACGTCGTCCGGACCGAATCTCCCGGAACCGTTCCGGCCGCGGCAACCGTGCATGAAACTGCCAGCATTGCCGGCACCAGGCGGCAGAGGCATGTTCCGCCTGAATGTTCCGTTGTCATAAATGTTCCTTTTTTGCGATGGAGTGAGAATTACCATCCCTTACGGTCGGCGTTTAAAATAATTGTTTTTCCCGGCCGGGCAAATAAATTTTTATTGACCGCACTTATCCGCGGCTTGTTTACTACGTCAACCCCCGCTCAACGACGAACGGGCACTCGGGATCGGGAGCGTCGGGGTTTCCGGTGATAAAGGCGGCGACCGCCCGGCAGCCGCCCTTGCAGATATCAATGTAGGAGCAGCGGTTGCACGGCTCCCCGAGCCGTTCGATCCGTGTGCGGCATTGCCTGAGGTGGTCCGATGCGGACCAGAGGAAGGGGAGGCCGAAGGCGCTTTCTTCGTTCGCACAGAACGAGCATCCGGAAAAAGTTCCGTCCGACCGCACCCCGAGCAGCGAATTGCCGGCGTCGCAGCCGCCGACCGACAGTTGCTCCATCACCTCACGGTCGGGGCGGTGGTAACAGGCCATGGGCAGGAAGGAGCAGTCGATCCTGACCGGAATGCCGTAATTCCGGGAAAGACCGGCGAAACGGTCGAAGACCTGCCGGTGCTGCTCATCGGTCAATCGCATCGCGCCGTAGCCGCGCATTCCGCGACCGTACGGCTTGAAGCGCAGGAGCTCCACGTCGTGGAGGCCGTATTGCCGCGCCAGTCCGGCGATCTCCTCCAGGCTGTCGAAATTCAACCGCGACACCGTGCAGTTGATTCCCGTCTGTACGCCGGCATCCCTCAGGTGCCGCAGGGCGGCGCTTGCCGCCGAAAATCCGTCGACGCCCCGTATTTCCCGGTATTGCTCGCCGATGCCGTCGATGCTCACGTTTACCTGCCCGAACACCGCGCACTCCCGCGCGATCTCCGGGGTGATGTGAAAGCCGTTGGTCGTGAGGTTCGGCACGATGCCCCGACTTCTGACATACCGGGCTATCTCTAAAAAATCCTCCCTTTCAAAAGCCTCTCCCCCGCCCAGGGCCATGTGAAACACCCCCATGCCGGCGAACAGGTCCACTGCACGGCGGAAATCGTCAAGGGAGAGCTCCCCGGGATCCGGATCGCCCCCGTTCATGTAGCATCCTTTACAACGAAAATTGCAGCGGTTCGTTACGGCGAAATGGACTTCGCAGGGCGCGGAGAGGATGCCGGTGTCGGGCTGTTCCCAGAGCGGGGAGGCTGCGTAGCCCAGTTCGCACATAAAGGCGCGGTCAACATGCACCAGCATCGCGGGATCCTCGACGGAGCAGATGCCGCCGAACGTTTCGAAGCGCGCTTTACTTATCTGTTTTCGTTGAACCGGCATCGGCCGTTGTTTCGGGTTTGTCTGAAAAACGGGCCATGACGACGCCGGCGGCTGCCGCGAAAAGCGCGCTCACTCCCGCCGCGGCGGTAAAAAAGACGATGATGTCCGTGGCGATGCTGCTCGAATTGGGATTAAATCCCTTCTTGACGCGCAGGATCCTGCCCCCGGCGGGGGGTTCATTCCTTCTGTTCATACTGCGATGATCCTTTCGATGTAGCCTGTATCCAGTGCATATACCGGTCCCCGAATTCCTCCAGGATTTTCACCCGCTTGGGCTGGTGATAGCAGAAAAGGAAACTCGACGCCACGGTGAGCAGCACTGCGCATACCGGAAGCGCCACGACGGCGGCCCGGCCGCTGATCCGCCAGAGCAGGCTGAACCGGGCGAGAAAAATCCAGGCCGCAATTACAAGGAGAATAAGCGCGGCGACGAATATGCCCGGAACCGTAAAGGGGTTGTGGATAAGGGAGTGTATTTTGGAAATGTAAATTACTACCCCCGCGGCCGAAAGCAGCACCCATGCCGCACAGAGAACGGCGAACAGCTTCCACGCCCTCCGGGATACTTTATTGTACTGCGCCGTGAAAAGTACCGCTGCCAGGAGCAGCGCGACGACACCCCAGCAGACCCGGCTGATGATCGACCGGCGCCATATCGCCTGTACCTGCATGAAACGTGTCCGGAGATCTCCCGAGATCGCATCGGGATCCATCGCCTTGAGGCGCAGCATGGTGGAACGCGCTTTCGCGTACATGTCCGCCTCATACGCAATGTGACTGAGCAGCAGGAGCACCTCCCTGCGTTTGGGAAGCTTCGGCGCCGTGGCCAGCCCCTCTTCGAGAAGCGCGATCTGTTCGTGCGGCACTCTGGTTCCGTACATCGCTTTCTGAATAAGAGCGTAGCCTTTTTTTTCGTCATTCCCGAGTCCGCGGAGGAACGCCAGCTTCTTGCGGTAGAACTCCTTCTGCACGCCGCGTGCATATTTCGAGGAGAAACGTTCGTACCAGTATGCCGCCGAATCGAATTGCAGGAGATGGTTCTCATAAATCGTCCCGAGCATCTGCAGGGCATAACGGCGGTTCTGTTCGGTGGAGGCCATGTCGGCAAGAAGCGCGAGATTGGCGTCGGCGGCCTTGCGATATTCACCCTTGATGTAGCGTTCGTGCGCCTCTTGCCGCATGGTTGCGGCAAAGGTTGTCGTGAGGGGTATCCACAACATGACGCAAAGCGCTCGTACAGAAAGACCCGGTAATGCCATTCATACCTCGTTGATAATGGAAAGGGTTGAGATTAACAGCATCGTTCCCGCTGCTCAACTGTTATAGCAGCGATAAAATATGTGCCCACCGGGCAATCGTCAAATTTTTTCTGAATTTTGGTTGCAGAACTAAACAGGGTTGGAGGGTTGGAGGGTTTTTAAAACTCATCAACTCTCCCGCTTCGCCCCCCGCTCCCCGGGGTAAGGCAGTGCGGCCATGGCGGCCGCACCATTCACAGTCATTACTCCGTCATCCCCTTCTGTCCGAGATAGAGACGGTCAAGTTCGAGGATCAGGGAAATACGGTGGCCGTAGCCAAGCGCCGCGTCGCGGTCGGTGGCACCCACGAAGGCATACTGCAGCGAATATCCCAACCATTTGAAACCGCACCCGGCCGTAAACGTGTAGTTATGCAGGGTATTATGCCACGCCATGCCGTTTCCGCCGCCGCGGACCGCGAATTCGAAACCGTTGTTAAGCAGTGCGTATTCCAGCCCGGCGAAGCCTTTGATATTGTTCCGCGCCGGTTCGAGCGATTTTTCATCCTGATAATCACGGTTCATTTTATAGAGCCCGTCTACGCCCGCGGTGATCCGGTGCATCTCTTTGATCACCTGCGAGTAGCCGATGCCCCATCTCAATTCAGGGTCGAGCAGATACCCCATGAATTCAGCGCCGAGCGTGCGTGCAATAAAGCCGAAACTCAACCCGTAGGGGAATTCGGTCGATACGCCAACATCGAACCCGAGCCCCGCTCCGTTCCCGAACTCAGTTGTAAAGCTGTACCGGTTGATGCTCAGACCCACGCTCGTCCTGCGGAAAATAAGCAGCTCGTCGAAAAGCTGCCGTCCGAGAGAGAGCGAGAACCGGTGTTCATTGGCGCTGTTCGATTTCATAATGACCGTGTTGTCGTCATTCAACACGCCGTATTCCAGTGATGCATGGTTGATGAGCCAGCCGCCTGAAATCGTCCCGACATACTTGATCGGGACGGTAAGATTGGCGTAATTCACGTTCATTCCCTCGACGTCCTGGAGGATCCAGTTACTGTTCATCAGGGAAATGTGACGCACCTGTGAGAGGCGCGACGGGTTCCAGTAGGCTGCGCTCGGATCATTCGCGAGCGCGACATACGCGCCGCCGAGGCCGTAACCGCGGGCCCCGATCATCATGTCGACGGGTGAACCAAAGGCTTGAAGCATGCAGCCGCAACATAACAGACCCAGGATAATTTGCTTTTTCATAATTACCTCCCTTCCTCTGAATAGAGCAGCCCGACCGGTTTACGGATAATTTGCGTATCCCCCCCCGAACCCGGCTTGAAAGCGAACACATACACATACAAGCCGGCCCCGGCGAATCGCCCGGCGGTGTTATGGCCACTCCACGCGACCTGCCCGGGGACCGGCCCCGCCTGCGCCCTTGTGGTGGCGGGAAGGAGTTGACAGACCAGATCACCGGCCATATCGACGATGCGCAGGCTCACCGTGCCGTTTTCGGGAACGCTGTAGGTGAAATAGGCTCCCCTGCCCTTCCTGACCGGATTGGCGCTCCAGCAGGCGACAAGCTCTCCGGGGGCCGTTGCGGTCGAGAGGGCAAGGTCGAAGATCGTAAAGTGGTTCACCTCCACGGTAACGGTGTTTGCGTCGGCATTAACGCTTCCGGGACCTGCAGGCCGCCATGTCCCGCCGTCCCAGAACACCACGATCAGCTTTTCGGGATCTATGTCGCTGCTGCCGTCCTGGTCCTGGTCGAGGTCGGCCCCGGTATAAGGCAGCGTCAGCGTAACGGGCTTACGGAAGATCGTTCCGTTGGGCCCGAAATCGTGAGCGACATTGAGAAGCGTGAGTGTCTTGTTGAGCGGCTTGCGCTGCTCGACCGGCTCGACCGGCACGATCGTCACCTCCACCTGTTTGAGGAGCGCATCCTTCGGGATGACCGCCGACGCACCGTCGGGATTGTCAACCATCCCCCCGCTGCGGCTTACGACCTTCGTCGCCTTGGGCTCCCGATAAACGACCCGGCCGAGCGTGCTGTCACGGTTTCCGGCTCTGTCGACAGCGCAGAGCACGATCGTATTGTTTCCCGGGATAAGCTCGACGATGCTGCTGAACTGTGAATCTTCCGGCGCGAGGACCACCGGCGCCGTATTGACATAAGCGCCGCTGTCGTTCTTCACTGCAATGAAGACCTGCGACAACCCCGCGCTGCCTTTATCTCCATAATTCCCCTTCATGACGAGCCTACGGAAATAGGTGGTTCCGCTGCGGGCATCGACGCCGTCTTCAGGCACGGGCTCAAGCGTGAAGTCCGTTGCCGGCGCGGCGTTGTCCAGCGTTATGGCACTTGCCAGCGTCACGCTGTTGCCGAGCTGGTCGACGGCCTTGATCGAATACCCGATGCTGCCCGTGCTGTCGGTGGCGACTTCGACGAGGGCGCTGTATACATTGTCGCCTTTCACTTTGTCGCCGCCCTCCCCGTCATCCCGCATCAGATAGGTCGCAGCCCCGTCTTCATCGATTGATGCGGAAGTCAATACAACGGCCGAATCCCTCTTCAACCCAACAAGATTGTCTTTGATAAGCGCCGTAACGAGCACATCGGATCCGCTCTTTGCCGATGAAGCGGTTTCGCCGTAAACCGCTTTCGGATCCGCCGCAAGCGGCGCCTCGTTGTCGACGATAAAGGAGAGTATTCGCGAATTTCCGATCCGTCCTCTGCTGTCGATACCCCTCACCTGGATGGAGTGAGTGCCGTTTTTCCAGCCGATCGTGTTCATGGTGAAAGTGCTGTCGCGCACCAAACTGTCTCTCCATGGCCCGCCGTCAATCGACACCTTGCGCTCCCTGATAGTCGCAGGAGCTACAGGATCGATCCGGAAACGGACCGTATAGGCTCCCGCCAGCGCTTCTCCGGGCGCGGGAGCAATAATATCCGCCGTGGGTGCGTTGCTTACCTCATATGCCCTGATTTGCGAATAGCCTGTTTTCCCGTTGGTGGCGCTCACCCGAACCTGGACCGTATGGGTACCGTCACGGAAATCGGTGGTGACCCAGGTATGCGACGCGTCGGCGCTTGTCGGCTGCCACTCTCCCCCGTCGAAGGAGACTTCGGTGGAATCCCGTGACGTTCCGGGCGCATAGTCGATGGTAAACCGGATCGTGTCGATTCCAAAAACAGTCACCGTATCAGTCGGAGCGTCGATCGTCACCACCGGGGTGTTTAACAGCGTCACGGAAACAATGTCGCTTGCCGCTTTTTTTCCATTCGAATCGATGACCCTTACCTGAACGGTATGCTGACCGTCGTTGTAATTGACGGTGTTCCAGGCGAAGGTGCTTTCGGTGCCCGAAGTGTCAAAAAACACGCCGTCGATGAAGATCTCCCGACGGGCGATGGTCGCGGGTGAAACCGGCAGGGCGCTGAACCGGACGATTGCCGTGCCGATGATGACCGTGTCGGCATACGGTGAAAGGAGTGTCACCGCGGGATTGTTCCTCACGATGAACTTCCGCAGCTCCGAAAACCCCGTCTTTCCGTTGGAGTCAATCACCCGGATCTTAACCGTATGGGCTCCTTCGGCGATATCCTCCGTGTCAAGCGTATCGGTCGCGTACGTCGATGTGGCCCGGTAGGCGCCGCCGTCGATTGCAATCGCGGTCGAGTCGATCGCGGCAGGGGCAACCGGCGTGGCGGTAAACGTCACCACGACCGTGCCCGATACCACTGAGTCGGCGGCCGGAACGGTGAGCATGACCGTGGGGGAATTCCTCACGACGAACTTTCGTAGCTCTGAAATCCCCGTCTTCCCGTTGAAATCGGTCACCTTGATCTGAACTGTATGGGCCCCTTCGGTCAGGGCCTGCGTGTCAAGCGTATCGGTCGAAGCCGTCGACGTGGCCCGATAAGCGCCGCCGTCAACCGAGATCGCGGTCGAGTCGATCGCGGCAGGGGCAACCGGAGTTGCCGTAAACGTCACCACAACCGTCCCCGATACCACCGAGTCGGCGGCAGGGGCGGCGAGCGTTACCGTGGGGGAATTCCTCACGACGAACTTTCGTAGCTCTGAAAGCCCCGTCTTCCCGTTGGAATCGGTCACCTTGATCTGAACTGTATGGGCCCCTTCGGTCAGGGCCTGCGTGTCAAGCGTATCGGTCGAAGCCGTCGAC